>CALMVI010000105.1 GCA_937873095.1 uncultured Acetobacteraceae bacterium | reverse complement strand
CGAATCACACCCAACCGCGCCGGGAAAAGACCTTCGATTCGCGCTTATGGGGCAGCGCCCCTGGCCTTTTCCAAGGCAGGCCATTACGGCAGGCTGTGCCGCAGCCCACAGGATCGCCCCGACCCGCCCGCCGGACCCGGTTTCCGCTCACCGACCATTGCGACGGGGAACGCTTCTTCAACCCAGGCCCCGGCGCCCCGCCCAAGGGGCTGGACGACGTGCTGCGCTGGCGGGCGGCCGGCGGCCGGGCGGCCTGGCCGGAGCATGTCGCCGACCCGAAGATGCCCCCGCCGCCGGGATCCGTGGCGCCCGGCGAGGTGGCGGTGAGCTTCATCGGCCATGCCACGTTCCTGCTGCGCTTCGCGGGCGCCGTGGTGCTGACCGACCCGATGTTCAGCGCCCGGTGCTCCCCCGTCTCCTGGGCGGGGCCGAAGCGCGCGCGGCCGCCAGGGATCGCGCTCGCCGACCTTCCGCGGCCCGACCTGGTGCTGCTCTCGCACAACCATTACGACCACCTGGACCTGCCCAGCCTGCGGGAGCTGCGGCGGCGTTTCGCGCCGCGCTTCGTCACCATGCTGGGCAACGCGCGGACCCTGCGCGCCGCGGGGATCGACGCGCAGGAGCTGGACTGGTGGGACCGCGCGGCGGACGGGCCGCTCGGCATCATCGCAACCCCGGCGCGGCACTTCTCGGCCCGCACGCCGTTCGATCGCAACCGCGCCCTGTGGGGCGGCTTCATGGTCGAGGCTGACGGCGGCCGGCTGCTGTTTGCCGGCGACTCGGCGGCGGGACCGCATTGGAGCGCGATCCGCGCGCGGCTGGGCGCGCCCGGCGTGGCGCTGCTGCCGATCGGCGCCTACGAACCGCGCTGGTTCATGGCGCCGGTCCACATGAACCCGGCCGAAGCCGTGCAGGCCCATCGGGAGCTTGGCGCGGCGCGTTCGGTGGGCATGCATTTCGGCACTTTCCAGCTGACCGACGAAGCCATCGACGCGCCGTTGACCGCACTGGACGCGGCCAGAACCGAGGCAGGAGTGGCGCCGGACGCCTTTGTCGCCCACGCCTTCGGGCAGACGAGGATCTACCCGCTTGGCGGGTGAGCTAGGTTATTTCGGCGCGGCCTGCGGGCAGGATGCGGACAGCCCGTCCAATCCTTCGCGCATGCGGCTGAACTCGGCCCGGCGGGCGGCCCCGTCGCGAACGATGCGGACCACGTAGATGCCGTCGAAATCGCCCGTGTCCCAATCGGGGACGGCGCCTGCCCCGGCGCCGGCTTCGGCCAGCAGCCGCCGCGCCAGGGCCACGATCTGCACGTGCTCCCAGGCGACCAGCACGGTGCTGCCGGCCAGGGAGGGAGCGCCGAGGGCCGCCTGCAGGCCCGCCAGGTCGAACACGCCGAGGTCGGCGCGGACCGGCAGGCCGAAGGCGATTGCGGCCGGTTCGATGGTCGCCAGCGGCCGAACGTAGTCGTAGGCGACGCCGTGATCCTGCTTCCGGATGGCGGGGTCGGGTGCGAAGATGGCGTCCGGCCTGCCGAAGCGGCGCGCCAGCACGCCGGTCAGCGCCAGTGCACGGTTCAGGCCCTGGCAGCTCAGCTGGCCCAAGCCCTGGGCGGGTTTCTCGCCGTGCCGGACCATCACGATGGTTTCGGTGGAGCGGGCGGCCGCCGGCGCAGGGGCTGCAAGCAGGGCGGCCAGGACGGAAACGGACGAACGGCGCAGCATTCCGCAGCATGACGCTCATCGCCACCATGGAGAAGCCTTGAATCAGCGTCGCGGCCTGGAGGTGCGGGCGGCCAATGGCGCGGACGCGGCAGGCCTGTCGGCGCTGCTCGAGGTGGCCGGCGGGCCATGGCCGCCCGCCGAACTGGCCCGCCGGCTGGACGCGGCGCGCGCCGCCGCCGGAACGGTACTGCTGGCGCTCGACTGGGGACCGCCGGTGGGGCTGGTGGCACTGCACTGGTTTCCCAGCCTGCTCGCCGGCCGCCTTGTGGCCCAGCTCGACCTTCTGCTCGTGGGGCAGGAGGACCGCCGCAGGGGGATCGGCCGTATCCTGGTCAAGGCCGCCGCGCAGGCGGCCAGGGTCGCCGGCTGCGGCGACATGCAGTTCGTCGTGAACGCAGGCCAGACCGACCTTCGCGCCTTCTGCCTGGCCACGGGCTTCACCGAGACCGGCAGCTGCCTGAGCAGGGCGTTGCGCAAGCAGAGCGAGTGACGCCCTACCGGTTGCGGCGCCAGACCTCCTCCTGCAGCACGGCCGCGAACATCACCCAAGCCAGCAGCGGCAGGTCGGCATAGGCCGCACGCCGGTCGACCTGACGCGCGAGTGCTGCGGCCGAGGCGGCAGAGGCAACCATGCCGACGGTGACCTCCAGCGCCTCGTCCAGCCGCTTGCGGCCGAACAGGACGTAAGAGAAGCCGCCGACGCCCAGCAGGTTCACCGCCCAGGCGCCAAGTGCGGCCGTCCGGCGCGGCGACGGCGCCGCGCGCAGCAGCCGGTAGCCGGAATAGCCCAGCAGCGTGTCGAGCAGGGTCCAGGCGATGCCGAATACCGGCCCAGGCGGCGTGAAAGACGGCTTGCGCAGCGCCAGGTACCACGCGGCGGTTTGCGGCTGGTCGGGCGTGGGCCGGAATCGCCCGCCGGTGAGTTGGGCCGCCACGACCGCCGAACCGGCAATCACCGCCGCTGTGGTCTGTCGCATCCGTCGCCTCCCGTTCGGCAGTCTGGCCCGGCGCTCAGGTCAGCGTGCGGCGGCCGAAAACCGCGTGGTAGACGACCAGCACGACGATGGCCCCGACCACGGCGACGACAAGGCTGTAGATGTTCAGCCCGGTCACCGGCGCCGCGCCGAAGCTGGTGAACAGGAACCCGCCGACGACCGCGCCGACGACGCCGAGCACGATGTCGAGCAACAAGCCCTCGCCGCTCTTGTTGACGATCTTGCTGCCGATGAACCCCGCGATGAGGCCGAGGATGAGCCAGCCGATGATGGACATGGAGGGAAACCTTTCGAACAGAGGGTGAGGGCCCGCGCGTGCGACCGAGCTGTCACGTCTTCCGACGCCGATCGGCCGCGCCGCTTGAACGGCGCCGAGGGGCTAACGATCCACGCCGGCCGGCGAAAATCGCGCCCTGGCGGCAGGGTCAGACCTTCGGCGTGCGCGTGCCGCCCGCCTGGGCCGTGGCGCCGTCGCCAGGAACCTTGACGACTTCCACGTCCTCGCGCCGGACGGTGTCGCGCACCGTTTCCACGCGGTCGCTCGCATCCTTGCGTATGCGTACTTCCTCGCGCACCTGCGCCGTCTTGCTGGCGACCGCCTCCTCGCCGGTCTCGGTCACCTCGATCACCTTGTTGGTGAAATCGCCGGCCGGCGTGGCGCGGCCGGCGGCGACGGGACGGCGCTCGATGCTGACATGCTCCTCGTGCAGGCTGACCTGCTCTTCGACCGGCGTTTCGACGACGAAGCGGCGGATGCGCGTGGTGCCGCGGTTGACCACGCGCTTGCCGACCGCCAGCGTTTCCTCGGAAAGCTGCAGCGTCTCGTCGGCGGCGCGCGCGACGCCGGCGCTGGCCGTAGTCGCAGCGGCCGTGCGGGCCGGGGCGGACGAGGTCAGGCCGTAGCTGCCGGCGCGCTCGTCGATGTCGATCGGGTGGTGGCTCTCCAG
Source organism: uncultured Acetobacteraceae bacterium (assembly GCA_937873095.1). Classification (GTDB taxonomy): domain Bacteria; phylum Pseudomonadota; class Alphaproteobacteria; order Acetobacterales; family Acetobacteraceae; genus BOG-908. Next base: position 80,028 of record CALMVI010000105.1, on the reverse strand, counting down.
TATCTCGGTGACGCGGGCGACATGCTCGTCTGGCGTCTTGACCGACACGGCGTGTGATCCGCCCTGCACGCTGCGGTCGTACACGGTCGTGTCGTGGTCCGGCTCGCCGCCGAACAGGTTCGACCAGAAGCCCTGGCCCTCCGTCGGCCGGGCGACGGGCGAGGACGCGCTGCCGGAATACGTGCCTTCCTGTGCGTGCCGCTCGATTGCGGCCTCCGGAACGCCGGCGGCCAGCATGTCCTGTACGGCGAGCTCGGCATGGGCTGGGGTGTCATAGACTGCGACGATGGTTTGACTGGCCATGGTTTCTGCCTCCTGATTGCTTGGGGGTGGCCGATGTTCGTAGCACTCGGCGAGCGCCCTTACCGTCCACGGCCGACCGTTTGTCCGCCGGAACGCATCGCATCTGGACCGCCCTGCGGCCGCTGTCCATGGCCGTTCGCCGAGCCGGAAGCTTCGGTTCGGCCTATCGGTTTTGACCCTGCCGCCCATACAGAACGACGGCATGCCGGCCGGCTCGGCCGATTTGTTGCGCTGCTGCATGAGCTTGCCGGCACGTTCAATTGACGCAACGATCGCCGCATCCGACGACGATCCGTTACTGGAACGACCCGCCTCACGACAAGGTGAGAGGCGGCGGCAGGTCTCCGCAGCTTCAGGCGCGCTTTGCCAGAGCCGCGAAGGACGGCGCATTGCCAGGGCGCGTGCAGCTTCCTACACCGGGCCGATGACGGACGGGAACGGGCCAATGGCGGGTGGGACGGCCGCGATCTCCATCGAAGGTGTCACCAAGGTGTACCCGAACGGCCTCGTCGCCCTGCAGCACGTCAACCTCGACATCCGTGCGGGCGAGATCTTCGCGCTGCTCGGGCCGAACGGTGCGGGCAAGACGACGCTGATCAGCATCGTCTGCGGCATCGTCAACGCAACCTCCGGCCGCGTGCTCGCAGACGGCCACGACACGGTCGCGGACTACCGGGCGGCGCGCCGCAAGATCGGGCTGGTGCCGCAGGAACTGAGCACCGACGCCTTCGAGACGGTGTGGGCGACGGTCAGCTTCAGCCGAGGGTTGTTCGGCAGGCGCGCCGATCCCGCGCATATCGAACACGTGCTGCGCGAGCTGTCGCTGTGGGACAAGCGGCACAGCAAGATCATCACCCTGTCCGGCGGCATGAAGCGCCGGGTGATGATCGCCAAGGCGCTGTCCCACGAACCGCGCATCCTGTTCCTCGACGAGCCGACCGCCGGGGTGGATGTGGAGTTGCGGCGGGACATGTGGGACATGATGCGCCGGTTGCGCGAGAGCGGCGTCACCATCGTGCTGACGACGCACTACATCGATGAAGCCGAGCAGATGGCCGACCGAGTCGGCGTCATCGACCGCGGGCGGCTCATCGTGGTCGAGGAGAAGGCGGCGCTGATGCAGAAGCTGGGCAAGACGCAGCTGCTGGTGACGCTGCAGCACGCCCTGCCGGACGTGCCGGACTCGCTCTCGCCGTGGCGGCTCGAACTCGCGGCAGGCGGGACGGAGCTGCTCTACACCTATGACGGGCAGGCGGAGTCCAACGGCATCTCCTCGCTGCTCCGGCAGCTCGACCTGCTCGGCGTGGAGGTGAAGAACCTGCAGACGCGGCAGTCGTCGCTGGAAGACATCTTCGTCGACCTGGTGCATGGCAGGCCATGAACCGGCACGCGATCCTGGCGATCTACCGTTTCGAGATGAGCCGGACGTGGCGCACGCTGCTGCAGAGCATCGTCTCGCCGGTGATCTCCACCTCGCTGTATTTCGTGGTGTTCGGGGCCGCGATCGGGTCGCGCATGGCGCGGGTGGACGGGGTGAGCTACGGCGCGTTCATCGTTCCGGGCCTGGTGATGCTGTCGTTGCTGACGCAGAGCATCGCCAACGCGTCGTTCGGCATCTACTTCCCGAAATTCGTGGGCACCATCTACGAGATATTGTCGGCGCCGGTGTCCGCCCTGGAGATCGTGCTGGGCTATGTCGGGGCGGCGGCGAGCAAGTCGATCATCCTCGGGCTGATCATCCTGGTCACCGCGCGGCTATTCGTGCCGTTCGGCGTTGCTCACCCGGTCTGGATGCTGGGCTTCCTGGTCCTGACCGCGGTGACGTTCAGCCTGTTCGGCTTCATCATCGGCATCTGGGCCGACAGTTTCGAGAAGCTGAACCTGGTGCCGCTTCTGGTGGTGACGCCGCTGACCTTCCTGGGCGGCAGCTTCTACTCCATCGGCATGCTGCCGCCATTCTGGCGCAGCGTCACCCTGTTCAACCCCGTGGTCTATCTGGTCAGCGGCTTCCGCTGGAGCTTCTTCGGCGTGTCCGACATCGGCCCCGGCGTCAGCCTGGGCATGACCGTCATGTTCCTGACGGTCTGCCTGGCCATCGTGTTCTGGATCTTCAAGACCGGCTATCGTCTGAAGCGGTAGCGACCGGTCAGGTCAGCGTGCGGCGGCCGAACACCGCGTGGTAGATGAACAGCACGACCACCGCGCCGACGACGGCCACGAACATGCTGTAGATGTTGAGCCCCGTCACCGGCGCGGCACCGAACGAGGTGAACAGGAAACCGCCGACCATCGCGCCGATGATGCCGAGCACGATGTCGAGCACGACGCCCTCGCCGGACTTGTTGACGATCTTGCTTGCGATGAAGCCGGAAATCAGTCCGAGAATGAGCCAGCCCAGGATCGACATCGTCGCGTACTCCCTCACACCTTGAAGCTATTCACAGCACCAGTCCCGCCCGGATGATCCACCCGGCCGCGGGACGCTCCGGCGGTGACGGCATCTGCGCGCCTCTCCCGGCGTTGTCCAGGGTGTACCGCGGCCGGCAGACCGCCGCGCGGAACTAGTGCGATAGCAGTCCGACACCGGTCGTTTCGCACTACGCGGGGGTTTTCCGCCGAGTTTTGCGCAACGAAGTCCGAGACTTGGCAGGCGTTCCCAGGCCCCGCTCGCGCGCCCACACGATGACCGCGCTGCGCTTGCGTAAGCCGATGCGGTCATAGATGACGGAGACGTGATTGCGCACCGTGTTGCGGGAGATGCCGAGCCGGTCGGCGATCTCGTCGTCAGACAAGCCCTGCGCCACCAGGCCCAGCACCTCGCGCGCCCGGTCCGGCAGCGTCGCCACTTCCGGCGTCCGCGCAGGCGCCCGCCCGCCCTGGGCCAGGACCGCCAGCTTCTCCATGATTTTCTGGCCGAACCAGGACGCGTCCTGCATCACCGCCTCGATCGCCGCCAGCAGCTGCGTTTCGGTCTGCTTGCGCTCGGTGATGTCCAGCATGACGCTCAGCACGCAGCGCTGCTGGTGAATTTCGACCGTTTCGGCCGACAGCAGGAAGTCGCCCACGCCGCCGTTCTTGGCGCGCAGCTGGACGTCGACGCTGCGCAGGTGTCCTGTCTGGCGCAGCTGGCGTTCGAGCTCCTCGCGCACCTCGCCCTGTCCCCACACCTCCAGTTCGGCCTGACCCCGTCCCACCACCTCCTCGCGGCGCCAGCCGGTGGCCGCGGTGAAGGCGCTGTTCACGTCCAGGATGCACAGCCCGTCCAGCGCGAAGATCGCCATCGGACCCGGCGCCATGTGGAACGCCTTGGCGAACCGTTCCTCGCTCTGGCGCAGGGCATGCTGGGCCTGCTGGCGGGGATGCAGGTCGGCGAAGGTGAACAGCATGCAGGCGGCATCGCCCACCTCGATAGGCTGGCCGCCGAGCAGCACGGTCTTCTCCCGCCCGTCCGGCAGGTGCAGGCAGCCCTCCATCTGCGGGATCGTCTGCCCGGCATGCAGCCGCTTCATCGCCAGGTCACGCTTCTCGGCATCCTGCAGCACGTCGATCTCGTGCAGCGACCGGCCGATGATGTCGTCCCGCAGGTAGCCGGTCATTTCCAGGAAGCCGTGGTTCACCTTGACGAAGCGCATGTCCGACAGCCGCACGATGATCGCCGGGGCCGGGTTGGCGCCGAACGCGCGCTCGAACCGCTGTTCGGCGTTGAAACGCTCGGTCTCGTCGTTGATGATCAGCACCAGGCAGTCCGGGGCGCCATGCGCGTCGTTCAGCACCATCGTGCGGACCTGGTGCACCCAGTATCTGGGCGCGCCGGGGCGCGTCACCTCCACGACCAGATCGTCGAAGGTCTGTCCGGCGAGCAGCCGCTCCATCGGGTAGTCCTCCGGCGGCAGGCGGTGCCGGTCGGTGTAGCGCAGTTCGAAACGGCGGCTGTACTCCGCCGCGCTGGCGCCCAGCTCGCGCAGCTCGGACGCGCCATGCATCCGCAGCGCGGTGCCGTTGGCCCAGGCGATCTTTCCGTCGGGATCGAGGATGACCACGCCCTCCGTCAGACCGGCGATGATCTGCTGGAGATGGGTCCGGTCCGCCGGCCTGGCGGGGATGCTGGCTTTCATGGGCGGATGGTAGCACGCGCGCTATCGCCGGTCCCGCTGGCGGGATCGCGATCCGCCCCGATATGCCGGTGCATGGACCAGCTCCCAGGCCTGCCGGCCGACGCCTTCGAACGGGCCGATCCCAGCCCGGACGCGCTGTTCTACCGCCAGCCGCGTCTGGTCACCCATATCGACCAGCCGGCGATCGACGCCGTGACGGCAGCGTACCGCGCGCTGCTGCCGGCTGGCGGCCACCTGCTCGACCTGATGAGCAGCTGGGTGAGCCACCTGCCAGACGACGTGGCCTACGGCTCGGTCGTGGGGCACGGGATGAACGCGCGGGAACTGGCGGCCAACCCGCGGCTGACCCGCTGGTTCGTGCAGGACCTCAACGCCTCGCCGGTGCTTCCTCTGGAGACGGACACGATCGACGGCGCCTGCCTCTGCGTCTCGGTGCAGTACCTGCAGCGCCCGGTGGAGGTGTTCGCCGAGGCGCTCCGGGTGCTGCGGCCGGGCGCGCCCTTCGTGGTGTCGTTCTCCAACCGGTGCTTTCCCACCAAGGCGGTGGCGATCTGGCGCGCGCTGGACGGGCAGGACCAGCAGCGCCTGGTGGCCGCCTACATGCGGGCGGCGGGGCTCACCGGGGTGGCCGGGCGGGCCTGGACGCCGGCCCGGGGCGACCCGCTCTGGATCGTAACCGGGACGTCCCCCGGCTGAGACGGCGTCGGGTTCGGTCACGCATGGCCGGTAACGGCCGCGCGACACTCCCCGAAACCCACCGAGACGAAACCGTCGCGTCGCGCGACGGCCCGCAGCACGACCTCGTCGCCATCCTGCAGGAACCCGCGCTGCTCGCCATCCGGCAGCGTCAGCGGCGTGCGGCCGCCGGACGTGATTTCCAGCAGGCAGCCCAGGCTGCCCGTGTCGGGGCCCGAGATCGTCCCGGACCCGAACAGATCGCCCGGCCGCAGGTCGCATCCGCCGCAGCTGTGATGCGCGACCATCTGTGCCACAGTCCAGTAGAGGTGCCGCGTGCTCGTCAGGGCCAGGCGGTGCGGCCCGTGGCCCGCGCGCGCCAGGCCAGGCGTGTGCAGCCAAGCTTCGAGATCCACGGCCAGCGCCCCGCCGCCCTGGTCGGCGTCGTCATGCAGGTAGGGCAGCGGCGAGGGGTCGCCCGAAGGACGCGCCGGCTGGGCGATGCGGAACGGCGCCAGCGCTTCCGGCGTCACGATCCAGCAGGACACCGTGGTTGCGAAGTTCTTGGCCAGGAACGGCCCGAGCGGCCTGTACTCCCAAGCCTGCACGTCGCGCGCAGACCAGTCGTTCAGCAGGCAGAAGCCGGCAATGTGATCCCACGCCCGGCCGATGGGCGGGGGCTCGCCGGGCAATGTGCCCTGGCCGATCCACACGCCCAGCTCCAGCTCGTAATCCAGCCGCGCCGAGGGCCCGAAGACCGGGCCTGCGGCGCCGGCAGGGCTGGTCTGGCCGCAGGGCCGGCGCACCGGGGTGCCGGACGCGCGCACCGAGGAGGCGCGGCCGTGATAGCCGATGGGCATGTGCTTGTAGTTGGGCAGCAGGGGAGCGTCCGGGCGGAACAGCAGGCCGACATTGGTCGCGTGGTGGATGCCGGCGTAGAAATCGGTGTAGTCGCCTATGGCGCAGGGCAGATGCAGCGTGCAGCCGGCCATGGGGTGCAGCAGCGGCTCCACGTCGCTGCGTGCGGCGCTGCCCTCTGCCAGAAGGTCGAAGAGTCGCCGGCGCAGCGCGCGGCGCGGCGCGGCGCCGAGCGCCAGCATGGCGTTCAGCGTGCCGCCCTGTGCGGCAGCGGCCGCACGCTCCGCCTGCCCGTCGAGCAGGCCTGCCTCCCGCAGGGCCGGCAGGTCCAGGATGCTGCCGCCGATGGCAACGCCCGCGCGGGGCGCGCCGCCCGGCGGGGAGAAGATGCCAAGCGGCAGGTTCTGCAGCGGAAACTCGCCGCCGGACGCGCCCTCGACCCAGCTTCGTCGCCTCGCGTCGTGCGTCTCGTCCAGGCCGGGCGAGCCCGCGTTCACGGCCGTCGCGGGTCGAAACGCCTGGCCAGCTTGGCGCCGTAGCCGCCGTAATCGGGCTGCAGCTGCGGCAGCGCCGCGGCGAACGGGCTGACCTGCTGCATGAAGCGCGTCTCGAACATGAACGCCATGGTGCCGTGCAGCTTGTGTGGCTTGAGCTCGGCGTTGCTGGCGCCCTCGAACGCGTCGCGGTCGGGGCCGTGCGGCAGCATGGTGTTGTGCAGCGAGAACCCGCCAGGGGTGAAGCCGCGCGGCTTGGCGTCGTAGGCGCCGTAGATCAGCCCCATGAACTCGCTCATGACGTTCATGTGGTACCAGGGCGGCCGGAACGTGTCCTCGGCGACCAGCCAGCGGTCCGGGAAGATCACGAAGTCCACGTTCGCAGTGCCGGGCGTCTCGGATGGCGAGGTCAGCACGGTAAAGATGCTGGGGTCGGCGTGGTCGAACAGCAGAGGACCCACCGGCGAGAACCGCCGCAAGTCGTATTTGTACGGCGCGTAATTGCCGTGCCAGGCGACCACGTCCAGCGGGCTGTGCTCCAGCGCTGTCTGCCACAGCGCGCCGCCCCATTTGACCACCAGGCGGGACGGCGCGTCACGGTCCTCGTAGGCGGCGACAGGGGTCAGGAAGTCGCGCGGGTTGGCCAGGCAGTTGGCGCCGATCGGGCCGCGTTCGGGCAGGGTGAACGCGCCGCCGTAATTCTCGCACAGATAGCCGCGCGCCGGGCCGCCGATGAGCTCCACGCGCAGCTTCACTCCGCGCGGCACCACGGCGATCTCGCCCGGCGCGATCTCGATGACCCCGAACTCGGTGCACAGGCGAAGCGCGCCCTGCTGCGGCACGAACAGCATCTCGCCTTCGGCGTTGTAGAAATACTCGTCTTCCATCGGCGCGGTGATCAGGTAGACATGCGCTGCCATGCCCGATTGCGCGCGGGCATCGCCGGCCGTGGTGATCGTGTGCACGCCTTGCAGGAAAGTCGTGGCCTCCGACGGCAGCGGCAGCGGGTCCCAGCGCAGCGGCGCGGGCGGCAGCATCGGCGCGCTGCAGGGGGCGGTCAGCCAATGCCCGGCCTCGGCGGGGTGGAAGCGACCCCAATGGCTGACCGTCGGACGGATCCTGTACAACCAGCTTCGCTCGTTTGCCGCCCTTGGCGCGGTGAACGCCGACCCGCTCAGTTGCTCGGCGTACAGGCCATAGGCGCAACGCTGCGGCGAGTTGCGGCCGACCGGCAGCGCGCCGGGCAGCGCCTCGGTCTCGAACCCGTTGCCGAAGCCCGACTGATAACGCACAGCGGCATCGTCTCGGGCTGCCGCGGAACGGTCGTCCACGGGGTCGAACCCGGCCGCCACATCGTCCACGATAGGCTCCTTACGCCGGCGTGAGCACCCCGCGCCGCAATTGGTCGTCCTCGATGGACACGAACAGCGCGCGGAAATTGCCCTCCCCGAAGCCCTCGTCGCCCTTGCGCTGGATGAACTCGAAGAAGATCGGCCCGATGGCGTTGGCCGAGAAGATCTGCAGCAGCACCTTGGTCACCGTGCCGGAGGTCTCGCCCTCGGCGACCGCCGCCTCGCCGTCGAGCAGGAGGCCCAGGCGCTGCAGACGCGCCAGATCCTCGCCGTTGCCCGGCACGCGCTCCTCGACCCGCTCGTAATAGGTGGCGGGCGGCGAGGGCATGAACCGCAGGCCGCGGGCGCACAGCGACTCCACGGTCTTGTACACGTCGTGGCAGCCGCACGCCATGTGCTGGATGCCCTCGCCGCGATAGGCGTGCAGGTACTCCTCAATCTGGCTGCGCTCGTCGGCCGACTCGTTGATCGGGATGCGTATCTTGCCGTCCGGGCTGGTCAGCGCGCGCGAGAACAGGCCGGTGTATTCGCCCTTGATGTCGAAATACCGTATCTGGCGGAAGTTGAAGATGCGCTCGTAGAAGCCTGACCAGACGTCCATCCGGCCGCGGGCGACGTTGTGGGTCAGGTGATCGAGGTAGTACAGCCCTTCCCCCTCGGGACGCGGATCGGGCGCGCCCAGCCAGGCAAACTCGGCATCGAACGCCGAACCGCGGGCACCGTAGCGGTCGAGGAAATACAGCAGCGAGTTGCCGATTCCCTTGATGGCGGGCACGTCCATCACGAGCGAACCCTCGGCAGGATCGGCGGGCTCGGCGCCCATCGCCAGCGCCCGGTCGTAGGCGTGCCGGGCATCGACGACGCGGAACGCCATCGATGAGGCGCACGGACCGTGGGCCTGCGAAAACCGCACGGCGTGGCTGCCCGGCTCTTCGTTGACCAGGTAGTTGACGTCGCCCTGGCGGTAGAGCGTCACCTCCTTCGTGCGGTGCCTGGCCACCGCCTCGAACCCCATCGTGGCGAACAGCCGGTGCAGCTCCTCCGGGTCGGGATGGGCGTATTCGACGAAGCCGAAACCGTCGGTCCCGGCGGGGTTGTGCTCCGATAGTACCGACGGGGACGCTTCGTGCGGATAGGGACCCATGGTCGAACTCCCAGGTTTCGTCGGGTAACGCGTTGCGCGGCCGTCAGGATCGCTGCGGCGTGTCGAAAAGCTCGGGCATCTGCGACGCGCGGCCGGCGAACACCGGCTCGCGCTTTTCCCGAAAGGCGCGCACGCCCTCGCGGCCATCGGCGCGGCTGGTGTGCAACATCGCCAGCGAGTCGACCCGATGCGCCTCCAGCGGGTGCGGCGCCGCGGCATTGCGCCACAGCATCTGCCGGGTAAGGGCCACCGCCACGGCCGAGCGTCCGGAGATCAGCCTGGCGGCAAAGGCCTGGGCGTCCTGCAGCAAGTCTTCGGGCGGGTGGACCGAGCGCAGCAGGCCGGCGCGCAGGCCCTCCTGGGCGTCGAAGATGTCGGCCGTGTAGCACCATTCCAGCGCCTGCTGCATGCCCACCAGCCGCGGCAGGAACCAGCTCGAGCAGGCTTCGGGCACGATGCCGAGCCGCCCGAACACGAAGCCGATGCGCGCCCGCTCCGACGCCATGCGGAAATCGGCCGCCAGGGTCATCGTGGCGCCCACGCCCACGGCGGCGCCGTTGATCGCTGCGACGACAGGCTTGCGGCACTCGAAGATCGCGAGGCTCACCCGGCCGCCGGTGTCGCGCACGCCGGCCACGATCTCCGGATCGTCCAGCCTGGCGCGCATGTCGTCCATGGTGGGGGACAGGCGCTCGTCCAGTCCGAACACGTTGCCCTCGGAGGCCAGATCCATGCCGGCGCAGAACGCGCGGCCGGCGCCCGTCAGCACCACCGCGCCCACGGCATCGTCCAGGCTGGCGGCCTCGAAGGCTTCGATCAGGTCGGACGCCATCTGCACGGTGAACGCGTTCATCTGCCCGGGCCGGTCGAGCGTGATCGTCAGGACGCGGTCGTGCAGAGACGTGGTCAGCGTTCGCGGGAAGCGGGCGGGCCCGGCAGGCCGTTCGCCGGGATCGTTCGTTCTGCGGTCGTCCGGCATGGTCATCGCGCGCGCTCCCCGTGTTCGTGGCCCATGCCAGCCAGCGGCCGGCGGGCGCGTCAGTCCTCCCCCAGCGCGCGCGCGGACGCAATGCCCGCGTGGGCCGGACGGCGCCGGGCGTGCCGCGCAAGGAATTGGAATGTTTGCCTTGGGCAATCCGCAAGGCGCATCAATATGCGGATGGATGGCCGGGGGGCGGTCAAGCCGCTTGCCCGCGACGCCGCCCTCGCCGGAACGGGAGCGGCAGCACACGCTGACGGAGAGCTGCCTTGCCTGATCACAACGAGTCGTCCCGCAAGGCCCCTACGGGCCTGAGTCCGGAGGACGCTCGCCGCGACACGGTGCGCATCGCCGCCGAACTAGCCGGCCCGTCCGGCACCACCGATCCGTTCGCCGCGGCCGCGCGGGCCACGCGGATGCCCATGATCATCACCGATCCAAGGCTGCCGGACAATCCTATCGTCTTCGTCAACGATTCGTTCTGCCGCCTGTCGGGCTACGCGCGGACGGACATCCTCAACCGCAACTGCCGCTTTCTGCAATGCCCCGAGACCGACCCAGAGGCGGTTGCCCGCATCCGCGCGGCCATCCACGCCGAACAGCCCATCGAGATCGACATCCGCAACAGGCGCAAGGACGGGCAGCTGTTCTGGAACCGGCTGCTGGTGGCGCCGGTCAGGGACGCCGATGGGGCGCTCGCCTATTTCTTCGCATCCCAGGTCGACGTCACGCTGGAGCGGGAGCGGCTGGCCGGGCTGGAAAGCCAGAACGCGGCACTGCTGGCCGAGGTCGCCGACCGGCTGCACGCGCAGGAGGAGAGCGAGGCGCGCCTGCGTTTCGCCACCGAGGCGGGGCGCCTGGGCGTGTGGGAGCTGGACCTGCGCACCGGCGTGCTGACCGCGTCGGCGACCTTCCGGGCGGCCTTCGGCCGGGATGCGGCGGAGCCGTTCACCTACGAGGACCTCGAAGCGACGGTTCACCCGGACGACCGCCGCCGCAGGAGGGAGGCGATCGAGCTGTCCTTGGCCACCGGAGCCGACTACGACATCGAGTTCCGGGTCGTCCGCCCGGACGATTCGCAAGGGTGGGTCGACGTGCGGGCCCAGGTCGCACGCGGGCCCGACGGCCGGCCGGCGCGGATCGCCGGCATCGCGCTGGACAGCACCGAGCGGCACCAGGCCGAGCTCGACCGGACGCTGCGGGAGGAGTCGCTGCGGCTGTCCAACGACGCGGGCGAGATCGGCACCTGGGACCTCGACCTCACGACGGACGTGCTGACCTGGCCCGACCGCACCAAGGCGATGTTCGGTATCTCGCCCGCTGCCCCGAGCACCATGGACGATTTCTACGCGGGCCTGCACCCCGAAGACCTCGACCGCGTCGCCGGGCAGTTCGCCGCCGCCATCGACCCGGCCCGCCGGGCCACCTACGACGTGGAATACCGCACGGTGGGCAAGGAGGACGGTCTGGTCCGCTGGGTGGCGGCGAGGGGACGCGGACTTTTCGACGAGGCCGGGCGCTGCGTGCGGGCGATCGGAACGGCCATCGACATCACCGCCCGCAAGCTCGCCGAGGAGCGGCAGCTTGCCCTGCTGCGCCTCGGCGACAGGCTTCGCGCGCTGAGCGACCCCGCGGAGATGTCGTTCGCAGCGGCCGAAACGCTCGGCACCACGCTGCGCGTGAGCCGCGCCGGCTACGGCACGTTCGACGCGGTCGCGGAAACCGTGACCATCGAGCGCGACTGGACGATGCCGGGCGTGCCGAGCCTTGCCGGCATGCTTCGCTTCCGCGACTACGGGTCCTACATCGAAGACCTCAAGCGCGGCGAAACGGTGGCGTTCGACGACGCCGAAAAGGACGCCCGCACGGCGGCCGCCGCGCAGGCGCTGAAATCGATCAACGCGCAATCGGCCGTCAACATGCCGGTCACCGAGCAGGGCGGCCTGGTCGCACTGCTCTACCTCAACCACGCGACCGCGCGCGCCTGGTCGCCCGAGGACCTGGCCTTTGTCAGGGAGGTCGCCGAGCGCACCCGGGCGGCGACCGAGCGGCGGCGCGCCGAACAGGCGCTGGGCGAACTCGCCGCCACGCTGGAAGCAAGGGTGGAGGAGCGGACCGCCGAGCGGGATCGCGTCTGGCGCAACTCCCGCGACCTGCTCGCCGTGATCGGCGCCGACGGCGTATGCCGGGCCGCCAATCCGGCCTGGACCGCCGTGCTCGGCTACCGGCCGGAGGAGGTTGCCGGACGCAGCTTCCTCGATTTCGCATGGTCCGACGAGGCCGAATTGGACCCGCTCCGCCCGGACCGGCCGTCCGCGCCACGAAGCGTGACGGATTGCGAGAACCGCTACCGGCACAAGGACGGAACGCCGCGTTGGATTTCCTGGCGGACGTCGGTCGAGGGCGACCTCGTCTACGCCTATGGCCGGCACGTCACGGCCGAGAAGGAAGCCCGGCTTGCCCTCGAAAACGCCGAGGAAGCGCTGCGGCAAAGCCAGAAGATGGAGGCCGTGGGCCAGCTCACCGGCGGCATCGCCCATGATTTCAACAACCTGCTGACCGGCATCGCCGGCAGCCTGGAGTTGATGCAGGCCCGGGTGGCGCAGGGGCGCATCAACGACGTCGACCGCTACCTCAGCGCGGCGCAGGGCGCGGCCAAGCGTGCGGCCGCACTGACACACCGCCTGCTGGCGTTCTCACGCCGCCAGACGCTCGACCCGAAGCCTACCGACGTGAACCGCCTGGCGGCGGGCATGGAGGAGCTGATCCGGCGCACGATGGGACCCGAAATCGCCGTCGAGGTGGTGGCCGGCGGCGGCGTGTGGACCACCCTGGTCGATCCGAGCCAGCTCGAGAACGCGCTGCTCAACCTGTGCATCAACGCGCGCGACGCCATGCCGGAGGGCGGCAAGCTGTCCATAGAGACCGCGAACCGCTGGCTGGACGAGCGTGCCGCCAGGGAGCGCGAGCTGCCGCCCGGCCAATACGTTTCCCTGAGCGTCAGCGACAACGGAACCGGCATGTCGCCGGACGTGGCGGCCCGGGCGTTCGACCCGTTCTTCACCACCAAGCCGATCGGCCAGGGTACCGGCCTTGGGTTGTCGATGATCTACGGCTTCGTCCGGCAGTCGGGCGGCCAGGTGCGTATCTATTCCGAAACAGGGCGCGGAACCCTGGTATGCCTGTATCTGCCGCGTCACCTCGGCGCGGTGGAGTCCGCCGGGCCCCCGCCCGGTCCGGCCGAAGCTCCTCGCGCCGAACAGGGCGAGACGGTCCTGGTCGTCGATGACGAGCCGACGATACGCATGCTGGTGGCCGAGGTGCTGGACGGCCTGGGCTACATCGCGCTCGAGGCTGCGGACGGCGCGGCCGGCCTGAAGATACTGCAATCGGACGCGCGGATCGACCTGCTCGTCACCGATGTCGGGCTGCCGGGGGGCATGAACGGCCGACAGCTCGCCGACGCTGCCAGGACGCGGCGACGCGACCTCAAGGTGCTGTTCATCACCGGCTACGCCGAGAACGCCGTGCTCAGCCACGGCCACCTCGACCCCAGCATGCAGATGATGACCAAGCCGTTCGAGATGGATGCGCTGGCCAAGCGCGTCCGCAGCCTGATCGAGGAGTCGGGCAGGCGCTGACCTGCGGGGCCGATCACCGCTGCACATCTAGCCCATCGTTTGTTTGGCGAGCAGATCGCTTCTGGTAGCCGAATCGATCAGGCTCTAGCCAAACCTTGCCAGCAGGATCAGTGCGAGGGTGACCGTCAGAGCGCCACCGATGCGCGTTGCGATCTGCGCGAACGGCATCAGCTCTATGCGGTTGGCGGCGCTGAGGATGGCGACATCCCCGGTGCCGCCTTGGCCGCAGCGGCAGGCGCTGATGATGGCGACCTCGACGGGGTACATGCTCACGGAACGGGCGACAGCGAAGCCCGTTCCGGTCAGCGTCAACACGGTCGCCAGCACGGTGACGATGTTGGGCAGCGTGAGCGCCGCCGTCAGCCTGTCCCACGGCGTCATGGCAACGCCGATCGCAAACAGAAGCGGGTAGGTGACAACGGTCGCGAAGAACCGATAGACGACGAACGCGCCGCGTTGCAGAGAGGGCGGCACCAGGTAGGCCAGCTTCAGCCCGACCGCGAGGAACAGCATCACGACTGGCGCCGGCCAGCCAAGGGCACGCTGTGCGAGCGTGCCCGCGAGATAGAGCATCACCGCGGTGACGAGCGCCGCACCGATGGTGTCCAGGTCCACATTCCCCTGAGCCGCAGGGTCGAACGAGTCCTGCAATGTCGGGTCGTTCTGTTCCCTGGGCTCGAGGCTGCCGTTTCCCGTAAGATGCGGCCGCAGCCGGCCCAGAACGTTCAGGCCGCCCGCGAGCAGGATGGCAAACAGGCTGCTCATCATCACCGGCGGCAGAACCTGCGCGAACATCGCCGCCTGCGTGCCGTGGCCGAGCGCCGCGTAACCGATGGAAAGCGGGATGGCGCCTTCGCCGACTCCGCCCGCCATCACGGGCAGCACCACGTAGAAGAAGCTGTCGCGCGCATCCAAGCCCGTCATGATGCCAACCAGCGTGCCGACCGCCGCCGCCGCGACCGAACCGATGCCGATCGGCACGAATATCTTGAGGAAGCCGGTCAGCAGAGTGCGGCGGTCCATGCCGAAAATGCTGCCGACGATGATGGCGGTGATGAAAAGGTAGAGGAAATTGCTGGCTTTGGTGAATTCCGTGATGGAGTCCACCACCGGTGCGGGCAACAGATGGGCGTGGGCCAGGTATGACGGCACGAAGATGGCGACGATGGCCGCGGAGCCGAACTGCCGCAGCCCGGGCAAGCGCTGGCCGATCCAGGCCAGCACGAACCCGCCGACCGACAGCACGCCGATGTTGACCATCATGTCGGATGCGACCTTGCCCGTCGCCAGCAGGCCGGCCGTGACGAGCACCAGCAAAAGCAATACCGGCAGAGGAACGATGCCGACCCTCTGTTCGAACAACCGCCACCAAGCCGACGCCCAGGCGGGCGGCGCGCGCTGGCTCCCGGTCGCAGTCGTCTCAACAGGCATCGATCACTCCCAAGTAGAACAGACTGCCGATAGGTGAGTAGGTCGAGACATCGGCGTTGTCGTCGGGGGACGCCTGTGGTTCAGAGGCGGCGCGGCATCGGTCACGTGGTCGATGCGGGCAGCCAGGGTCGATCCCTTGCCGGACAGACCAGAGACAATCGCACCCTTCAGGGTGGCGCGCAAATCTCGCGAGACGAGAGCCCAGACTAGTCCAGACTAGGTGCTGGACTCAAAGTGGCAGATCGACGCGTTCGGGTGATTCCACCTGAACGCGGCCTGCTCTAACGCCCGCGCAACCTCATCGAACGCGGCTTGAACCGCCGGAAGCACTTTCGCCGGATCGCTACCCGCCACGCTTTTGCAAGAAGGCTGCTTGCGTTTCCATGATCAACTGACGAACACGCCCTTTCCTGCCGCCTGCTTGTCGAACGAACGATACGCCGTCTCCGCCTGGTCCAGCGTCCAGCGGTCGGTGAACAACTGGTCCACCTCCAGCCCGTGTTCGGCGATGAAGCGCACGCAATCCGCCTGGGCGGTGTTCGACAATGTCCAGGACCCGACCAGGGTCAGCTGCTTGCGTATGATCTCGGGGCTGACGTTGAGCGTCACCTCGCCGCCCTCGCCTACGAAGCACACCTTGCCCCACGCCGATGCACACCGCACCGAAGCTGAGCGCCCTGGTGCGGTGCCCGATGTGTCTATGGCCTTGCCGGCGCCGCGGCCGCCGGTCAGCGCGCGGATCGCCTCCACCGGATCTTCGTTGCTCGCGTCCACCACATGCGCGGCGCCGAACTCCTGCGCGCGCTGCGCACGTTCGGCGCTGACGTCCACGGCGATCACCTGCGCGCCCATGGCCGCCGCAAGCTGTGTCGCGGACAGCCCGACAGGACCCTGGCCGAAGATCGCCACCGTGTCGCGCGCAGAGACGTCCAGACGCACCAGCGCGCCGAACGCCGTGCCGGTCCCGCACGAGATCGCCGCTCCGGTGGTGAACGAGACCTCGTCCGGCAGGCCGACCAGCGTCTCGACGGCGGCGCGCATATAGGGGGCGTGGCCGCCATGCCCTGTCACGCCATAGACGATGGCCGTGCGCTCGCACATCTGCGTCCATCCCGTCCGGCACTGCCGGCACGACCAACACCCCTGGTAGTGGTGCAGGGTGACGCGGTCGCCGACGCGGACGGTTCGGGCATCGACATCCCGCCCAACCTCCGCGACGATCCCGCAGGGCTCGTGCCCGGCGATCACCGGCTCGCCGCTGTCTTTCAGGCCCAACGCCTTGAACGCGGCACCTGCCGGCGGACGGTACAGCTTGAGGTCGCTGCCGCACATGCCGGACGCCTTGATCTCCAGCACCACGTCCCGCGGCCCGGGCTTGGGGTCGGGGAAGTCGACCAGGTCGAGAGTACTATCGCCGGTGAACACCACGCCGCGCATCATTCCTCCAAGCAGTCCTTTTTTTGAAAAGGACCAAAAACCTTTATTCATCAGGTCCGCGACAGCACTGACAGAAGTCTTTTGCTTCTTTTCTTCAGAAAAGAAGACTCTTATCTTCCGCTGAACACCGGCGCCCGCTTCTCCATGAACGCCCGCGGCCCCTCCTTCGCGTCCCCCGTCGCAGCGTTGTCCTTGGTGCACTGCGCCTCGATGGCGAACGCCTCGTCGAACGGCCGCCCGCTGGAGCGCACCATCGCCTCCTTCGTCTTGGCCAGCGCGACGGGCGCTCCCAGACTGATACGGCGTGCAAAGGCTTCGGCCTCCGCCACCACCCGGTCCGGCGGCACGACGCGGTTGACCAGGCCCATCGCCAGCGCCTGCGCGGCGCTGACTGGCTCGCCGACCAGCGCCAGCTCCATCGCCAGCGCCCAGGGCACCTGGCGCGCCAGCCGCACCAGCGACCCCCCGCCGGCAATCAGCCCGCGCCGCACCTCCGTGACACCGATGGTCGCCTCGCTCGACATCACCCGTATGTCGGTGCCGAGCACCATCTCGGCGCCGCCCGCCAGCGCATGGCCGTTGATCGCGGCCACCACCGGCTTGAAGAACGTGGCGTTGCGCAGGATGGCGCCGTACAACTGCTTGCGGTCGGCGGAGAACCGCTCCTCCCACTCGCCCACCGGCGCGCGCGTGCGCATCATCAGCGGAATGGTGGTGCCGAGGTCGCCGCCCGACGAAAACGCCTGGTCGCCCGCGCCGGTCAGCAATGCGACCCTGATTGCAGGGTCGTCGGCCACGTCGCGCCAGACATCGACGAGGCGGACGATCATTTCCGGCGAGAAAGCGTTGCGCTTTTGCGGCCGATTCAGCGTCACATAGGCGATGCCATCCCGCTTTTCGAACAGGACATGCGGTTCGGTATCGGTCATCCTCTCCTCTGCGGTGTTCGCTCGTCCAGCCAGGCGGCGATGCGGCGCGTCACCCCGGGACGGTCGGCCTTGCCGTTCGGCCCTCGTCCGACCGTATCGACCGGCATCATTGCACGCGGAACCTTGTGGCCGGCGAGACGGAGGCGCAACGCGTCGAGCAGCGGCGCCTCGTCCCAGGCCGCGTCGTCCGCCATCTGCACGGCGGCCACGACCATCTGGCCGAAGCGCAAATGCGGAACGCCCACCACCACCGCGTCGAACACGCCGGGACACGCGCGCAGCGCGTCCTCCACCTCCTCGGGGAACACCTTTTCGCCGCCCGTGTTGATGCAACCCGAGCCGCGGCCGAGCAGCGTTATGCCGCCATCGGCGTTTATCGTCGCCAGATCGCCCGGCACGGCGTAGCGCACGCCATCGACCACCGGGAAGGTCGCCGCGGTCTTCGCCGGGTCCTTGTAGTAGCCGAGGGGGATGTGCCCCCGCACTGCCAGCCGTCCCGGCACGGTAGCGCCGGGAGCGAGCGGCCTGCCATCGTCGCCCAGGACGCAAGCGTTCCTGCCGAGCTGGAAACGCCCGCCGCTATCGGTCTTCCTCGACGAGGTGAGCGCGCGGCCCATGCCGCTCGCTTCGCTGGCGTTGAGGAAGTCGATCAGCAGCGCGCCCGGCGCATGCACCAACAAACGCTGCTTGACACTGGCGCTCCAGGCCATGCCGGACGAGGACACCACTTTCAGACGCGACAGATCCCACCGCCCTGGCGCCTGGTCCAGGGCATCGACCATGGGACGGCAGAACGCGTCACCGACGATGCAGACGTCCGTCACACCCTCCCGCACGATCGCGTCCAGCAGGGACGCCGCGGCGAACGATCTTTCCGGCAGGGTCACGACAGTGCCGCCGCGGTTCAGGATGGTCGCGGCGAAGACGAAGCCGGTGCCGTGCATCAGCGGCGCTGCCGGCAGCCCGACCGGCGGGGACGCGCCTTCCAGCCGGCGCCGGACATGGCCGTGATCGGCCACCTCCGGGTCGCCTGTCGTGTTGGACGCGAGGAACAGGTCGTGCTGGCGCCACATCACGCCGCGCGGCAGGCCCGTGGTGCCGCCAGTGTAGATCAGGACCTGGTCGTCGCCGCTGCGGCCTCGTGGCGCCGCCGGCGGCCCGACCGAGCGATC
The DNA here is from genome assembly GCA_937873095.1 of uncultured Acetobacteraceae bacterium. GTDB lineage: Bacteria > Pseudomonadota > Alphaproteobacteria > Acetobacterales > Acetobacteraceae > BOG-908. Next base: position 61,498 of record CALMVI010000105.1, on the reverse strand, counting down.
CGCCGATTGCGCCGCCGCCTCGTAAGCACTCGCCCAGGGCGGGCAGTCGCTGGTGCCGTCTTCCACAAACAGCCAGGCCCGCACGCCAGGGCAGTGCCGCCGCACCGCCTCGGCCTGGGACGCGAAGGCACCGTGGAATACCACCGCGGCGGCATCGGCATCCGTCCACAGATGGACCAACTCGTCGCCCGTGTAGCGGTAATTGGTGTTGACCGGGACGAACCCCGCCTTCATCGCCGCGAACGCGCTTTCCAGATAGGCCGGCGCGTTGTGCAGGTAGAGCGCCACCTTGTCTTGCCGCCTCAGCCCGGCCGCCAGCAGCGCCGCCGCCACACCGGCCGCCCGCCGCTCGAAGTCACGCCATGGGATTCGCCGGCCACCCTGCACTTGCGCGACCCGGTCCGGAACCGCGTCCGCCACCGTCTCCCACAGATCCGCGAAATTCCATCCGGCCGTCTCGGCCGGGGCAGGCGCGGGCTCGGACAGGCTGCCGGCGTGCATGTGCTGGACTTTGCCTCCGAAGCTTGACCGCCCGTTACGACAAATCTACGGTTCAATTGTTGGACAATCAAGAGGCATGGAATGTCTGAAGCGGGCGCTGCAGAACCCGCGTCTGGCGCTGCGGGCTTCGCACCCCTCGTCGGCGTTCGCATCGTGGATTTCTCGACCAACATGGCTGGGCCTTACGCCACCATGATCCTGGCACAGCTCGGGGCTGACGTCGTAAAGGTTGAAGCGCCAGCCGGGGACGATGCCCGGCATTGGCCACCCGAACTTGATGGCGCCAGTGTGGTTCACCGTCACATGAACGCCGGCAAACGCGGCGTGGTGCTCGACCTTGGCGCCGCCGCAGGCCGGCAGGCGGCCCTGGCGCTGGCGGAGCGCTCGGATGTGCTGTTGCAGAGCATGCGGCCGGGGGTGGCCGATCGCATCGGCATGGGCGAGGTGGCAGTGCGCGCGGTCAACCCGGACATTCTCTATTACGCACTCAACGCATTCGGCGCGGGGCCGTTGGGAAGTGGCCTGCCGGGATATGATCCGCTCGTGCAGGCAGCGACCGGCATCATGCGCATGAACGGCCATGAGGGTGCGCCGCCGGTGCGCTGCGCCCCGTCGGTGATCGACCTCGGCACCGGCCAGTGGATCGCCATGGGAGTGCTGGCCTGCCTGCTGGCCAGGCAGCGCGGCGAGCCGGTCCGCAACATGGAGACGGCGCTGGTCGATACCGCGTTCAGCCTCGTCGCCTACCAGGCGACCACCGCGCGGATGACCGGCCAGCGGCCGAAGCGGGCGGGGTCCGGCAACCCGATCGCTTCCCCCTACGAGGTCTATGCCGCACGCGACGGTGACCTGATGCTGGCGGCGCCGAACCAGCGGCTTTGGGAGCGCGTGGCGAACGCTCTGGGCGCGCCGCGCCTGGTCGAGGATCCGCGCTTCCGCACGGTCGCCGACCGCAGCCGCAACAACGGCGCGCTGGCGGCGGAGATCGTGGCCCTGCTGGCCGGCGAGGACGTGGATGTCTGGGTCGGGCGCTTCCGCGCCGCGGGGGTTCCGGTCACACCGGTCGCCGGGCTGGAGCAGGCGGTGCGCGCCGACATCACCGCGGAGCGGCGGACATTCGCCGAGCTGGATGGCGTGCCGCATGTCCGCCTGCCCTGGATCGCCGACGGCCAGGCCGTCACGCTTGCCCGTCCGGCGCCCAGACTTGGCGAACACACGACTGAAGTGCTGCGCGAGCTTGGCTACGGCGAGGCGGCGATAAGCGCGATGCTGCGCGACGGCACTGCCGTGACGCCCGCCGACAGGGTTGCCGCCCAATGAACGATGCGTCCGGCTCCCCTCTGCGCGTGGTGGAGGTCAGCAGCGGCATCGCAGGTGCTTATTGCGGCTGGCTGCTGCAGCGCATGGGCGCGGAGATCGTGCGTGCCGGCGCCCAGGCGGTGGCGGCCGATGGCGCCGACCAGATTGCTCTGGCACTCGCCTACTACGCGGACGGCAAGCGCACGGCGTCGGCGGAGGGTGCGGCCGAAGCGGTAGCCGGCGCCGACCTTGTCATCACCGACGACGCGGCGCGGCTTTCGGCCGTGACCGGCCGCACGGTCGCCCAATCCGCCGCACGCCAGCCCGGCACGGTGTTCGGCGTGGCGTCCGTCTTCGGCATGACAGGTCCGCTGGCAGACGCGCCCGCGGTGCCGCTGGACGCACAGGCAGTGGCGAGCGTCGCCTGGGCGCTTGGCGAGCCAGGGCGGTCGCCGCTCTCCATCCCGCCTGGCGTGCTGGAGTGCCAGGCGGGCGCGCACCTGGCCGCCGCATGCCTGATGGCGCGTCTGGCCGGTGCCGGCCCCGAGGGCGGGCGTATCGTCGACATCGCGCTGACCGACGTGCTGGCGAGCTACGTGGCGGTCAATTGCCGCTTCTACATCCATCACGGCATGCGCTGGCATCGCGCCGGGCGGCGCGCGTCCGATTCCGGCGGCGCATACCCGTTCGTCATCCTGCCCTGCGCGGACGGCGCCGTATGCCTGTCCGGCCGGACGCGCGCGGAATGGGAGCGCTTCGTCGAGGCGATCGGCGCGCCCGCCTGGGCGCGTGAGCCGCGCTACCAGAAGCTGCGGGCCATGGGGCAGCACTATCCCGAAGAGGTGGACGCCCTCATCGCGCCGTGGCTGGGCGCGCACACGAAGGCGGAGATCGAGGCGATCGCTGACCGTTTCCGCCTGACGATAGCGCCGCTGCGCGACCTGGCCGACGTGGTGGCGACGCCGCAGCTGGCCCAGCGCGACTTCCTGCAGCGGTGGAGCATCGGTGGCCGGACCCTGCTCGGCCCCGGGCTTCCGTTCCGCGCGGCGCAGGCCCGGGGCACGTCGCAAGGCCCGAACCTGGCGCAGGAGTTGCTGGCGCACGCCGCCCCTCATGCCCGCCCCGCCGAACATAGCCCGCTCTCCGGCCTGCGCGTGCTGGATCTGGGCTGGGTTTGGTCCGCGCCGCAGGTGGGCAGCGTGCTGGCCCAGTTCGGCGCGGAAGTGATCAAGGTCGAGCATGGCCAGCGGCCGGACAATTCACGCTTGTCGGGCGCCATCATACGCGACGGGCGGCGCATCGAGGGCCAGACCACCGACATGTCGCCGATGTTCCACCAGATCAACAAGGGCAAGCTCGGCGTCACGCTGAACCTGAAAGACGCGGCGGGTGTCGACCTGCTGAAGCGCCTGGCGGCGATCAGCGACGTGGTGCTGGAGAACATGTCGGCCGGCACGCTCGAGCGGACCGGCATCGGCTACGACGCGCTCGCCGCCGTCAACCCGCGGCTCATCATGGTCGCGATGTCCGGCGCCGGGCAGTTCGGCCCGCTTTCGGACATGCGGACCTATGCACCGACCATGTCCAGCTTCGTGGGGCTTGAGTCGCTCGTGGGCTACGGAAGCGAGCCGCCGACCGGCGCACTGAACTTCGCCATCGGCGACCCGAACGCGGCCGTGCACGCGTTGGCGGCGCTGTTCGCGGCCCTGGAGCGCCGCGAAGCCACCGGGCTCGGGTGCTACATAGACCTGTCGCAGACCGAGGCGCTGTTCGCCACCCTGACCCCCTACGTCCTGCAGGCACAGGCGCAAGGACACCAGCCGCCGCCGGCGGGCAACGCGCACCCGGCGATGGCGCCGCATGGCCTGTTCCCGGCCGAGGGCGAAGACCGCTGGCTGTCCATCGCGGTGCGCGACGACCGCGACTGGGCCGCCATGTCGGCGCTGGCCAGCGCCGAGCCCTGGGCCCGCGACATACGGTTTTCCGAGGCCGCCGGCCGCCTTGCGTCCCGTGAGACGCTGGACGGCCTGCTGGCTGCGTGGACGGCGACGCAGGACCGCGATCGCCTGGTCGCCGGCCTGCGCGCGGCCGGTGTGCCAGCCTCGCCCGTCAACGACATCGACGCGCTCTGGGCGGACCCGCAGCTCGCGGCGCGCAGCATGGCCGACATCGTCGAACTGCCCGGCCTGGGGCAGGAGGCGCTGTTCCGGGCGCCCTGGAACGTCAGCGGGTTCGGCGTAAGCCTGGGCACGCGCGGGCCGGTGATGGGCGAGCACAACGACCGCGTGCTGCGCGGCACGCTGGGCCTGGCCGCCGACGAGTTCGACCGGCTTCACGCCGAGGGCGTGATCGCGTGACAGGCGACGACCGGGCGCCTGTCCTGGTCGGCGTCGGCGTGGCCACCCAGCGCGAAGAGGACCCGGCGCTGTCGGTCGGTCCGGTGGCCCTCATGGTTGCCGCGGCGCGCCAGGCCGGCCTGGATTGCGGCGCGCCGGGCCTGCTGGCCTCGGCCGGGCGCGTCGCCGTGCCTGAAGGCCGCTGGTCGCACAGCGATCCAGCGCGCGTCATTGCGCGCAGCGTCGGCGCGACCGGCGCCACGACGGTGCTCGCCGAGCTCGGCGTGCTGCAGCAATCGCTGATTGCCGATGCCTGCCGCGCGATCGCCGATGGCGAGGTGGGCGCCGCGCTGGTGGTGGGCGGCGACGCCGGGCATCGCATTCTGCGCTCCCGTATCGCCGGACTGACGTTGCCGCAGGAGGAAGATACCGGTGCGCCGGACGTCCGGCTCAGGGCGGCCGAGGCGCTGATCCACCCGGCGGAGCTTGCGGCCGGCCTGCGCATGGCGGTCGGCCATTACGCCATCATCGACAGCGCGTTCCGGTCCCGCCATGGCCGGTCGCTGCAGGAGCACCGTGCCGAGATCGGCAGCATCTACAGCCGCTTCAGCGAGATCGCCGCGGCCAACCCGCAGGCTTGGAACCGCACGGCGCATACGGCAGAGGCGATCGCCCAGCCGTCCGGCCGCAACCCCATGCAGGCGTTCCCCTACACAAAACTGCTGTGCACGTCATGGAACGTCGACCAGGCGGCAGCACTGCTGTTCTGCTCCGCCGGGGCCGCGCGCGCCGCCGGCGTGCCGCCAGACCGCATGGTGCACCCCTGGGCCAGCACCGAATCCAACTTCATGGCACCTGTTTCGGCGCGCGCCGAGATGGGCGCCTGCCCGGGCGCGCGCATCGCCGGACGCGCGGCGCTGGACCCGTTCGGGCTCAGTCCGGACGACCTCGATCTGGTCGAGCTGTACAGCTGCTTTCCGGTTGCCGTGCTGTCCTACGCCGAGGAGCTCGGGCTGGGCACGGCGCGCGACCTGACCGTGACCGGCGGCATGTCGTTTGCCGGCGGCCCGTTCAACAACTACGTGCTGCAGGCCACGGCGCGGATGGCGGCGCTGCTGCGCGCCGGGCCGGCCAGGACCGGTCTGCTGTCCTCCGTCTCAGGGCTGCTGACCAAGCAGGGCTTCGGCCTCTGGTCCAGCCAGCCTGCGCCGGGCGGCTTCCGTTTCGTCGACGTGTCGGCAGAGGTGGCAGCCGCCACGCCGGTCCGGACCGTCCTGGCTGGCCATGACGGTCCCGGACGTGTCGCGGGGTGGACGGTGCTGCACGACCGCGAACGGCCGCCGACTGCCATTGTGGTGGCAGACGTCGAAGGTGCGCGCCGCGCCGTGGCTGCGTCCGACGATCCGGCGCTTGCCGCGCGGCTGGAGTTGGACGATTTCAGCGGGGCCGCGGTCGCCGTTTGCGGCAGACGATTCAGCGTTTGCTGAGTGCGGCAAGGAAGGCCTTCGTTTTTGCGAAAACGAAGACTCTGCCTGGCTTCTTCAGTCTGCCGCCTCCAACACCTTATGGCTGCGCAGTTCGAAGCCCTCGTAGCCGCGCTCCGCGACACCGGCGCAAAGCTCCGCATACGCGTGTATCCCGTTGGGGTAGGCGAGGAAGACGCGCGGCTTGCCGGGGATGTTGGCGCCCATATACCAGGAATTGGCCAGCGGCAGCAGCGTCTTGTTGGCGTCTTCGGCGATCATGCGCGCCCAGGCGTCTTCCGCCTCCACCAAGGGTTCGATCTCGACGCGGCTTTCGGCGCGCATGCGCGAAATGCAGTCTGCGATCCAGTCCACGTGCTGCTCTATGCAGACGGGGAAGTTCGCCAGGATTGACGGGCTGCCGGGGCCGGTGATCATGAACAGGTTTGGAAAACCGGCGGTGCAGAGGCCGAGATAGGCGCGCGGGCCGGCCGACCATTTCTCGCCCAGCGGCAGGCCACCACGGCCGCGCAGGTTCAGCTTTATCAACGCCCCGGTCACCGCGTCGAAGCCGGTGGCGAACACGATGGCGTCCAGCTTGTGATGCTCGCCGTGCTGCAGGGTCAGGCCATCGGCGGTGGCTTCGCGTATCGGGTTTGTCTTGATGTCGACCAGGGTCACGTTGTCCCGGTTGAACGTCTCGTAATAGGCAGTGTCGATCGGCGGCCGCTTGGTGCCGATCGGGTGGTCGAACGGGCACAGTATCGCGGCGACCGCCGGATCGCTGACCTTCTCGCGTATTTTCGTGCGCACGTATTCGGCCGCGGTCTCGTTCGCCTTGATGTCGAGCACGAGGTCGCTGTAGCTCTCGAACATGAAGCGGAAGCCGCCAGTCTCCCACAGCGCGTCGTATTTGCGCTTGCGCTCTTCCGGCGAGGCTTCGAGTGCCGAGACTTGCGGCACGTCGAATGGCATGCCGATCGGTGAGTTCAGCGTCTTGCGGCGTAGCGTGTCGAAATCGTCGTCGAGCTCGCGCCGCATCGCGTCCGTCAGCAGGTGGTTGCGCGCCGGCACGCTGTAATTGGGCGTACGCTGGAACACCGTCAGGTGCGCGGCTTCTTCCGCGAGGCGCGGCGTGCATTGTATGCCGCTGGACCCGGTGCCGATCAGCCCCACGCGCTTGCCGGCGAAATCCACCGTCTCGTGCGGCCAGCTCGCCGTGTGGTAGGTGGCGCCAGAGAAATTCTCGATTCCCGGGATGGCGGGGGTGCTGGTCGCGGCGGCGGAGGTGCAGCCGACGCCGGTGATCAGGAAACGGGCCCGCACCGTCTCGCCGCGATCGGTCTCGACGTTCCAGAGGGCGTGCTCCTCGTCATAGGTGCCTGCGATCACCCTGGTGCCGAACTCGATGTCGCGCCGAAGGTCGAGCCGGTCGGCAACGAAGTTGAGGTAGGCCAGGATCTCTGGCTGCGCCGGGTAGCGGCAGCTCCATTGCCAATCCTTGCGTATCTCTTCGGAGAACGAATAGCAGTAGTAGTGGCTCTCCGAATCGCAGCGTGCGCCGGGGTAGCGGTTCCAGTACCAGGTGCCGCCCACGCCGTCCGCCGCGTCGAACACGCGCGTGGTCAGCCCGAGCCCGCGAAGGCGGTGAAGCATGTAGAGGCCGGAGAAACCTGCCCCGATCAGGACAGCGTCGATGGGCGCGGACGTCTCGTGTCGAACGTGGTTCATTTTCCAGGCCTCCTTGATGAGCCGCTGCTGATCTGGTGGCGCCCCGGCATCTGGCAGGGATCAGAACGTCCTGCTGAGCTGCACGCCGTAGAAGCCGGGCAGGCCGGCATAGCGGACAGTCGCGTCGAGATACGGAACGGCATTGGTGTAGTACAGCCGGTTGAAGATGTTCTTGCCGTAGAACCGCAGCGTCGTCTTGCGATCGGGGAACTCGTAGCCCAAGCTCGCATCGACCAGCCCGTAAGCCGGCAACTGGAACGGCTTGGAAAGCTGGGTGGCGCTGCGGTCGCCGGCGCCGGCGAAGAAGCCGATCGTGCTGCCGCCGAGTTCAGAGACTTCGTTGGACTGGCCGTGCCATGCCAGGGACACGAACGGGGTTCCGCGATCGCCGAGCGGCATGCGGTAGTCACCCGAGAGCGAGTAGCTCCAGCGTGGTGTGAACGGCAACTGGGTGCCGGCAAAGTTGGTCGGGATGCCGTAGACCGAAGGCCCGTCGTACTTGTCGATTTCGGATTGCAGGTAGGTGAGCGCGGCGTTCAGCGTCAGGCCGTGAACAGGCGGCAGCCATGTGGCGTCGCCTTCCACACCGTAGATGTGCGACCGCGGCACGTTGATGAGCACGTCGAGCACGTCGAAGATCGGGTCGATGATTTTCCCGCGCACCTGCTTGTCGTTATACGTGTAGTAGAAGCCGGCACCGTTCAGCTGCACGCTATGATCGAACAGCCCCGCCTTGACGCCGGCCTCGTAGGACGTCACCGATTCCTGCTTCACCGGCTCGAACTCCGCGAAGGTGGAGCCGGCGAGTGTCGGAAAGCTGCCGGCTTTGAAACCGCGGGAGATGTTCGCGTAAAGGAGGGTGTGGTCGTTTGCGCGCCAGTCGACGCCACCGCGCCAAGCGATGTTGTTTTCATTCAGGCTGCCGTTGAACGGAAAGCCAGGCACGTGGTTGAAGTTCAGGGTGTAGTTGCCGCCCGTCGTCTGCGGCGGAAACGGCTGCGTGCCGAGCTCCTGGCCGATGACGTTGAACAGGGTGCAGGTAAGGCCGTTGCCGTTGCAGATGCCGCGCTCGACAGTGCTGTTGTCGGCCTCGGTATAGCGAGCGCCGCCTTTCAGGGTGACGTCCGGCAAGATGTCGTACTCGACGTTGCCGAAGGCTGCGTAGTTGTTGATGATGCCGGTGTTGACCGAGCCGGTGGTCGCGATGTTCAGCGTGCCGGGATACGAGGACGAATCGTCGGAAAATCCAGCGCCTGGTTCTCGTTGGTGTAGTCGTGCTCGTAATTCACGCCGAGCACCCAGCGGAACCGGTTCATCGTGCCGGCAAGGCGCAATTCCTGGTTGACCGTGGTCAGCCGCCCGAAACTCGGCCCCACATTGGCCAGCGCCAGGCTGGTGCCGTCCTCGTCGGTGGAGACGTTCTGGTCGAAATGGCTGAACGAGGTGAGCGAGGTGAGCTTGAGGGCGTCGTCGATCGCCCAATCGGCGCGAAACGCCGCCTGGTAGAGTTGGCGGTCGCTGCTCGGCGTCAGGGCGCCGGGGTTCCAGTCGGCGGCGGTTATGCTGTGGTCCGGCGGGAACGGATACCGGAGCTCGGATAGATGTTCGCCCGCGGGGATCTGCGGCCGTATGGCAATCAGCTGCGGCGCTTCCGGCTGGGACTGGTCGTTCCACGCGTTGAGCACGAGAGACAGCTTCAGCTCGTCATTCGGCTGGTAGTCGAAGGTGGCGCGGCCCGCCACGTAATCGATCGCGCCGTTATGGTCGTTCGGCCGCGTGTAGCTGTACTGCCAGCCATCCGAACGCTCGCCCGTCAGGGCGAAGCGCGCCGTAAGGTTCGGCGCCAGCGGGCCGGTGATGTAGGCGTCGCCCTGCACGTCGTTGTAGTTGCCGTAGCTGATGTCGGCGCCGGCGCCGAACACGTTGCTTGGTTTCTTGGCGATGTAGTTGATCGCGCCGCCCGTCGCGTTCTCGCCAAACAGGGTCCCCTGCGGACCCTTCAACACCTCGATCCGTTGCAGGTCGTAGGCGGAGTGCAGTGTCATGGCCGGGAATTGCAGCGGCACTTCGTCGATGTACACGCTGACGTCGGGAAACACGCCGAGCGTCGACTCGTTGAAGCCCACGCCGCGCAGCGTGTAGATCGGCGTATCGGTGCCGCTCTCCGAGAATTCGAGCCCGGGCGTCGTCGCCGCAACGTCCTGCACCGACGTGATGTGCTGCCTGGCCAACTGGGCGCCGCTGATGACGCTGACATCCTGGCCGACCTTGTTCAGCCTCTGCTCGCGCTTGTTGGCGGTCACGACGACTTCCTCGACCGTGTTCGCGCCGGAGGCGGCCTCGGTCTGGCCGGTCCTGTCGGGCCTGGCTCTGCGCAAGGACGGCGTCGCGGCTGCGGCCCCCGAGACCGCGGGCGTCGCCGGGCCGGCGGTTTGGGTTGCCGGCGCGTCGACCGCGCCCTGGGCGAGAGCGCCCGTAGCGGACAGCTCGGCCCCCGCCACCAGCCCAACCAACAGCCGGATACTCAGCTTTCCCATCGTCCACCTCCCAGCCGGTCGCCTCTGACGGGCGTTTGGGCTTATCGATAGTCATACAAAACGACCATGTCAATTGTCTTACCGTAGACCCAAGTGGTGCGGGATGGGTTCTTGTGTCGGCGGTCAGGCGGTCAGGCGGTCAGGACCATATCCGCATCGAGATCCTCGTCCCGCCACGCCTGCAGCAGCTGCATGTATGCGAACGGGCCGCCGCCGAAGCTGCTCAGCCAGATCGAGTCTTCCTGGTTGCGCCCTTCGTTGTTGTAGTAGCCGGGCGTGCAGTCGCGCAGGAACTCCTCGTCGACGCTCGCGGCGCGCAGCAACGCGTCGCGCCAGGCCGCCTCGGCCTCCGGCTTGACGTCCATGACGCGCGTCCCTGCGTCCAGGCAGCGTTTGACCACGTGGGCGAAATGTTCGCCCTGCTTGCGCATCATGTAGGTGATGTTCCAGGTGATCGCCGCCTGCTTCAGGCCGTTCATGATCCCCAGGTTGGGAAAGCCGTGCACGAAGATGCCGTGCAGCGACCGGCGGCCGTCCTGCCAGTATTGCGCGAGCGTCTGCCCGCCGGCGCCCACCAGGTCGAAGCCGCCGGTGCGGTCGGCCGGTGCCGCCACCTCGAAGCCCGACGCGTAGATGATGCAGTCCACCTCATAGGACTTGCCGTCGAGGACGATCGCGTTCTCGGTAATCTCGTCGAGGCCGCGGCCCGCGACGTTGAGCAGCTTGACGTTGCTCCTGTTGAACGTCTCGAAATATCCGTCCACGAAAAGCGGGCGCTTGCACATCCAGTTGAAATACGGCTTCAGCGCCTCCGCCGTCTCGGGGTCTTGGACCACGGCGTTTATTCTGCCGCGTATCTCTTCCATGCGCGCGTATTCCGCCGCCTGGCGCAGCCGCTTGCGCTCGTCCTCGGACAGGCCCTCGGTGCGCGCGGCCTCCGACAGCTTCGCCCAATTGGACGTCCAGCCATCGGCGACCAGGTCCTCGTCCTGCGGAATGCCAAGCAGAAAACTCTCGAAATTGGCCGCCCGCTTCTCCCACCAGCCGGATTGCTGCGCCTGCCACCATTGCGGATCGGTGGCCATGTTGCCGCGATCATCCACCGCGGCCGGCGTGCGCTGCACCACGTAGAGCTGCGCGCATGCCTCGCCCAGATGCGGTATCGCCTGCGCGGCGCTGGCGCCCGTGCCGATGATGGCCACGCGCTTGTCCGCGAGCCTGGCGAGGCCGCCGGCGGCGTCGCCGCCGGTGTAGCCGAAATCCCACCGTGACGTGTGGAAGGAGTGGCCGCGGAACCTGGCGATGCCGGGTATGCCGGGCAGTTTCGGCCGGCTGAGTATGCCGGTGGCCAGGCAGACGAAACGCGCGCGGATGCGGTCCTGCCGGTCGGTCTGCACGATCCAGCGCGCTGCCGACGCGTCCCAGTGCAGGTCGGTGACGCCGGTCTGCAACAGGCTCTTCTCATACAGGCCGAGCGAGCGGCCGATGCGCTTCGCATGCTCGAAGATCTCCGTAGCACGCGTGTATTTCTCCGACGGCATGACGCCGTGGTCCTCGATCAGCGGCAGATAGATGTACGATTCGACATCGCACCGGCACCCCGGGTAGCGGTTCCAATACCAGGTGCCGCCCAGGTCGCCGGCCTTTTCGATCAGCCTGATGTCGGACACGCCCTGCTTGACCAGGGCGCTCGCCGCCAGCAGCCCGGAGAAGCCGCCGCCGATCACCGCCACGTCCACGTCCTCGGTCACCGCCGCGCGGGTGAAGCCCGGCTCGACATAGGGGTCGTGCAGGTAGGCCGCAAAGCCTTCGGACACCGACACGTATTGCGCGCCGCCATCGGCGCGCACCCGCAGGTCGCGTTCGGCCAGGTATTTCCGCCGCAGCGCGTCGCCGGTGCCGTCGGCCTGCATCACGTCCGCCATCTTGAACCTCCTGCTCTCAGGGCTCGGCCGGCACGCAGCCGGCAAAGATCACGTTGTCACGCAAGAATGCGTCGCATTCCGCGGCGCTGTAGCCGCACTCCGCCAGCACGCCGAGCGTGTGCTCGCCGAGGCGCGGCGGCGGTGTCCGGCTCGCGGTGCGCCGGCCGTCCGCGCGCAGCGGCAGCGCCACGCCGGGCAACGCGTCGCCCCGCGCGTCGCGTGTGCGGAGCACCATGCCGGACTCCTCGGTATGCGGATGGCGCGCCAGCTCGCCCAGCGTATGCACCGCCGAGCACGGGATGCCCTCGGCCGCGAGCAGCGCCAGCCAGGCGGCGCGCGGCTTCTGGCACAGGATCCCGGCCGCCAGCGCCACCGTCTCCGCGCGATGCGCCACGCGCGCCGCGCCCGTGCCGAAGCGCGGGTCGTGTGCAAGCGCCGGCCGGCCGGCGAGGGTGCAGAAGCGGCGCCACATCGCATCGTTGGCGACACCCAGGATGATCGGCCCGTCCTGCGTCGGAAAAGCCTGGTAGGGACACAGGGATTCATGACCGGAGCCAGCGGGCACGGGGTCTCGTCCGGTCTGCCAATGACCTTGCAGCATGTAGCCGAGGAAACCCATCGCCGTGTCGAACAGCGAGACTTCGATCTTGGCGCCGGCGCCGGTGGCGCGCCGCTGCATCAGCGCGCCCATGATGCCGATCACCGCGTAGAGCCCGGTCCCCTGGTCCACCGGCGAGAACGGGCTGCGCGCCATCGGCCCGCCCGGCTCGCCGGTGCAGGCGAGCATACCGGTGAAGGCCTGCGCGATCAGGTCGTAGCCCTTGTCGTGGCGCATCGGCCCTTGCGTGCCGAAGCCGGACACGCTGCAGTAGACGACGGACGGATTGACAGCCCGCAGCGCCTCGCAGCCGATGCCCAGGCGCTCGGCGACGCCGGGAGCGAAGCTTTCCAGCACCACGTCGCAGCTCCGTGCCAGGCGCAGGCAGATGTCCCGCCCCACCGGCGATTTCAGGTCGACGGCAAGGCTGCGCTTGTTGCCGTTGACCGAGAGGAAGATCGTCCCCTCGCCGTCCCGGAAGGGCGGCCAGGCCCTGGTGTCGTCGCCACCCCGGCAGGGCTCCACCTTGATGACGTCCGCGCCCATGTCGCCCAGGTGCTGGGTGCATAGCGGGCCCGCCAGCACCTTGCTGAAGTCGAGCACCCGCACGCCCCGCAGCGGAAGGAAAACTTCGCCTCTCGCGGAGGTTTCGGTCATGAGTCGCCTCCCTGCGAGATTTTGTGTGCCGCATCTTTACGGTCTGACAATTGACTTCATCGGACGATAACGCTAGGACCCGATCGTGACAATAGAGAAGCCAGACGCCGGGAATCTGGGTGCCGGAAGCGAGGCCGCGGTGCCGCGCATGCTCGACAGGCTCGACCGGATCAAGGTCCTCAAATCCAGCGACATGCTTGCCGGCAAGCTGCAGGAGCAGATCCTCAGCGGCGCCTATCCGCCCGGCTCCTCGCTGCCGACCGAGCGCGAACTGGTCTCCGCGACAGGATTGAGCCGCGGCTCGATACGCGAGGGGCTGCGCATCCTGGAGACGCAGGGCCTGGTGAACACACGCGCCGGCCGCTACGGCGGGGCCGTCGTCTCGCAGCCCTCCGACGCGCTTCTCGCCAACCACATCAGCGTCTTCACGCGCGGCAGGAGCATTTCCCTGCGCTCGCTGGTCGAGGTGCGTCAGGCGCTGGCGCCGATGATCGCCTACCTCGCTGCGCTGAACCGCACGGAGGACGACATGGCCGAACTCAGGCGTGTGTCCGCCGTGCTGGAATCGACCGCGTCCTCGGACCTGAACCAGTTCCTGGAGGAGAACGCCAACTGGCACACGGCGCTGGCCGCGGCCAGCCACAACGAGCTGCTGTTCGCGCTGGCCGCCTCGATCTTCCCGCTGATGATTGAGGCATCCCGCATCGAGAACTTCGCGTCCGAAGAGGTGCGCGGCCTGGCCGTGCGCGCGCACCGGCGCATCCTGCAGGCGATCGAGGGCGGCGATGCCGAAACCGCCCGCCGCCGGGCCGAGCGCGACGTGCAGGCCTATGGGAGTCATCTCGAAGCGGCGCTGTCGGCGGCGCAGGATCGCAGCGGCGTGTCGGACGCAGCGGAGTAGCCTCGGTGCGCCGGACGCGTAGGGAGCTCCACCGGGGCCGGCTCGTCACATGCTACGCGGACCGGCCGGCGACCGTGCAGGCCATGCTCGAGGCGAGCTTCTCCGGCCATGCGGAACGGCCGGCGATGGTCGACGGCGAGGCTCGGCTTACCTATGCCCAATTAGCGCAACGCTCGGCGGCAGCGGCGGCAGCGCTCGCGTCGCTCGGCGTGCGGCCAGGCGACCGGGTGGCGGTCATGCTCGATAACGGGCTGGACGCCGTGGCGAGCGTGGCCGCGATCGCCCGGCTGGGCGCGATCCTGGTGCCGCTCGGCACCCGCCTGCGCGCGCCCGAAATCGCCCACATCCTCGGCGATGCAAAGCCTGTGGCGGTCATCCACGGCGCGCCGTTCGCCGGCGACTTGGCCGGCGCCGGGGCGCAGCCGGACGCCTGCCTGGATACCGCCTCGGCGGCCTGGCGCGCCCCCGGCGACGTTTCCCCGCCATCGTCCGCCGCAACCGCCGAGGACGACGTCTTCGCCATCCTCTACACCTCCGGCACCACCGGGCGGCCCAAGGGCGCCATGCTGACCCACCTCAACGTGGTGCATTCCTGCCTGCACTGGCAGGAGGCGCACGCGCTCGGCCCGGACGATCGCACGCTGCTCTGCGTGCCGTGGTCGCACGTGACGGGGCTGTGCGGCGTGCTGCTGCCGTTCCTCCAGGCCGGTGGCGCCGTGGTGACGATGCCTGAGTTCAAGCGCCGCCGCTTTCTCGAACTGGCGCGGCAGGAACGCATCACCCACGCGCTGCTCGTGCCCGCGATGTATGGCCTGTGCCTGCTGGAGCCGGACCTGGCGTCGTTCGGCCTGTCGTCCTGGCGCATTGGCGCCTTCGGCGGCGCGCCGATGCCCGCGCCCACCGCGGAACGCTTCGGCCAGGCGTTTCCCGGGTTGCAGCTGCGCGACTGCTACGGCGCCACAGAGACGGCCTCGCCCGCCACTATCACGCCGCTCGGCCCTGGCGCCGCGCGCGCCGGCAGCGTCGGCCGTGCGGTGCCGTGCGGCCAGCTGGCGGTGATGGATGAGGAGGGCCGGGAGGTTCCGCCGGGCAGGCAGGGCGAGCTGTGGATCGCCGGCCCCATGGTGGCGCCGGGCTACTGGAAGAACCCGGCGGCCGATGCCGCTGCGTTCGCCGGCGGATACTGGAGATCGGGCGACATCGGCAGCATCGACGCCGACGGCTACGTCAGCATCGCCGACCGCAAGAAGGACATGATCAACCGGGCCGGCTTCAAGGTGTACCCCGCCGAGGTGGAGAGCATGCTCGCCGGGCTGGACGGCGTCGTCGAAGCCGCCGTGGTGGGCCGGCCGGACGACATGCTGGGCGAGACGGTGGCCGCGTTCCTCTGCGTCGCCGATGGTGGCCCGACCGCCGAGCAGGTGCGCGCGTGGTGCGCCGGGCGCATGGCCGACTACAAGGTGCCGCAGCATGTCACGGTCGGCAGCGCGCCGCTGCCGCGCAACGCCAACGGCAAGATCCAGAAGGCCGAGCTTCGCGCGGCCCTTGCGGCGGCGACGACGGAGGGCCGCGAATGAGCTGCGGCAGCGTCCCGCACGACACGCCCGTCCTGGTCGGCATCGGCACGGCGGGACGGCGGGAGGACGATTGGCTCCGTGCCCCGGAGGCGATGGACTTGATGCTGGAGGCGGTGGCTTCGGCCGGCCGCGACAGCGGCACCGGGCAAGCGCTGCCCGGCGCGCAATGGATAGCGGTGCCGCAGGGCCGCTGGGGCTACCGCGACCCGGCCGGCGAGATCGCCCGGGCGGCAGGCGCAATGCGGCCGACCACGGTGCTGGCCAGCGTGGGCGTGCTGCAGCAGACGCTGATCAGCGAGGCCTGCGCGCTGATCGCCCAGGGCCGCATCCACACCGCGCTGGTGGTGGGCGGCGACGCTGGCCACCGGCTGCGCCGCGCGCAGGCCGCTGGCGTCGCAGCCACCGAGCGGAACCAGGCGAGCGGGCCGGAGCTGCACCTGACGCCAGCCACCGAACTGCGCCACCCGGCCGAGCTGGCTGCCGGTTTGCGCATGCCGGTCGGGCTGTACGCCATGCTGGAGAGCGCCCGCCGTGCGGAGCGGGGCCTCGGCGTCGCTGCGCACAGGGACGGGCTGGCGGAGATGGGCGCCGCGTTCAGCCGCGTTGCCGCAGAGAACCCGCATGCCTGGCTGCGGCGGCCGGTGTCGCCTGGCGCCATACGCGACGCCTCGCCATCCAACCCGATGCAGGCGTTCCCCTACACGCGCGCCCATTGCTCGAACTGGAACGTCGATCAGGCAGCCGCGCTGCTGTTCTGCTCGGCCGGCCGCGCCGCAGCACTCGGTATTGCCCGGGAGCGCTGGCTGTTCCCCCTGGCCAGCGCGGAGTCGAACCACATGGTCCCGGTCTCGGCCCGCGCGTCGCTGGGTTTCTGTCCGGGTGCGGCGATCGCCGGCCGCGCGGTGCTGGAGGCGAGCGGGCTGGGCGCGCCGGACATCGACCTGGTGGACCTGTACAGTTGCTTCCCCGTAGCCGTCACCACCTATGCCGAGGCGATCGGCCTGCCGCCCGGCCGGGACCTCACGCTCACCGGCGGCATGGCCTTCGCGGGCGGACCTTACAACAACTACCTGTTCCAGGCGGTCTGCCGCGCCGCGGAACTGCTGCGCGCGGGCGCCGGCCGGACCGCGTTGCTGTCCTGCGTGTCCGGTGTTTTGACCAAGCAGGCGTTCTGCGTGTGGTCCACCGAGCCTTCGCCGCGCGGCTTCGTACGCCTGGACGTCAGCGAGACGGTCGGGCGGCAGGCGCGGGTGCTGGACGTCAGGGACGCGTTCAGCGGGACCGCACAGGTGGCCGGGTGCACCGTGCTGCATGGCGGCGAGGGGGCGCCGCGCAGCATCCTGCTGCTCGACACGCAGGAAGGGGCGCGGGCGCTGGCCACGGCGCAGGATCCAGGGCTGGCCGCGCGGCTGCAGGACGAGGAGTTCGTCGGCCGCACGGTAAGGGTCGTGGACAACGTGGTGCTGGCGTGACCGGGCAGGCCGGTACGGAGCTGCGCGCCTCCCACGGCCAGGTGGACGGGCCGGCTGTGGTGATCGCCGAGGATGTCTGCGCATTGCCGCTCGCGCGGCGCCTGGCGGCATTGCTGGACCGCGATCCGGGGGCGTTTCACGCCGGTCAGAGCCTGCCGCGCGGCTGGCACGTCATCATGTTCAACCCGCCCACGCGGCAATCCCACCTGCGTCACGACGGCGCGGCCGAACTGGGCGTGGAGCTGCCCGACCTCGGGCTGCCGCGGCTGCTGTTCGGCGGCAGGACCGTCACCTTCGCGGGCGACCTGCCGATCGCCGGCGCGGCGCGGCGCGAGACCCGACAGCTTGGCCTGCAGGCCAAGCAGGGCCGCTCCGGGCGCTTCGTCATCGTCAGCATCGAGCATCGCATCTTCGCGGGCGACTCCGCCCAGCCCGCGATCATCGAGGTCAGCGACTACGTGATGCGCGAGGCCGCCGCGCCGGACAGGCCCGCGCCGGCCACGAACCACGCCGCACCTCCGGCCCCGGCGCGCGCGTCAGATGCCACACGGCAGATCGTGCCGGACGAGGCGATGCTGTTCCGCTACTCCGCCATCACCGACAACCCGCATCGCATCCACTACGACCAGGCCTATGCGACCGGCGAGGAGGGCTACCCCGGACTGCTCGTCAACGGCAGCATTCCGGCGATGTTCCTGCTTGAGATGTTCCGCGACCTCGCCGGACGCGAACCGGTCCGCTTCAGCAGCCGCAACCTTGGCCAGGTGGTCTGCGGCCGGGTGCTGCGCCTGCATGCCAGGGCCGAGGGCGAACGATGGGCATTATGGGCGGAGAACGGGTCGGGCGCGATCGTGCTCAATGCCGAAGCGACCTGACCGGCCGGCGTGAAAGGCGACAGGACATGAGCGAGAGCAGCCAGGCCACAGTCGAGCCCGGGTCCGCGCAGGCGCCGGCACTCTGGGACGGCGCGCTCGCCGAAGCGCGCGCCCTGATCGGCATCGACCTCCGCCGCACCGGGCAGACCTGGAACACCGAGGCGTCGCCCGACGCCGTCCGGCATTTCTGCTGGGGGCTCGGCGACGAGAACGCGCTGTTCTGCGACCCGGATTACGGCGCGGCCAGCGCCTGGGGGTCGGCGCTGGCGCCCGGCTGTTTCCTCTACACCATCGACACGACGGTGGTGGCGCCCAAGCTGCGCGGCATACAATGGCTCTACGGCGGCACGGCTTGGGAGTGGTATCGGCCGGTCCGGCATCGCGACTGCTTCACCGTTCGCGCGCGCCTGCTTGACGCCGTCGAGAAGCAGGGCGGCAACGCCCGCCGCTTCATCGTCCAGACCGGCGAAGTGCTCTACACCAACCAGCATGGGGAGCTGGTCGCGCGCGCGCTGGGCAACACCGCGCGCACCCCGCGAACCCGCGCCGAGGGTGGGCTCAGATACAAGGCGCGCGACACCCATCGCTACACGCCGGACGAGCTCGAGCACATCGCCCACATGATCGACACCGAGGAGCTGCGAGGGGCATCGCCACGCTTCTGGGAGGACGTGGTGGTTGGGGCGCCCATCCAGCCGATGCTCAAGGGCCCGCTCAACATCACCGACATGATCTGCTGGTACTCCGGCGGCGGGCACAGCTACCAGGCCCATCGCCGCGCGGCGATGCACCGCAAGCGGCATCCTGCCGATTCCTACGCCGATCCCGTGACCGGCGCGCAAGATAGCGCCGCCCGCGGCCATGCCGAGGCCGGCATGGCGCGCGAGGTGGGCATGCCCGGCAGTTACGATGTGGGCCCACAGCGCATCTCCTGGCTCGGCCAGCTGATGACCAATTGGATGGGCGACCACGGGTTCCTACGACGCCTCGACGTTTCGCTGCGCCGCCCTAACATCTTCGGCGACGTCTCCTGGTGCCGCGGCACGGTGACAGGCAAGCGCGTCGAGGACGGCGTTCACCTCGCCGAACTCGAGCTGCGCGTCGACAATCAGCTGGGCGAGACGACGGCGAAGGGCAGCGCAACTGTTGAGTTGCCGTCCTGCGCCAGGCACGAGGCATCGCCTGTGGCGCGGCTCAGCGGCGCGCCGATCACCGGCGAGACGGTCTGAAGTATGGACGAGGCGCACGCTTCAGACGTGGCCGGGCAAACCGGCGACTTTCCCGACCGGAGAGCTGCATTCCTCGATCGTCTTGGGCGAGAGCATGGGGCGAGCACCATGCTCCAGCTCAGTTCCTCGCGGCGCAGAGCGCAGATCCGTCATCGAGGATGACCGACTGGGCTTTCGCTGAAGTTTGGCAATAACGGTCAGGCTGCCAGCGAACGGGCAGTGTCGTACTCGGCCCGCGCGGTCTCGATCTCCTCACGCCTGGCACCGGCCCAGTGCGCTAGCATCGCCAGCGGCTCGGTCAGTGAGCCCCCAAGCGTGGTAAGCTCGTAGTCCACGCGAAGCGGGACCGTCGCATACGGCGTCCGCCTGACCAGACCGTCACGCTCAAGCCCGCGCAGCGTCAGCGTCAGCATGCGGTGGGAGATGCCGGGTATGGCGCGCATCAGCGCGTTGAAGCGCAGGGTGCCGTGCTCGGACAGGTGCCCCACGACCATCACCGTCCATTTGTCGCCAACCCGGTCGATGATCTGCGCCAGCCCGCGACAGTCGCGGCTCTCCGGCCGGAGCGATGTCTTGGCGGCAAGGGCGACCGCAGGTGGCATCATCGTCTCCTCTTGGCTGCGGCTTCCAACGAACATCGGTGTGCCTAGCGGACATTGCCGTGCGTCTTGTGCCGAACGTTCAGGCCGATCACATCGTAACACACATAATGTGCGTGGATGAGGGCTGTGAAGATCGGTATCAGCGGCGCCGGCGGCACTATCGGACGGGGCGTGGTGGCGGGGCTGCAAGCCCGTTCTCCGGACGCGGACATCATAGCCATCAGCCGCAAGCCCGAAGCGCCGGCGGGCGCGGTGCAGGGGCGTCTGGGCGATTACGACAGGCCGGAGACGCTGGCGGCGGCCTACGCCGGGCTTGACCGCCTGCTGCTCATCCCCGGTGCCGACCTGCGCCCTGGCGTGCGCAGCCGGCAGGCGGTGGCCATGGTGGATGCGGCCGTGGCGGCGGGCGTCGGCCATATCTTCCTCCTGTCGGCCACCGGCACGCGCGAGGAAGCCGAGCCGGCGATGGGTGCCGCCTACTGGACCGGCGAGCACCGATTGCTTCGCAGCGACGCCAGGCGCTGGACGATCCTGCGCATGAGCTTCTTCGCCGAAACCTTCGTGCAGATGTCGCAACCGGCCGTGCAGATGGGCATGGTGTTGGGCCTGGCCGACACGCGCATGTCGCTCGTCTCGCGCGCAGACGTGGCGGCGGGGCTGGCCGGCGCCTTGGCCGGTGAAAACCATGTGGGCGCCATCTACAATCTCACAGGGCCCGCAGCATTGTCGGGGGCCGAGCGGGCGGCGGCCTTGGCCGACGCCGCTGGCAAGAGAGTGCCTTTTGAGGTCGTCGGCGAGGATCGGCTGAGGAGCATGCTCGCCCAGGGTGGGCTGCCGCCGCCGATGGCCGACATGATGGTCGGCATGCTGGCGCACCAAGCCAGCGGCGCCTACGACATCGTCACCGGCGACGTCGAGATGCTGTCCGGTCGCGTGCCGAAGCCGTTCCGCGACGTGCTCGCCGCCAGTGCGGCGTGATCGCCCAGCGAGCGCCGCTGGGCGCCGGCGCCTTGATGATCCCGGCATGTTCATGGAGGGCGTGGCAATCGCGGCACGCGGTCTTGGACTGGACACCTGCCGCAAGCCGCCTTCGCGCACTTCCACGCGATCATCCGGAGCGAGTGGCACCTTGCTCCCGAGGACATATTGATCTGCGGCATGTCGCTGAGCTACGCCGACGTGTCGGCCCTGGCCAACCGGCTGCACACCGAACGCGAGCCGGTGTCCGCCTTCGCCACCTTCCACTCCGACGAACCGCGATTGAAAAGGTTCACCGACATGGCAAAGACTGTGGCAGACCAGATGGTCGAGGTTCTGGCCGCGGCAAACGTTCAACGGGTCTACGGCATCGTCGGTGACAGCCTCAACGGCTTCACCGACTCCCTGCGCCGTCACGGCGGCATCCAGTGGCTGCACACGCGGCACGAGGAGGTCGCCGCCTTCGCGGCAGGCGCCGACGCGCACGTCACGGGTCGGCTGGCCGTCTGCGCCGGCAGCTGCGGACCCGGCAACCTGCACCTCATCAACGGTTTGTTCGACTGCCACCGCTCGCGCGTGCCGGTGGTGGCCATTGCGGCCCACATCCCGTCACCCGAGATCGGCTCGGGCTACTTCCAGGAGACCCACCCGGAGCAGCTATTCCTGGAGTGCAGCAGCTATTGCGAGCTGGTCTCGAGCCCGGCTCAGATGCCGCGGGTGCTGGAGATCGCGATCCGCCGGGCCGTGGCAGAGAGCTGCGTCTGCGTCGTGGTCATCCCTGGCGACGTGGCGCTGCGGCCGGCCGCTGATGCGCCGGTGCCGTCCACCTCTGCGCTGCTGCTGCCAGCGCCGGTGATCACCCCGCCGCCCGAGGCGATCGCCAGCCTGGCGGACATGCTGAACAGCTGCGAGCGCGTCACCCTGCTGTGCGGCCGGGGGTGCGAGGGCGCGCATGCCGAGCTGCTGCAGGTTGCCGAGGCGCTGAAGTCGCCTGTCGTGCATGCCATACGCGGCAAGGAGCACGTCGAGTGGGACAACCCCTACGACGTCGGCATGACCGGGCTGATCGGGTTTTCCTCCGGCTACTATGCCATGGGAAGTTGCGACGGGCTGCTGATGCTCGGCACCGACTTCCCCTATACGCAGTTCTTCCCAAAAGGCGCGCGGATCGCGCAGGTGGACATCCGCCCCGAGGCGATCGGGCGGCGCACACCGATCGAGCGTGGCCTGATCGGCGACGTGCGTGCGACGCTGCAGGCGCTGCTGCCCCACCTGCAAGGCAAGCGGGACGACAAGCACCTCAGCACGTGCGTCGCGCACTATCATGACGCCCGCAAAGGCTTGGACGAGTTGGCGAGCGGCAAGCCCGGAGGCCGGCTGCACCCGCAGCACATCACGCGCGCCATCAGCGAGCTTGCCTCCGATAACGCGATCTTCACCTGCGACGTCGGCCTGCCGACGGTGTGGGCGGCGCGCTACCTGAGGATGAACGGCAAGCGCAAGCTGGTCGGCTCGTTCTGGCACGGCTCCATGGCCAACGCGATGCCGCAGGCGCTCGGCGCACAGGCCGCTTTCCCGGGCCGCCAAGTCGTGTCGCTGTCGGGCGATGGCGGGTTCACCATGCTGATGGGCGACCTGCTGTCGGCCAAGCAGCTTGGCCTGCCGATCAAGGTCGTGGTGTTCAACAACGGCGCGCTCGGCTTCATCGAGCTGGAGCAGAAATCGTCCGGCTTCGTGGACACCGGGACCACGCTCGAGAACCCCGACTTCGCGGCGATGGCGAACGCGGCCGGTATCCACGGCGTGCGCATCGATGATCCGGCCGATGTGGAGACGAAGATGGCGGAGGCGCTGGCCCATCCGGGTCCGGTGGTGATCGACGCGGTGGTCAACCGGATGGAGCTGGCCATGCCGCCCAAGGTCACGGCCGACATGGCGAAGGGTTTCACGCTCTACATGGTCAAGGCGGTGATGAGCGGGCGCGGCGACGAGGTCGTGGAACTCGCACGGTCAAACCTGCTGCGATGAGGCGAACAGCAGGCATGGACACGACACCTCCTGCAGTTGCGACCACGGTTTTTACGAAACCCGGCCGCTGATCCATCCAGTCGAACACCTCCTCGATCCGCCTGCGCAGACGCTGGCTCACGCCGTAGCCGGCATGGCGCGTGGTCGGAAATGTCGTAACCCTTGTCGGCACCGACCGTGCGCCGCCGTATCGGGTGGAACCGAAGCATGTCTCAAACCGGCAAATGAGGTCCGGTTCCCGGTAGTCAGTCTGGGGCGTCCCCATCGTATTTAGTCGTCAGTTGCAAGACGACATGGAGCAACGATGGACGGGGTTACCCAACTCAAAGAGAGCCACAATGGCGTTACGCCAGGCGCTTTCTGCGCCGCCATCTCGGGCTGATGATCACCGCCATCAATTGATACTTCCCAGGCCCGCCAACATTCGGTGGCAGACTTCTACGAGGGATCAAAGTGGAACCCAGTCCGACGACTGCACGCGCGCCAGTCACCCGAATGCCAGTTTCCATGCAGAAGCAGCTCGCGGCGACCGGCTGGCGGTCGGCGGAAGGCTCCGCGTCGGGCCATGCACAATGGCCGCCCCACGCCCGACAAAGACCAACTTGACGTGCCGAACGGCCGGACCGACGGTTGGGCGCACACCGTGGGGCTGGCTAACAGCCGCGTGCTGGAGCGGTTCGCCGCCCCGTTCGTGGTGGTGACGGAGGACGGCACCCTCCTGCACTACTCCAGCCAAGTCGGCGGCATCCTGCAACCCGCGCTGGATCCGCCCAGCCGCAGCGTGTTCGATATGGCCCGGCGCGGCCTGCGCCACCCCCTGCGCGCCGCGTTGCGGAGCGCGGCCGAGGCCGGCCGCACGGTGGAGCACCCCGTCCCCGGCGATGGTGACGGCACCGGGGCGGTGACGCTGGTGGTGGAGCCGTTGCCGGGGCAGGAACCGGACCGGCCCTACCTGATCGTGTTCAGGGAGGCAGGCCCGGCCAGGCAGGGGCAGGCCCCGGCCAGCGGCAGCGCCGGACCGGACAGCGCGGCCGCGGAGGTGGACCGCGAGCTGCGGGACGCCCGAGAGCAGTTGCAGTCCTTGGCCGATGAGCACGCGACCGCGCTGGAGGAGCTGCGAAGCTGCAACGAGGAGCTGCACTCGGTCAACGAGGAGCTGCACACCGTCAACGCACAGTTGTCCGCCAAGGTGGACGAGCTTGACCGGGCCAACAGCGACCTGCGGAACCTGTTCGAGAGCACGCTGGCGGCCACCGTGTTCCTGGACCCGCACATGGTCATCCGCGCCTTCACGCCCGACCTGGCCAGCGTCTACAACCTGGTCCCGAGCGACCGCGGACGACCGCTGACCGACATCGTGAGCCGGCTGGACTACGACGGGATGCGGGACGACGTGGCGGAAGTGCTGCACTCGCTGGAGCCGCTGGAGCGGCGGGTGTCGCGCCGGGACGGGAAGGCGCACTACCTGCTCCGCATCCTGCCCTACCGTGCGCCGGACAGCACGGTGGACGGGTCGCTGGTGACGTTCGTGGACGTGACCCGGATCGTGCAGGCCGAGCAGCATCAGCGGTTGCTGGTGGACGAGCTGAACCACCGGGTCAAGAACATGCTGGCGGTGGTGATCTCTCTGGCGACGCAGACGCTGCGGCGGTCCGCCACCTTGGAGGAGTTCTCGGGCGTGTTCCTGGGCCGGGTCCACGCGCTGACCGCGGCCTACACCCTGCTCAGCCGGGAGAGCTGGTCCGGCGTGCAGTTGGACGAGGTCGTCGCGGAGGAGCTGCGGCCGTTCACGGCTGCCGACCGCGCCAACATCCGCGCCGAGGGGCCGCCCGTTCCGCTGGACCCGCGCGGCGCGCTGGCGCTTGGCATGGCGATCCACGAGCTGGCGACGAACGCAGCCAAGTATGGCGCATTGTCGGTGCCAGAGGGAGATGTTGCCGTGACCTGGAGTCTGGAGCGGAACGGCGGCGACGAGCACCTGACGCTGGACTGGACCGAGCGGAACGGCCCGCCCGTGACGGCGCCGGCCAAGCGGGGCTTCGGAACCACGCTGATCGAGCGCGGCCTGGCGCAGGACCTGTCCGGCGAGGCCCGCATCGAGTTCCTGCCCAAGGGCGTACGCGCCAGCGTGCGGGTCAATCTGCGGGCGGCGGGCAAGCCAGCACGCGCTCGCCGTTAAGCGCCGGTGCGCCACCCCGCTTCCATGGGCACAACGCAAGCACACGCTGATGCGGGTAAAGTCGCTCGCGGGCTCCGGTGCAGCGGGCGCCACCGGCGACAGCACGTTCGCACGATCTCGATCAGCTGCTCACGCAGGTCGCCGATACGGCGCAGTCGGTCTGGATGGTTGCCGATCTACTGTCAGGGCATCCCGAGGCTCTCATCCGCGGCCGTGCAGCATGGGCGGTGGAGCAGGCCGTACTCTGTATATCTCGCCGGCAGTACATTGCTGGCCGACAACGATCACCGCCATCGGTTCGTTGCACAGCATACGAAACTGAGCAATTCCGAGCGTGCCATCTAAGGTTGCCCGTGCGCGGCACGCGCCTGCCGTGAGATCAGACCATGACCGGTCCGCATATCGGCTCACCGGTCATGGTCCACCTTGTTTCGGTGAGCAGATTTACGCGTTCAGGTGGTTCCGTATGAACACGATCTGCTCTAGCCCTTGTCCGTCTGCCACGTTCCTTCGACCTCCTCGACGCCCGCATTGTCCAATGCAGCTTGCAGGTTCAGGATGTCGAACAGAACTTTCCCGCCGCCGACGGCCGCGCGAATCTGCACCTCGCGCTCCGCCCGGGCTTTCGCCTTGGCAATTACCGAATGCGCCAGAGCAGGCGGGATGCAGATGACCCCATCGTCATCAGCAACGATGATGTCGCCCGGTTCGACACGGACACCACCGCATACGATCGGCACGTTGACGAACCCCGGTCCGTTCTTTCCCGTGTGTCCTGCGTAGACCCCGCTGGCCCATACCGGGAACTGCATGGTACGCAGCGCCTCGACGTCACGGACATGACCCTCGACGACCGCCCCCCGGGCACCTGCCGCCTCGGCAGCCAATGCCACGAGTTCGGCGAACATCGTCTGCGGTCCGGCCCCCCCGTTTGCGACGACGAGGATCTGCCCGGGCTTGATCAGTTGCACAGCCTTGTGGCCAAGAAGCCCATCGCCCGGAAACAGGAAGGCCGTTACGGCCTGGCCAACAGCACGCAGCCCCGGATTGATCGGTCGGATGGCGGGGCCGAACAGCGCCATGCGGCCCGCCATCACGTCCATGGATTCATGCAAATCCGCGACGCTGAACCTGCCGACCGCCTCGACGAGCAGCGGATCGCATTGCGGGATGTGGCGGTATACCTTCATTTCCGGCGTTTCCTCATTCCGTTGTCCTAACGCCGTGAGATTAGTGTTTCCCGTGCAGGAACAGTGTCAAACCCCGGACAATCGCGCACGTGTCAGTCGGGCCCGGCCGCAGCGCGGCGGCGCAACCCGGGCGGATCTTTCAATTGCACCGCGCCGTAGCTCAAGCGGACGAGGCCATCATGCTCGAACTGCTGGAGGAGCTTGTTGATCGTCTGACGCGACACACCGAACATGAGCGAGAGCTCCGCCTGTGAGTGGCGGACAGCCGGTGTATCGTCGTCGCCGGGTCGCGCAACATCGAGCAGCCGCCTGGCTAAACGCTGCGACAGACCGTCCAGCGTAGCGTCCGTGACGTAGGTGCTGAGAACACGCATGTGCCTGCAGAGTAGTTGAAGAAGTGCGTCCTCGAACGGGCGGTGATCCGCACGGAGCTTATCGAAGGCGCTCCTGGTGACGACGTGAAGTTTCAGCCGCCCACGGGCCTCCGCGGTGTGTGGCAGTGGAGCGCCGTCGATCAGGCTGCTTATTCCAAAGCAGTCACCCGGCTCGAACGTTGTGAACACGAGTTCCCGGCCATCCGGGTGGAGGAAGAACAATCTCACTTCACCGGAGATGATGTGATACATCTCGCCTCCGACGTCGTCTTGATGGTAGACGATGCTGCCATCCAAGACGGTGCGGGGGCGCGAAGCGGCGATGAACGCCGCCCGCGTTTGCGCTGGCAAGAGGCTGAATAGATTGAACCGTGATTCCGGTTGGATCGGTTCTGCGCCGGTTGAAACCGCTATCCGCTCCGGCGCGCCGGACCCGGCGTGTAGGCCAGGACTCCTCATCCTGAACATTGTGGACCTCCCTGGAGCCCGGCGGACCTCTTCGGGTCCGTCCTCAAATGGCTCGACCATCCTCATACGGTGGGAGGTCGGGAAGTTCAAATCACGTGCGAGCGCGGCGCCGTTTTTCTGCGCGCGGGCGGCTAGACGCGGCCGCTACTCGGCGGCCACCGATGTGGAAGCCCGCGCATGTGCCGTCACCTCGGGATTGATGAAATAGGTGGGTTGCTGACCAGAGAGCACGGCGAGCGCGGCTTCAGCCGACCGCAAGGCGGCATTGCGCCGCGCGGCGTTCGTGCCACCACCGATATGCGGCGAGACGATCACATTGTCGAGTTCAAAAAGTGGATTATTGACCTCAGGCGGCTCACGCTCAAAGACATCGATGCCGGCTCCAGCGATCGCTCCCGATCGCAGAGCCTCGATCAAAGCGGCTTCGTCTATCGTACCGCCCCGCGATGTGTTGATGATGATAGCGCCGGGTTTCATGACGGCAAGTTCCGCCTTGCCGATCAGATGACGCGTCCTCTCGTTCAGCGGCGTATGGATGGAGACGACATCGGATCGAGACAGAAGCTGCCTCAAGTCTTCAATCTTCTCGACACCGAACTCGTGCATGTCGGCGGCGGATACCACGGGATCGAAGCCGAGGACCCTGGCATTGAAACCCCGCCCCACCATGTGCGCGGCGTAACGGCCGATGTTTCCGAGGCCGACGATCCCCACCGTGGCTTCCCACAGATCGCCCAGGTAGAAGCTCTCGCGACGCAGGAACCCGCCGTCGCGTGTGACCTTGTCGATCGTCCGGACGTTGCGGAGCACGGCAAGCATGAGCGCGACGGCGTGTTCGGCGACGCCGAACGAATTGGCGTCGCCGCTGTTCGCGACGATGATGCCGCGCTCCGTCGCTGCCGGGATGTCGATGGAATCCATGCCTGCGCCATGCTTCGCGATCACTTTCAGCTTTGGCGCCTTGTCCATGCGTGCGGCCGTCAAGGGCATGGACCGGATGATGACGGCGTCGCACCGCGACAACGCGGCCTCGATGTCAGAATCGCTCGCGACAGGGTGGTTGAGCTCGATGAGCTCGCAGGATTGCCGGAGGAGGTCGAGCCCCGACTGGTGAATTGGTGCTGAAACAAAAACGACTGGTTTGGTCACGAACGGTGCCTTTCTGAGGGTTTGGGCCGATACAGGACCCGTGGGTTTTCGCAGAGGATCTGGTTTGCCAGGTCCACGCTTCCTGCCCATGGGAGCAACAGGTCGATGAGATCGCCGTCGTTGGGCATGCGGTTCGCGCGCATCGGATGCGGCCAGTCCGATCCCCAGACGGCACGGTGCGGCGCGGCCTGCACGATCGCGCGGGCGAACGGGATGGTGGCTGGATAAGGCACACCATCGGGATCGATGTGGTATGCGTGCGACAGCTTGACCCAGCACGTGCCATCGCGAAGCAGATCCAGCAACGACTGAAAGCCAGGCTCGGCGACTGACTGGCCTGCTCTGGGATTACCCATCGCTTCGATGACCATATCCACCGGAACACCGCGCAGCATGTGTGCGAGATCGGCGACGTCGCCGACGTTCTCGATGAGAAGATCGAGGTGCCAAGACGTCCCGTGCAGGCGACCAGCCACGTCGGCCAGCCAACCCCGATCGTGGCCTGCGGGCCTCACCCGTACGCCCCTGACGCCAACGTTCCAAAGGTCTTCGATGACGCTGTCGGACACCGCCAGCACGTCGAGGTCGATGACGCCGTAGAGTCGACCGGGGTTTGAGCCTAAAGCGTCCAGGAGACAGGCATTGTCTTGACCGTAGACGCTGGGCTGGACAAGGACGCCATGCGAAAGCCCGATGGCATCCAGCATGGCCAGGTAATCGGCAGCGACCTGGTCCGGCGACGTGTAAGGCCGTTCTTTCCCGATAGGGAACCGGGAACGCGGACCAAAGACATGTGCGTGGGTATCCCAGCCGCCGGGAGTGACCGCCCATTTCGGACCACGGGGATTGGCGTCCGCCCGCGGGATGACGACCTGCCCCATCTCAGCCGCTCACCTTGATGACGATCTTGCCGACATGGCTGCCGCTCTTGAGATGGTTGAAGGCGGCGTGCGCGTCCTGGAACGGGAAGACGCGGTCGATCACGGGCCTGATGCCAGCACCGCCCACGGCGCCGATTGTTTCCTGCAAGGCCGCGCGGTCACCGACGCCGATGGAGCGCACCGTGGCGCCGCTGCCCTTGAGGTGGAAGTAGTCGATTCCGGGATTGTCTTCGGTGAGAAAGCCGATCAGCACCACCTCGCCCCCCCAGCGCACTGCGTGCAGGGCCTCGTTCACCGTGGCCGGACCCCCGACCTCCACCACGCAGTCGACGCCGAGGCCGCCGGTCAGGACAGTCTTCGCGTGCTGGCCCCAGTGCGCGATCTCCGCGTAGTTGACGACAGTGTCGGCGCCCATGGCGCGCAGGCGTTCGGCCTTCCTCGCGCTGGAGGTGGTGCCAATGATTTTGGCACCGAGTGCCTTCGCGAGCTGGACCGCGAAAATCGAGACGCCACCGGTCCCCATGGTCAGCACGGTCATCCCGGCACGGACGGGAGTCCCGCCGGACAACGCGCTCCAGGCCGTGGTCGCCGCGCAGGGAAGCGTCGATCCTTCCTCGTAGGACAGCGTGTCGGGCAAAGGTATCACCGCTTCTTGCGGCACCACCTTGTATTCGGCGAGCCAGCCGTCGGCGGCGTTGCCGTAGGTTTCCTGGCCGAGCGTGCGATGGGGTTTTCCACCGAACCACCGCGGGTGGAACACGCTGACGACGCGGTCGCCGCGCTGGAACACTGTCACCCCGTCGCCGACGCTTGCGATTTCGCCAGCAGCGTCGGAGCAGGGCACGAGGCCAGGCCGGGCGGCGTGCACGTAATTTCCGAGCACGACGGATAGGTCGCGATGATTCAACGAGACGGCGTGGATCTTGACCAGTACCTCGCCTCGTTGCGGAGCGGGTATCGCATCGGCATGCACGGACAGGTCGTCCAAGCTATTCAGCGCGTCGAAACGATAGCAACGCATTTCAGTATCCTGTCGACAATGGCCACGCGCCTAGCGGGGCACCGCGGCAGCCCGGAGCGGGCGCGCCGGCGCGACGCAGCTGAGTGTCGCGACAAGGCAGCCGCCAGCGCCGAACGCCGCAGCGATCGCAAGCAGGGCGACGTGGAAATCACCGTATTTGGCAAGCATGAGACCCACGGCATACGGGCCAAGGAAGCCACCGAGATTGCCGAGCGTGGTAACCGTGGCGAGACCGGCGGCGAACCCGACGGTGCCGCCCTTGCCGCCTAACCCCTCGGAAAACATGGCGAACATGTTTCCCTGAACGCCGATCCCCGCCGTCATGGCGATCGTAAGGCAGAAAATGGCCATCACCGGTGAGCGTGAAGCGGCCATGCCCGCCATGGCGCAGGACGCGACGAAAAGCGGCAACGCAGTATGCCATTTCCGTTCGCCGTGGCGGTCGCTGCTATAAGCGAGTGCGGCGAGCGATCCCGCACTGAACAAGAACGGGATGGCGGCCACGAAGCCGGTCTGCAGATTGTTCAGCCCGTTCAGGTCTTTGATGAGCCGCGGCAGCCACATGAACGTGCTGTAGAGCCCGATGGCGCTCATGAAGTTGACGGCGCAGAAAGCGATCGTCCGGAAGGCCTTGCTCGTCGAGTGCGCGTCTGCGAGACGACCCCCCGCGACCGGCAGGCCATCGGACGCGGACGCCGACGAGAGTGTCTGTTTTTCGGATGGTGTCAGCCACTCGGCTTGCGCCGGCAGGTCGCGCAACACAAACAATGCGGCAACGCCGAGAAGAACGGTTGGCAGGCCCTCGACGATGAAAAGCCATTGCCAATTCCTCAAGCCGAGCAAGGGATGCAGGCTGAGCAAGGCGCCCGAGAGCGGGTTGCCGAGGACGGCCGAGATAGGCACGCCCATGAAGACGAGCATGATCGCCCGCGCCCTGAACTCACGTGGAAACCACAGGGATAGAAAGAAGATGACGCCGGGGTACCATCCGGCCTCCGCAATGCCGAGCAGAAGCCGAAGGGCGTAAAAGCTTACCGTTCCCGACGTGAGCGCCATGGCCATCGAGGCCAGACCCCATGTCACGAGGATGCGCGAAAGCCAGCGCCGTGCGCCGACGCGGCGGATGAGAAGGTTCGAGGGTATCTCAAATATCGTGTAGGTCAGGAAAAACAGCCCGGCGCCCAGACCGAAGACCTGCGGCGTGAAGCCGAGATCCTTGTTCATCTCCAGCGCAGCAAAGCCGATGTTCGTCTTGTCCAGAGTGTTGAGCACATAGCCCGCAACCAGGAGCGGCAGGATGCGTCTGGCATTCTTCCAGTGAATGGTGGCCAGGCCGCCTCGTTCGGGACGGTTGCTCATGGCGATTCCGCCTCGCCTCGGTTGATCGCCACCGTCCACGGACTCAAACGGCAACGGCGTCATGAAGGCGCTTGATTGATGAACGCGGGCGGAAACCTGCACCCGCATGGTCGGCGGGCAGGCGAGGACTGCCGGTGCCCGCAATGTTTTCGCGCAACGTCCTGCCCTCATAGGCCGTCCAGACTCGGCCACGGCGCTGGAGTTCTGGCACTACGTGTTCGACGAAATCCGGCATCGCGTGCAGTGGCATGTGGTCGTAGAGATTGAAGCCATCCAGATCGGCTTCCTCCATCATGGCCTCGAGGCGGTCGGCGACCGTCGCCGGCGATCCCACGACGGTGATGGCGCCGAGCGACTGGGCCATTTTCTCTGCCACCTGACGAGGCGTCCAGACGCGGTCCGGATCACCTTTGGTGAAGCGTTCCAGGAAGGACCGGATGCCGTCGGTCTCGACGAACTCGAGCGGCCTATCGATGTCTATGCTGCCGAAATCAAGCTGCATGAGGGAGGACTGACGGGCAAGCGTGCCCTCGACGCTGACGTAGCGGATAAGCTCGTCGAATTTTCGGCGTGCCTCTTCGTCGCTGGGTGCGGTCACGACCGACACACCGGCCATGAACTTGATGCTGCTTGGATCACGCCCCAGGCCGCCTGCCAGCGCGCGGATTTCGGACACCAGCTTGGCCATGCCCTGGACGGTGGGGTCCACGAGGAAGACGGCCTCGGCGTGCTTGGCCGCGAAGGCCTTCCCGACCGAGGAAGCGCCAGCCTGGAATAGGACCGGCGTGCGCTGGACCGAAGGTTCGCACAAAAACGCGTCCGGCACTCGGAAATACTTTCCGTGGTGGTTCGCGGCGTGGACCTTGGCGGGATCGACGAACATGTTGCGTGCCGGGTCGTTGACGACGGCGTCGTCTTCCCAGCTGCCCTCCCAAAGCTTGTAGACCGCGTCCATGAACTCGTCGGCGATCGCGTAGCGCTCGTCGTGCGGGACTTGCCTGTCGAGTCCAAGGTTGCGCGCGGCACTACCCGTGACGGACGTGACGATGTTCCAGCCTACCCGCCCGTTGGTCAGGTGATCGAGCGTCGTCATCTTGCGCGCGAAGCTGTATGGCTGCTCGTAGGTCGTCGAGACCGTGACGCCGAATCCGAGATGCTCGGTGACGGCGGCCATGGCGGACACGGCCATCAAGGGGTCGTTCAGCGGCACCGCGATAGCGTCCCGGAAGGCGGCGTCGGAACTCTGATTGTAGACGTCGTGAAGGCCGGGAAAGTCCGCGATGAAAAGGCTGTCGAAGCACCCCTTTTCGAGCGTCCTCGCCGTCTCGAGCCAATAAGACAGGTCCTTGTAGCGATGTGCCTGGCTGTCGGGATGTCGCCACAGGCCGATGGCGGTGTGACCTACCCCAGCGATCTTGAAGGCGTTGAGATGTATCCGCTTGCTCAATGTTTCCTCCCGCATCAGTGTCCCGGTCGCGGGCCTTGTCGGCCTGTCGTTGTTCAGCGTATGCCCGGCGCTGGCGGTAGAATTAGCCGGATATCTCGAGCAACTCTGTCAAACGGCTTACAGTTCGGCCGAGGGGGCTTCACACCTCAGTCTTGCAGCGGCAAGCGAGTGGGCCGTAATCTGCGATAAGCGGGGTCGTTCCGGTCGCGTGACTGCATCGGCCAGCCATTCTCCGTGGTCGGGAGCGCCACCGGCCGGATCGAGAACGAGAAGTTTCGAAAAAGCTCGCGACGGAGGATGCGCCATTCCCCGCGGCGCCTTTCGAAGCGATCGAGGTAGCGGTTCGAGTTGAGCACGTTGAGGCTCGGATCGTCGCCAGGCGCAGCCCAATAGAGCGAGAACTGGTAGGTCTCGGCCATGGCTTGGTCGCCGTCCACTTCGCAGAGGTGGTTGCAGAGATGATGCTGGGAGCCAGTGAAAACCTTCCAGGACTCCCACTCCGCGTCCAGGAACTCCTCGACGGTGCCGTGATAGACGCCGTTCTTTCCGACATGGACGTCAATTGCGCCCGGCCAGAAGCACGACAGGGTCAGTTCCTTGTCCATCCGATCAACGCCGCGGCAATAGCGGCACATCAGTTCGTAGATGTCCTGCTTGTCGAGCAGGACTGTCAGGCGCTTTTCTTGCGTCAAAGCAACGCTCCTATCAAGGTCTCAGGATGGCACGGCAGCGTTTGGTCGCGGGACCTGCGCCATCGGTGGTGACTGGAGCAGGTTTGACGGTCGCCGGAGCTGGAACGCCGCTTCGAGATGCGGAAGCTTGCTGCGGTAAGCCACGATCGAAGCCCGCTTCACTGGGCCGAAGCCGCGGACCTCAGAGGCCAAGTCTAGCAGTGCGACCGCTTCTGCGTGGTTGTGGGGCGCGAGGTGGTGAATGATGGACTCGGCGAGCGACTCGTACTCCGTGATGAGCGCACGCTCCGCACGACGCTCCTCGGTGCGTCCGAACGGATCAGCCCAGGTTCCCCGCAACGCCTTGCCGCGTGACAGCAGGCGCAGGAGCGGAAGCACGCGGATCGTGAACTCCCGCTTCCGCGGCCTGCGCTCGCCGGAACCTCGGCTCAGCACAGGAGGCGCAAGATTCAATGAAAGTTTTGCACCTGGACCGAAGATGTTCGATATCTCTGAGTACAACGAAGGATCGATCAGCAGGCGCGCGACTTCGTATTCATCCTTGTAGGCGAGGAGCTTGGCGTATTGCACGGCGACGATGCGCGCGAGCTTGTCAGATCCCGGCGCCACCCGCTGCTCGGCATCGGCGACGCGCTGCACGAGGCCTGCGTAGCGCTTGACCAGCGTGGCATCCTGGTAGCGGAGAAGGTGGGCGCTCCTATGTTCGACGATGCCATCGAGGGTTTCCGGGACGACTTCGGCGCCGGTTCCAGGGCGCCTGATGGCCAGGCGTTCTGGCGCGTGAGCGTACAACCGGCCAAGGCGGAATGCCTTTAGATTCGATGAAACCGCAGCGCCGTTCATCTGGATGGCCGCTTCGAGGGAGGAGGGCCGCACCGGCAGAAGCCCGTGCTGGGACGCGATACCCAGAAGCAGCGAGGTCGCCATCGTCGGATCGCCGGCGAATTCGGCTGCGAGCGCGACTGCATCGGCGCGAACGAGAGGCGCGCTGGTGCTGGCCTCCAGTTGCTCGAGCAACGCTGTATCGTCGATCGAGAGATCACGTTGGAATTGGAACGCTGCGGTCGCAGTCACGCTGGTGTTGACGACTGCCCTCGTGCGGCTCTCGGAGAGCGTGACGGCGGATTCCAGGCCGGTCGCCGCCACCGCATCAAAGGCAAGCAGGACGTCCGCCTGCGATCGTCCGATGCGCTGGGACGTTATCGCAGCTTGTGTTTCAGCGATCCGCACGTGGCTGTAGACGGCGCCGTTCTTCTGGGCGAGGCCGGTCATGTCGAAGGCCGAGGCACGCTTGCCGTCGAGATGTGCCGCCATGACGATCAGGGCTGCCGCGGTGACGACTCCAGTACCGCCGATACCTGCGATCATGAGGTTGACACCCTGCGTTTCGGCCGGGAGCAGTTTTGGCTCGGGCAAATCACGGAACATGTCTTCCGCCACCTCGGTCGGCGTCGCCCGCCTCGGCTCCGCATCCCTGACCGTCAGGAACGACGGGCAGAACCCGTCGACGCAGCTGTAGTCCTTGTTGCAACTGGCCTGATCGATGCGACGCTTCGTGCCGAAAGCGGTGGCGACGGGCTGGATGCTGACGCATGTGGATTGCACCGAGCAGTCGCCGCAGCCTTCGCACACGGATTTGGCAATGAACAGCCGCTTGGCGGGATCGGGATAAGTTCCGCGCTTCCGGCGCCGCCGCTTCTCCGCGGCGCAGGTCTGCTCGTAAATCATCACGCTGACGCCCGGCACGTTCCGAAGGCGGCGTTGAAGCTCATCGAGCTTGTCGCGGTGATGCACTTCGACACCGGTTGGCAGTCCGGACCGGTTTGAGTGGCGGCTCGGTTCGTCCGAGACGATGACAATCGTTGGCACGCCTTCCCCGCGCAGCTGCTGCGCCACGCCACTCACCGAGAGCGGCCCGTCCACCGGCTGGCCGCCAGTCATGGCGACAGCGTCGTTGAAGAGTATCTTGTAGGTGATGTTCACGCCTGCCGCGACGGCCGCGCGGATTGCGAGCAGACCGGAATGGTAATACGTGCCGTCGCCGATGTTCTGGAAGATGTGCGCCGTGCCGCTGAATGGGGCGATGCCGATCCAGTTCGCCCCCTCTCCGCCCATCTGCACGGCCGGGAACGCCTCGGCGGGTCGGGTCATGTTGACCATCGCGTGGCAGCCGATGCCGGTCATGCTGAGGCTGCCGTCCGGCAGCCGCGTCGACCGGTTATGCGGGCAGCCGGAACAGAAATACGGCGTTCGTCTGACTGCGGCGGGCCGAACCATGTCGGCGCTTGCTGTCGCAGCGATGGCGGCCCCCTGCGGGATCGCGGCGCCGAGCTGGCGCAGGCGTCCAGCAATGGCCTCGGCGATCTCGGCGGGCTCAAGCGGCTTTACCGAGGAAAGAAGCGGTCGGCCATCTTCATCCGACTTGCCCAAGATCGCTGGCCGACTTCGATCATTTATCATGATCGCTGCGATCTGCTGCTCGATGAAGCTTTTCTTGTCCTCGACGACGAGCATGGACGCGTGATCGCAGGCGAAATCCCGGAGACCAGCCGGTTCCAGGGGCCAGATGCACCCGACCTTGTAAAGCGAGATACCGATCGCCGCAGCGCTGTCCGGGTCTAGGCCGAGCAGCGCCAAGGCCTGCTGCACGTCGCCGAAACTCTTCCCGGCGGCGACGATGGCCAGCGCAGGCCGCGGCGCGCGGAAAACAACACGATCAATGCGGTTCGCGCGAACGAAGGCGTGGACCCGCGGCAGCCGCGCCTCGAGCGCGATCTGCTCGTCCCGGAGCGGATTATATGCGCCGAACCGGGCATGCAGGCCCTCGGGGAACATGATCTCGGACTCAGGCTCGACCGAAGCGAATTCACGGAGGTCAAGGTCGACGGTCATTGTCTGCTCAGCCGTTTCGTTGACGCACTTCACGCCGATCCAGGCGCCGCTGTAACGCGAGAGCGAAAAGCCGAGCAGTCCATACAGCAGCACCTCGCCAGCGTGCGCTGGATAGAGCGAGGGAATGAGGCAGGACGCCATGGCCTGCTCGCTCTGATGCGAAACGGTCGACGATTTACCGGCGTGGTCGTCCCCGTAAAAGCAAACCACGCCGCCTTTCGCGCTGGCGCCTGCTATGTTGCCGTGTTTCAGCGCGTCGAGCGCTCGGTCGACGCCCGGCCCCTTGCCGTACCAGGCTGCGAAAACCCCGTCGACGGACGGGTTGGGCAACAGGCCCACCTGTTGCGAGCCGTGCACGGCCGTCGCGGCGAGTTCCTCGTTCACACCGGGTTGAAACCGTATGGCCGCGGCGCGGAGCCGGTCGCGGACAGACCAAAGCGCCGTATCGACGCCTCCTAGCGGGGAACCGCGATATCCCGACACAAAGCCCGCAGTGTTGCGGCCCGCCGAGCGGTCGATGGCGGATTGCGACAGCAACGCCCGCGCGATCGCCTGCACCCCAGTCATCACCACCGCGCCGGTTTCGAGTTGCCACTTGTCGTCCAGCGAGACTTGCCTCCCCCCCGGGGCAAGGCTGGTTTTGGTGCGCGGCGAGCGAAGGTCCTGTAACATCGGGCCAGTGTAGCCCGCACGGCTCGTCCGGATTGTCGCCTGGCCGACACTCGCGACAGCCCAGGCGGATGTGTCGCGCATTCGACAGTTTCCGCCAGGCAGGTGGTTATGAGACCGACCCAACGGCCGGCCGATCGGCTTCCATCTGACCGGCGGCGAGGTCAGCGGCTGTACGCAGCTCGAAAATTTCGCCTGACATCGGCGCCGCATCACGCCGCGCGCCGCCCTGACGGACAAAGGTGTACGATGCGGACAATCGCAACACGTGAGCAAGCCGTCGCAGCATTCGCCTGCACGCTCATCTTGGTTGAACCGGCCAAAACGGCCTAGCCACGGCATGGGAGGCGCAAGGATCCCCCATGAGAATCCACCTTGGCGCCCGTCTGGGCAGGGCCGCCTACACGTTCTGCCACAAAATGTCGGGCGGCCGACAATCAAGGCGAGACACTTCTGCTTAGCATCCGGCAAAACAGGAGGGAAAGTCACAATGACGAATATCCGCTTCCTAGCCGCGTGCATGGCTTTAGGTTTGTGCTCCGTGGCAAACGCAACCGAGGGCGACGTTTACGGAGGCCCTACCGGGGGCACCGATATTCGGAACGCCTACCTTCCAGCCGCTTCCGGTTTCTATGCCGCGGTCGCCGACGTGCCGGGCGTTTCCACCTACTACACCGGGAATGCGGGAACGCCGAGCAAGGTCATAACGCGGCTAAACCTTACCTACGACATCACCGCGGCATCCCTGTTGTACGTCTATCCGTTCAAGTTTCTCGGCGGCACTCTGGCCAGCGACGTGCAGCTGTCTTATGATCCTTACGTCAGGTTCTCGGTCAATAACATGACCCAACGTATTTCCGGCTGGGGAGACATGTACGCCGACATTGCGAAGTGGTCCTACTACTTCGGGACGCCGCAGGTGCCTCCGTCCGGCAGTCGTCCGTTGCCTTACGGACTCACGATCCAGCCCGCTTACTCGATGATCTTTCCTATCGGCACTTACAACACGCACCAGTTCACCACGGCTGGGCACAACGACTATTTCATCATCCCGAATCTTGCCGCAAGCTATCTTACTCAGCCCAACTTCCTCGGCGACGGTGTCGAGTTCAGCGGCCACCTGTTTTACGACCACGCCTTGTCAAACCCGCTCACGGATTACAAGAGTGGTGACGTCATCGATCTCGACTTCGCGGTATCGGGACGCGACGGCCGCTTTCAATACGGCATTGCCGGCTTCGGCGCCGTTCAGATAGGGCGTGATACCAGGAACGGAACTACCGTTCCGATCAGCGGCAAGTATTTCGACGTTTTCAAGCTGGGACCTGTTCTCGAATACGACATTCCCAGCCTCGGCATGTCGCTGAAGGCGAAGCTTCAGCTCCCGATCTACTCGCGCAACTCGACCAGAGGCCCGCAGGGTGTTCTGGTCGCCGCGTTCAAGTTCTAAACGACATCAGAGCATGGCCGGTTCAGGTTACCACGGGCGGAAATCATGCCTCCTTACAGCGGCGCGCGGGGCTCGCGTGTCGCTGATCGCCTACACCAGCGTGCTGCAGGCCGACCGCTCGCCGCTGGGCCTCGCCGAAGACCACCGCCAGACCGAGGCCCTGCTAGTCGCTTCGGGCGTGCCACACGTGCTGCTGCGCAACGGCTGGTATAGCGAGACCTACATGGCGGGCCTGCCGGCGGCGCTGGCCCACGGTGCGCTGCTGGGCGCGCTGGGTTCCGCCGAGGCCCAGGCCGACCGCACCTACGAGCTCGTCGGCGCCCAGGTCTACACGCTGTCGGAGCTGGCGGCAGAGATGTCGCGCCAGACAAGCCTGTTCCACTTCATTCGTGCTTTCAAGGTGAGCGAAGGCGTGACGCCGCACGGCTGGATCGTTGCACGCAGGCTGGAGAAAGCGGTCGCGCTTTTGATCGGCGGCCAAACGCCCGTCACGGACACGGCGATCTACGCAGGTTATTCGTCCGCCGCACACTTCATAGACGGGTTTCGCCGGACGCTCGGGGTAACGCCCGGTCAGCTTCGATCGGCGTCGTTGGCCGACTGAGCTAACCAACAGCAATTTATCGATACCTTACTTCGTCCGGAAAGTGCCATTGCCGAGCTCCTGAGGAGCCGTGTCATGGAAACTGCCAAGTGGATGGTCGCGATCGTTGCCTTTTATAATTAGGGCGGCTTTCTATACGATGCGGTCCTGCCGCGTACCGCACGGATGCATCTCTATAATCCCGCTTGGCCGCCTCATGCAAAGTTCCATAACGGCCAGACGATGTTGCTCGGGCTGTTCCTCGGCACGCTGGCCC
The DNA here is from genome assembly GCA_937873095.1 of uncultured Acetobacteraceae bacterium. GTDB lineage: Bacteria > Pseudomonadota > Alphaproteobacteria > Acetobacterales > Acetobacteraceae > BOG-908. The sequence continues at coordinate 22,158 of CALMVI010000105.1, read as the reverse complement.
TTGTCATCCTTTTTGCGATGGGGCCGCTCACACTGCCGCTGTTTCTTATCGCTGCTGCGGTAGCCGGCGTCTATTTTCTGGCGATGGTGTTCGCGCCGCTCTTTCCTGGCGCCGCTTGGATCGACCCGGAATTTCGCGAGTTTGTTCCGAAACCGTTGGGCTTCGATCCACAGCAGATGGTGACATACGTTTGTGCACGTTGCTAGCCGCTGCCGTTATCGTCGCCTGCGTTTCCGGTGCGGCATGATTGCGACGTCTGCGAACAGCCGCACCGCCGACTACCCTGTTTGAGGCCGCGAGCGAGCGCGCGCAGGAGCGGATAGCCGGCGTGGCAGAAACGCCTGCTGCGGGGGCTGCGCCGGAGCCGGTAGGCGATCCGCGTCGTAGGCTCGACGTCTCGCTCCTCGTCAACGGCACTGAGCATTGCTTACAAAATCTCGGCGAGCACACGGACCTTGCTCGATGCCCTGCCCGACAATCTCAAACTGACCGGCAGCATGAGCAGCACGCCGCCGTCGCGGTCCTGTATGTCGGCGCTATGCACGATAGCCTGCATCAGACTCGGCTCGCAGAGCATGGACTCACACCCGACTCACCCGACTCACCATGATCGTGGATGAACACTTAGGCCGTGCCTTACTGTCGATCGCCATCCCGCCTTGACAGCCTAAAGTGCACCTGCCAGCCTCATTGTGTCAATTGTCGGACCAACGGCAAAGCAGGCTGCGGCTCCGGGAGGTGGTAACTGTGCGCTACATAGTGGGCGTCGACATAGGTGGAACGTTCACTGATTGCGTCGCCCTGAAAGCGTCGGACAGTGGTCCGCCCGCCGTGAAGATCGGCAAGGCACTTTCCACGCCCCCGGATTTCCAGACTGGCTTCATAGCATCGTTGCGCACGGCGGCCGAGATGCACGGTGTCGAACTCGGCGAGATGCTCGCCTCGGCTCAGGCTTATCACGGCTGCACCGTCGGCACGAATGCGCTGGTGGAGCGCAAGACAGCCCGCGTAGGCCTCCTGGCGACTCGTGGCCACGCCGACTCGATCTTCATCATGAAGGCCGGCGGCCGCCTGAAATGGATGCCGGCGGACTACATCGCCCACGTCGCCCGCCAGACCAAGCCGGAGCCGCTGGTCCCCAAATGGCTCTGCGCCGAGATCGACGAGCGCGTGGCCTTCGACGGCCACGCGGTCGTGGCCCTGAACGAGGACACCGCGCGAGAGGCCATCCGCCGGATCGTGGACCAGGGCGTGGAGGCGATCGCCATCTCGCTCCTGTGGTCCACCGCCAATGACTTGCATGAGCTTCGGCTGCGCGACATGGTGCGCGAGGTCGCACCCGACCTGTTCGTATCGATCTCCTCGGAAGTCAGCCCCCGTGTCGGCGAGTGCGAACGCACGATCGCCACCATCGTCAACGCGCTGATCGGCCCGCCGATGCGCCTTTATCTGGAGGCGCTGGAAGTCGACCTGAAACGTTTCGGCTACACGCGGTCGCTGCAGATCATGTCTTGCGCCGGCGGTCTGATCGACGCCGACCACGCGCGCGAAGTGCCTGTGCTGACGGTGGGCTCCGGCCCGGTTGCTGGCCTGATCGGGGCCGCAAGCCTGGCCGGCACCCCAGGGCCGCCGGCGCTCGCCACGTCATCACGGCCGACATCGGCGGCACCACGCTCGACATCGGCACCATCTCCGACGGCACGCCGGTGCGGCGGCCGACCGGAAGCTACGGCCAGTACGAGTATTTCGTGCCCACGCTGGACGTCCGCTCCGTGGGCGCCGGCGGCGGCAGCATCATCCGGACCGAAGGCAGTGTGCTCAAGGTGGGGCCGCACAGCGCCGGCGCACGGCCCGGGCCGGTGTGTTTCGGCCGCGGCGGGCAACAGCCCACGGTCACGGACGCGGCCGCCGTGCTCGGCTATTTCGACCCTGCCTATTTCTTCGGCGGCCGGATCACGCTCGACATCGCCGGCGCCGGCGCCGACGCGGCACTGGCACGGGTCGGCGCCCCGCTAGGGTTGGACGGAAGGCAGACCGCCGCTGCGGCGCTGCGAATCATCGACAGCCAGATGGCCGATTCGATCTGGCTGACGCTCACGCAGCAGGGTCACGACCCGCGCGACTTCTCCCTCTACGGTTTCGGAGGCGCAGGCGGGCTGCACGCCGCCGCAATCGCGCGCGAGCTGGGCGTGCGCTCCGTCGTGGTGCCCATGAGCAACCTTGCCGCCGGCTGGTCCGCGTTCGGCATCGCCGCCTCCGAGGCGCTGGTCACGGAACAGGCCGCGATAGGCCTTGCCAGTCCGTTCGACCCGGAGGAGCTGAACCGCCGCTGGCCGGCGTTGGAAGCGCGGGTAACCGAAAAGCTCCTGCAGCAAGGTGTGCCGGCCGGATCGATCCGGCTGCGGCGCTATGCGGAACTGCGTTACGCCCTTCAGATCAACCAGGTCGCCGTGCCGGCCGAGGGCGGCACCTACGATGCCGCCGCCGTCGACCGCCTGGTTAGCACCTTCGAGCGCGAGTACGAGCGGCTGTACGGGCGCGGAAGCGGTTACGCCGCCGCCGGCTTCACGCTCACCGGCTTGCAGGTGCATGGCTCCGCGAAACTGTCCGAGTTGCGCGTAGGCGATGTTGTGCATGAGGGGTGCGGCAGCCTTGATGGCGCGGCGAAGGCGCCGCGAGAGGTCACCTGGTACGCGCAGCGCGGCGCGGCCGAGATTACGCCCGCCTATGACGGCGCCCGGCTCGGCACGGGCGCTGCAGTCACCGGGCCGGCAATCATCGAATACCCCGATACCACAGTCGTCGTTCCGCATGGCTGCACGGCCGGGATCGATCCCTCCGGCAGCGTCGTGATCGAACTCAACGCAGCCGCCTGAGGAGACCGAAAATGGATAGCGTGCTGGCGCCGGACACCGACAGCCCACGGGCAACGGACGCGGACAGCTTGCACACTCGGACCAAATGGAACGGACGCACCCACAGCTATCGTCCGTCAGCGGGCTGGCGCAGCCGCATTTCACCGCGCGTGCAGTTTCACGACGCGGCGGACGACGACCTGGACCCCATCACGTTCGAGGTGTTGCGCCAGAAACTATGGACCGTGAACCTCGCGCATGGCGACACGATCACCCGCATTTCCGGCTCCCCGCTGCTCGCCTCGCTCGACTTCAACATGTCCATCCTCACCGAGGACGCGGAGGTCGTGCTCAATGCACCCTACGTGCAGTTCCTCAACGCCGGCGCGCCGCTCGGCATACGCTACATTCTGGAGACCTATTCCGGCAGCCCCGGCATCGACGAGGGCGACATTTTTTGCTGCAACGACCCCTGGATCGGCGCCTGCCACCAGATGGACGTGCTGTTCGCGGCACCGATCTTCGTGGACGGCGCGCTGTTCGGCTGGGTCGCCAATGCCGGCCACCAGTACGACCTCGGCGGCATCGTGCCCGGCGGCTGGCCGCAAAACGCCGAGGACGTGTACTCCGACCCGATCGTGCTGCCGCCGTTCAAGATGGTGGAGCGTGGCGAGTTGCGCCCTGACCTCGAAGCGCTGTATTTGCGCCAGTCGCGCGTGCCCGACCTGGTGGCGCTTGACCTGCGGGCGCAGATCGCGGGTGCCGTGTTCGCGCGGGATGCGATAGCGGTTTTGGCGCGCCGCTACGGGCCGGGTGCAGTCAAGGCAGCGATGCGTCGCATGCTCGATCAGGCGCAGGACAGTTTCCGCCAGAAACTCGCGCGGATACCAGACGGCACGTGGTCCGAGGCTCGCTACCTGGACGAGGCGTTGCCTGGCCAGCGCACGACGCAGCGCACGCAGCTCAACATCACCAAGACGGGCGACCGGATCAGGGTGGACAATGCCGGCACCGATGCCGAGACGCCGGGGACCAACGGCATACCGTTCACCTCGTGGTCAGGCTCCATCACCGGCATCATCTCCGTCTCCATGCTGTACGAACAGCTCTTCGCCTATGGCGGCAGCGAGCGACAGATCGACTACCGGCCCACCCCCGGCCTGCTCACCTGCGTGAACTACCCGACCGCGGTCAGCGGCGGAATCCTGCAGACCGTACCGATGATGAACTGCGTGCAGGCGGTCCTGTCGCGCATGATGGCCTGCGACGACGAGCTTCGGCAGGACCTCGTCGCTCCACCAGCGGATTTCATGCTGCCCGTGCTGATCGGCACCGATGACCGGGGCAAGTATTTCGGCCAGGCCATTCTCGACTCGTTCGGTTGCGGGTCCGGCGCGCGCTCCTTTGGCGACGGCGTGGATACCAGCGGCCCTACCTACAGTCCGCTCTCGATGATCCTCAATGTCGAGCTGATCGAGCAATGGTATCCGATCCTGTTCCTGTATCGCAAGGAAGACCAGGATGGCGGCGGTGCCGGCGCCTGGCGCGGCGGCAACGGCGTGCGCTCGGCGATCACGCCTTACCGCGCACACTCGATGACAGTGGTGACGAACAGCGGCGGGCAATGCGTCTCGGCACAGAACACGCCAGGGCTGTTCGGCGGCTTGCCGTCGCCGGCCGGCCATTACCTCGTGCGCTCTGGCACCGACCTGCCGGAGTGGATGCGCCGCAGCAGGGTCCCCGCCGGCATCGAAGACCTGCAGGCGGAGCGGACCGAGCCGCTGCGCGCGAAGTCCAACGGCGCCGCCCTGCACGATGGCGACGTGATGGAGATACGCATCGGCGGTGGTGGCGGCTACGGTGACCCGCTGGAGCGCGATCCAACGCGCGTCGCCCGCGACGTGGCCCTGGGTTACGTGTCCCACGCGGCCGCGTCTTCCATCTACGGCGTCGTCGTAACCCCGGAGGGCGATGCCGCCGCGGAACCGACCGCAGCACTGCGTGAGCAGCAGCGTCGCGCGCGAGCCGCCTGGCGCGCGCATGACGGCGCGGACGATGCATCCATTACGGCTGCGACCGGAGAGCCGCCGCGCCTCGTTCATGAATACATCGCATCCGTCGACCAGGGCGCCGAACGTCTGCTGGCCTGCGCCCGGTGCGGCCATCGCTATTGCGATTACGGCGGCAGCTACAAGAACGGCGCGCTGATGCACGAGGCTCCGGTCACCGATATCCCATCGGCGGCTGACCCGGCCACCTACGTGGACGAGAAGCTCGTGCTCCGCCGGTTCTGCTGCGCCGGCTGTCACGTCCAGGTCTGCGCCGAGATTGTCAAGGCGGACGAGCCCCTGCGGTCGGAGATGCGGCTGTCGTGACCCACGTGAACCATCCCTTCCTCGATGGCCGGCCGAAGCGGATGCTCGTTGGCGGCCAGTGGGTCGAAGCGCTGTCCGGCCGCACGTTCAATAGCGTCAATCCGGCGACCGGACAGGTGATCGCGCAGCTTTCCGAGGGCGGCGAGCAGGACGTGGACCGCGCGGTGGACGCGGCCCGCGCCGCCTTCGAGGGGCCCTGGAGCCGCCTGAAGCCGTTCGACCGGCAGGCGCTGATGCTGGCCATCGCGGACACGGTGGAACGCCGGTTCGACGAGCTGTGCCTGCTGGAAACGCTCGACATGGGCGCGCCGATCGCGCGAACGCAGACCTACAAGCGCTGGATCGTGCAGGCGCTGCGCTTCTACGCCGGGCAGGCGGTGGCGCTGGCCGGCGAGACGCCTGGCAATTCCGCAGCACGCGACGTGTTCAGCTACACGCTGCGCGGGCCGATCGGGGTCGTCGGTGGCATCATCCCCTGGAACGGACCGCTGATCTCGCAGCTCTGGAGCATTTGTCCCACGCTTGCTACCGGTTGCACGCTGGTGCTCAAGCCGGCCGAGGACGCCTCGCTCGGCGTGCTGCGCTTTGCCGAAATCATGCAGGAAGCCGGGCTGCCGGACGGCGTGGTCAACGTCGTCACCGGCCTTGGATCGGTCGCTGGCGCGCGCCTCGCATCGCATCCCGGCGTGGACAAGATCGCGTTCACCGGGTCGACCGCCACGGGCCGGAAGATTATCGAGATGTCGGCCGGCAACATGAAGCGTGTCGCCGTCGAACTGGGCGGCAAGTCACCAGACATCGTGTTCGCCGACGCCGATCTAGAAAAGGCAGTGCCCGGCGCCGGCATGGGCTGTTTCAACAACACCGGGCAGATCTGCTACGCCGGCACGCGCCTGCTCGTGCAGCGCCGCATCGCCGACGAATTTGTCGAGCGTCTGGCCGCCTTCGGCCGGACGCTGAAAGTCGGGAACGGTTTGGACCCCGAGGTCCAACTCGGTCCGCTGGTCTCCAGCCGGCAGCTGAACACCGTATCGAGCTATTTCGACCTCGCCCGCGCGGAGGGTGCCCGGGTGGTGTCCGGCGGCGAACGGCTCGGCGGCGATCTCGCCCAAGGCTACTTCGTGCCGCCAACCGTGCTGTCCGGCATGACGAACACGATGCGCGTTGCACGTGAGGAGATCTTCGGCCCGGTCGCCTCGGTAATCCCCTTCGACACCGAGGAAGACGCGATCCGGCTAGCGAACGACACGCAGTACGGGCTGGGCGGCGCGGTCTGGACGCGCGACGTGGGCGCCGCACACCGCGTGGCGCGCGCCGTTCGCGCCGGCATGGTGTGGGTCAACTGCTACGGCGTGACGGAGCCGACGGTGACCTCGGAGGGTTTCCGAATGAGCGGCTACGGCGCCAAGGGCGGCCGGCGTCACGTCGAAGAGTATTTGTATAACAAAACGGTGTGGATGGATCTGGGCTAGTCCAGGCCGGGTTCATGCTGACTGTGTCAGCCCGACCCGCTCGACCTTTGGCTTTGGCGCGAAGCGTCAGCGCTTGTCCACCACGCCGAGCACGCCCAGCACGCGGTTTCCCCGCACGTCGTCCACGCCTGCGTCCTGGCGGTGCCACCACCCGCCGCCGAGCGCCTGGAACAGCGCCGCCGTGTCGGCGAGCCGGCCGGCGGTCGCCTGCACCTCGGTCAGGCGCGCCTGAAGCGCGGTCTGCTGGGCGTTGAGTATGCCCAGATAGGCCGCCTGGCCGAGCTGGACCTGGAGGCGGACGATCTGCAGCCCCTCGGTCGCGGCATGCTCGGCACGCTCGGCCGCCGCCAGCGTGTCGGCGTCCGCCTGCAGGGCGTGCAGCGCGTCGGCCACGTTCTGCAGCGCGGTCAGTGTCGCCGACCGGTACTGCGCCTCGGCCTGCTCCAGCGCGGCGCGTGCGCCGCGTGCGCGGTGCAGCAGCGTTCCCCCGTCGAACACCGGCTGGGTCACGGCGGCGGCGATGCTCCAGAACCCGTTGCCGCGGGCGAACAGCTGGTTGAAGAAGTTCGACTGGCTTCCGCCCGACGCGGTCAGCGTCAGCGACGGCAGCCGGTTGGCGATGGCGACGCCGACCAGCGCGCTGGCGCTGTGCAGCACCTCTTCGGCCTGTCGCACGTCGGGCCGCTGGGTCACCAGGGCCGCAGGAAGGCTGACCGGCAACGCCCGCGGCATGACGATCTCGTTCAGCGCGAACGTCTCAGGCAGCGGCTCGTCCGGCCGGCTGCCGATCAGCACGGCGATCGCGTCGCGCTGCACGTCGAGCTGCCTCTGCAGCGGCGGCAGCGCAGCCTGCGCCTGGGCCAGGGCCGCCTCCTGCGCCAGCGCGTCCACCTCGGCGATCTGGCCTGCCGCGTATTGCTTGCGCAGCACGGCGAGCAGCTCCGTCTCGGCGACGATGATCTGCCGGGTCGCGACGAGCTGCGCCCGCAACGACGCTTCGTTGATCGCGGCCGCGACCAGGTTGGAGGTCAGGGTGAGGTAGGTCGCCTCGAGCTGGAAACGCTGCTGTTCGGCTTGCGCGACCAGCGACTCGACCTGGCGCCGGTTCCCGCCGAACACGTCCGGCGTGTACGACACGGCAAGCTGCGCGGTGATCAGGCCGTAATACGGGTTGCCGTTCAGCGCCAGGCCGGAGGCGGGCGAGACGCTTCGGGTGGCCGTCTTGTTCCGGCTCGGCTCGAAGGTGGCCGACAGGTCGGGGAAGAACGACCCCTCCTGCGCGTAGACGGTCTCGCGCGCCTGGCGAAGCGCCGCCTGCGCAGCCGTCAGCGTCGGGTTGGCCTGCAGCGCGCGCCGGACCAGGCGGTCGAGCGCCTGGTTGTGGAACAGCGTCCACCAGTCGCCGGGGATGTCGAGCCCGCTGACGAATGTCTGCGCGTTGGCCGGCTGGGCCAGGCCGGAGGGCGCGTAGGACAGGGTCGGCGGCGCGGGCGGGCGGTGGAAGTCGGGGCCGACCGCGCAGCCCGCCAGCCCCAGCACCGCCAGCGCCGCGGCCGGGACGCGAAGGCCCGCCCTGGTCATTCCGCCAGCTCCCGCGCCTGCGTGCGCTCCACGGCCTGGCTCCTCCGCGAGCACATCTCGATCAGCACGGGCAGCACGGTCAGGAACAGCAGCGGCGCCAGCGTGATGCCGCCCACCACCACCAAAGCGAGCGGCCGCTGGACCTGCGAGCCGATGCCCGTGGAAACCGCGGCGGGCAGCAGGCCCACCATCGCGACCACGCATGTCATCACCACAGGGCGCATCTGCACGACGCAGGTCCGCGCGATGGCGGCGTAGCGCGGCGTGCCGGACTCGATCTGCTGGTTGAAGTAGGTGACGATGATGATGCCGTCCATGGCGGCAATCCCCATCAGCGCCACGAAGCCGATCGCTGCCGAAACGCTGAACGCGGTGCCGGTCACGTACAGCATCAGCAGGCCGCCGATCAGCGCCATAGGGATCACGCTGGCCGCCAGCAGCATGTCGACGACCGAGTTGAAGTTCACGTACAGCAGCAGGCAGATCAGCACGAAGGCGAGCGGCACGACCACGGACAGCCGGGCGATCGCGTCCTGCAAATTGCCGAACTCGCCCACCCATTCGGTGTGGTAGCCGCCCGGTATCACCACGTCGTGCGCCACTTTCTGCTGCGCTTCCAGGACGGTGGTGCCGAGGTCCCGCCCGCGCACGGAGAACTTGATCGGGATGTAGCGCTCCTGGCCCTCGCGGTAGATGAACGAGGCGCCGGACGCCAGCCGCACGCTGGCCACGTCGCTGAGCGGGATGGGGATCTGTCCGCTGCCGCCCGGCGCCGGCGCGCTGATCACGATGTGCCGTATCGAGTCGAGCGACTGCCGGTATTGCGGCGAGAGACGGACGATGATCGGGAAGTTGCGGTCGCTGCCCTGTTCGTAGAGGTTGCCTGCCGCCTGGCCGCCGATCGCCGCCTGCACGGTGCTGTTGATGTCGCCAGGCGCCAGGCCGTAGCGGGCGGCGCGCACGCGGTCGATGTCGATGCGGACGGTGGGCTGGCCGAGCGACCGGAGCACGCCGAGATCGGCCACGCCAGGCACGGTGCGCATCACGTCGGCGATCTTGTTGGCGACCGATTCGAGCACGTCGAGGTCGCCGCCGTAGATCTTGACCGAGTTCTCGCCCTTCACGCCGGACGCCGCCTCCTCGACGTTGTCCTCGATGTACTGCGAGAAGTTGAAGTCCACGCCGGGAAACTCGCGGTTCAGGCGGGCCGTCATCGCGGCGACCAGCGTTTCCTTGTCGACCCCCGCGGGCCAGGTGTCGAACGGCTTGAGCGGCACGAAGAACTCGGCGTTGAAGAATCCGGTGGCGTCCGTGCCGTCATCGGGCCGGCCGTGCTGGGACACCACCGTGACCGTCTCGGGGTAGCTGGCGATGATCCGGCGCATGCGGTTGACCGGCAAATCGCCCGCCTCCAGCGAGATGGAGGTCGGCATGGTGGCGCGTATCCAGAGGTTGCCCTCCTCCAGCTTGGGCAGGAACTCGAGCCCCAGGGAGCGCGTGCACAGGGCGCAGACCAGCAGCAGCGCCGCCATGCCGCCGAGCGTCAGCAGGCGGTTGGCCAGCGCGACCCGCATGATCGGCAGGTAGGCCGCGTGCAGGCGGCGGACGAGCCAGGTCTCGCGCTCCTCCATGGTGGAGGGCAGGAACAGCGCGCTCAGCGCTGGGGTGACGGTGAAGGTGGCGATCAGCCCGCCGGCGATGGCGTAGGCGTAGGTCTTGGCCATCGGTCCGAAGATGTGCCCCTCGATGCCGCTCAGGGTGAACAGCGGCACGAAGGCGGCGATGATGATCGCCGCAGAGAAGAAGATGCCCTGGCTCACCTCGGTCGCCGCGTTGGCGATGATCGCCGCCTTGCCGCGCAGCGCGGTTTCCGTGCGCACGCGCTGCAGCACCGAGGTGCGGAACCGCTCGGCCGCCGGCTGCGACATGCGGCGGATGATGTTTTCCATCATGATGACCGTCGCATCCACGATCAGCCCGAAATCGATGGCGCCGACCGAGAGCAGGTTGGCCGACTCCCCGCGCAGCAGGATCAGCCCGATCGCAAACGACAGGGCGAACGGGATCGTCGCCGCCACGATCAGGGCTGCCCTGACGTTGCCCAGAAACACGTATTGCAGGACGAAGATCAGCAGGATGCCTTCGACCAGGTTGTGCATGACCGTGTGGGTCGTCACCCGGATCAGGTCCGAGCGGTCGTAGATGCGTTCGATGTGCACGCCGGGGGGCAGGATGCCCGTGGTGTTTATGGTCTGAACCAGCGCTTCGACCGCGCGTATCGTGGGCAGGCTTTCGGCGCCGCGGCGCATCAGCACGATGCCCTGCACGATGTCGTCGGACTCGTCCTGGCCGGCGATGCCGAGGCGCGGCTGGTTGCCGATCTGCACCTGCGCCACGTCGCGTATGCGCAGCGGGCTCGACCCGTTCTGCGAAATCATCGTGTCGCGTATGTCGTCGAGCGAGTGGATCAGGCCGATGCCGCGCACCACCGCCGCCTGATCGCCGAAATTGACGGTCTGGCCGCCCACGTTGACGTTCGCGTTGTTCAGCGCCGCCAGCACGGCGGGCAGCGTGATGCCGTAATGCAGCAATCGGGGCTGGTCGATGCGGACCTCGAACGTCTTGGTCTTGCCGCCCCAGCCGTTCACGTCGATCACGCCCGGCACCGCCTTGAAGCGGCGCTCCAGCATCCAGTCCTCGATCGTCTTCAGGTCCGTCACCGAGTAGCCTGGCGGCCCGACGACCCGGTAGCGGAACACCTCGCCGATGGGGCTTGCGGGAGAGATGCCGGGCTGGGCGCCGTTGGGCAGCGGCGTCAGCTGCGACAGCCGGTTGATGACCCGCTGTTCGGCCTCCTCGTAGGTGAACGCGTAGCTGAACTGGATCTTCACGTCGGACAAGCCGAACAGGCTGATGGTGCGGATCGCCTTCAGGTTCGGTATGCCCGCCATCTGCACTTCGATCGGGATGGTGATGTAGCGCTCCATCTCCTCGGCGCTCTGCCCGCTGCTCTGGGTCACGATGTCGACCAGCGGCGGCACCGGATCGGGGTAGGCTTCGATGTTGAGGTTGATGAAGCTGACGACGCCTGCGGAAAAGACGAAGACGGTCAGCACCGCCATCAGGACGCGCTGGCGCAGGATGAAGGAGAACAGGCCGCTCATCGGAAACTCGGCACTTTAGGGTGTTGCGTCAGGAGTCGGACAGGGTGCGGTCGATGAACACGGCGCCGCTGGTGACCACGCTGTCGCCGTCCGCCAGGCCGTGCGTTATCTCGACCAGTCCTCGGTATTGCGGGCCTGCGGTGACCGGGCGGAGCGCCAGCGTCTTGTGCGCGGGGTCGGCGATCCAGACATGCGCGTCCGCCCCCTCGTACACCACGGCGGTCTCCGGCACCGCCAGCGCCTCGGACGCGGCCCCCGTCACGATCTCGAACTGCGCCAGCATGTCGGGCTTCAACGCGCCGTCCGGGTTGGCGACCGTGGCGCGCACCAGCAGCCGGTGCGTGGTCGGGTCGATCACCGGCGCGACATAGGCCACCTGCGCGTCGAAGCTGCGCCCCGGATAGGCGGGCACGGTCACACGCGCCTGGTCGCCCGCCTGGAACCGCCCGGCATCGGCTTCGGAGGCATAGGCGACCATCCACACCCGGCCGAGATTGCCGATGGTGAACACCGCCTGCGCACTGCCCTGGCTGGCGACCGACCCCACGATGTTCTGACCGGGGCTGATCTGCCGCTGGATGATGGTGCCGGCGATGGGCGCGCGGACGATGGTGTCGGACGACACGTTTTCGGGGTTGCGCGCGTTCTCTATGCCCTGGATGTCGGTGCGGTTGAGCCCGAGTATCGACAGGCGGTTGCGCACCGCCGAGACCGCGATGGCGGCGCTGCTCAGCCCGCCGCGCGCGGTGGCCAGGTCCACCAGGCTCTGCTGCCAGTCGCGTTGCGCCGCGCCGTGGCCGAGATAGAGCGTGTGCTGCCGCCGCTCGTTGATCGTGGCGAGGTCGAGCTGCGCGTGCGCCGTGCGCAGGGTGGCGAGCGCGCTGACCATGTCGTTCTGCGCCTGGGCGAGCTCGGTCGACTGGACGGCGAACAGCGCGGTCCCTGCTGCGACCACGTCGCCCGCGTGGACGAACACGCGGGTGACGCGGCCGGAATAGGGCGAATAGAGTGGCGTGTTGAGGTCGTCGTCGATGGCGATCCGACCCTCTGCCTGAACGAGGGGGGCGAAGTTCGCGCGGACCACCCGCTGCACCTTCAGTCCGGCCCATTGCTGGTCGGTGGGCTTGAAGGCGCCGTCGGCCGGGGCTGCGGCCTGGGCGGCGGCCGGTTCCGGCCTGACGGCAGGCAGGCCGAACAGCAGCACGGCCAGCACGCAGGCGGCAACCAGGATGGCCGCCGCCTGCACGGCCGTGGGCAGCCGCCGCCCTGGCTTGAGAACCGGCTGGTCCAGCGGAGGGTGCGGCGGCTCGCGGCCGCTTTGGGCAGCCGGTCCTGGCCAAGGTGTGTCGTTCAAATCCGCTCCGTTCGGGTCCGGGTTGGTGGACGCACCGGGCCAAGGCCTGTGACCGGGCGTTGCTGCAGGCTGGCGTCGTCCGTTTCCATCCTCGACGCGGCCCGGCGGACGCCGGCGCCGCGCGGGGACAGGCTAGAGCATGTTTCGTTCACTTGCGTTTACTCCACATGCTCTAGCTCCTTGTTTTGCGAGCATCTTCACCCGATCAGACGATTCCGTCTGATCGGTATCTGCTCTAGCTCGTTTTACGAGCATCCTCACCCGATCAGACGATTCCGTCTGACCGGGATCTGCTCTAGAAATGCAGGATCAGGTCGCCCGCGCCGATCACGGTGTAGTTCTTGTTGCCGGCCACCCCATGCGTCGGGTTCGAGTTGAACGGCGTGCCGTTGATCGCGCGGTAGTAGCCGACCTCCGGCCGGACCTCGATCTGCGGGGAAAACCAGTGCTGCCAGCCGAACGAGAACTCGTAGTAGTCGGCGGGCGTGCCGGTCCGCTGGCCCTGCTGGTCGGCGTAATATTCAGGCCGGAACGAAAAATTGTCGAGCGGTTCGGGCGAGTAGTTCAGGTAGGCCACCGTGCCGATGGCCGTGGCGCGGCAGCGCAGCACCGTGGCACTGGCGCAATGCGCAAGGTTCGGCGAGTTGAACGGGATGAACTGAGGCGAGAACGGCGTGCCGCCATTGGCATAGATCGTCTGCACCTGCGGGTTGTTGGCGTTCGGCACGCCGTCCTGGTGCTCGTCGTAGAACTCCATCGAGATGTGCCAGTGGTCGTTGAACTTGTGGTAGTAGGTGCCGCCGAACCATTGCAGGTTGTTGTAGCCCCACTGGCCGCCGTTGATGGCGTTTGCACAGGGGTAGATGTTGTCCCGCCCGGCATTGAACGTGTAGCGCAGGCAGGCGGTGAAGCTCGGCTGCGCGCCGGGATCCTTGGGAAAGGTCGAGGCAGGATACAGAGGGCTCGGGTCCAGGTTGTTGATGCGGTTGTTCAGGTGCCAGGGCGGCGTCTCCGTGCCGTCGCTGACGCCGAGCTGCAGGAACAGGTTCTTGGTGATCGCGAGCGTGCCCTGGATGCCCCAGTTGGTGTAGTTGTCGAACGCGTAGGTCAGCGAATGCGTGTACATGTAGTTGTTCGGCGCCAGTTGCGCCTCGATGTCCGGCAGCGAGATGTAACGGCCGATCCGAATCATCAGTCCCTGGGCCACCTGCGGGATGAAGACTTCCCCATACAGCATGGGGAAATCGTAGCCGTTGATGTTGTTGTGCTTTAGCAGCTGGTAGCTGGCCAGGCCATAGGACGTCGTGTAACGATAGTTCTCGCCGAAGATCGCCGAAAGCCGCATGCCCCAGTCGACGTGGTCGGTCTGCACGGTGTCGGGGAAGCGGTCGAGATAGATCACCGCCTGGTCGAGCTGCACGGTGTTGGGCGTGTAGGCGTAGGATATGGGCGAGTTGCCGGCCGGCTGCTGGTGGTTGGTGCTGACGTTAAAGCCGGGATCGATCCAGCCGTAGAGCTGGAAGTGATTGTCGCTCAGCAGCTTGCCCAGCGACGTGTTGGCGATGGCGACCATCAGCGGCGAATCCACGCTGTTGGGACGCGTGACGCCGATCGAGGTCGAACCGCCATAGGGCCACTCGGTGAACGGCATCGGCGGTGTCGTCTCAGGCGTCGCCGGCCAGCCGTCGCGGCGGCCTGCCGGCGCGTTCGGATCGGACGGCGCGCCGGACTGCCCCCATTCCAGCTTGTAGTAGTTGAGCAGCCTGGTCCCGACGTCGTTGCCGAGATACGCGTCCAGGCAACTGTAGTTCTTGTACGGATCGGGGTCGACCGAGCAGTTCGCGGCAGCGGGTGTGGCCGTGGGCGTGGGCGTGGGCGCAGCTTGCATGCCGGGCGCCGACGTCGACACCGCCGAGGATGGTTGGGCAAGCGCTCCCATCGAGATGAACGTCGAGGAGACGACGACGGCGCCGACTGTGAGTTTACTCATGACACTCTCAACTATCGTGGTGCGGTGGATTTGCGGGTGCGAGGGACGGCGCGTCACGCCATCGAGTGCGACGCCCGTCAGGCCGGAACGGCGATCTGCGGATCGGACGCGCTCCGGGCGGCTACTTGAAGGGCGCTCGTGTCGGTCAAAGTCAGCGCTGCAACCATGCCCAGGCACCCGGTCATTTCGTTGGGCGGGAATATAGGCGAAGGCATAAGTCTTCAATGTCGATTTGTGCGAAGCACCATAAAGGAAAAGTAAAAGCGCCGAGTATTCCGGCAGCAACGTCTTGAAGCTTGGGGCTCTGCCCCAAACCCCGCCGGGGGCGGGCGCCCCCGGACCCGCAAATTAGCGGTGTTATCGGGATCCAAACGCCCTGCGTTTGGCGGGGTGCGGGGCAGAGCCCCGCTTTCTTGCCTGTTGCGCATCCGGCGCCGATAAGTTCACAGCGCCAGCGTCCCTGGCCGTCTCAACCGAGAATGCGCGCCAGCACCGCGGCTTCGACCTCCGCCAGGGCCGCGCCGGCCGAGCGTGGCCGTGGCAGGTCCACGGCAAGATCCATCGCGATGCCGCCATCCTCGATCAGCAGGATGCGGTCGGCCAGGATCGCCGCTTCGGCCACGTCGTGCGTGACCAGCACGGCGGTGAACCCTGCGCGCTGCCACAGGGTTTCGATCAGCGACTGCATCTCGAGCCGCGTCAGCGCGTCCAGCGCGCCCAGCGGTTCGTCGAGCAGGATCAGCTTGGGGTCGGCGGCCAGCGCACGGGCCAGCGCCACGCGCTGCCGCTGGCCGCCCGACAACACGCGCGGCCAATCCTGCGCCCGGTCGGCCAGCCCGACGGAGGCCAGCGCCGCCTCGGCCCGCGGCTTGGCCTGGCGCGGCAGCCCGAGCGCCACGTTGTCGATCACCCGGCGCCACGGCAGCAGACGGCCGTCCTGGAACATCACCCGCAGATCCGACGCCGCCTGGCCCGGCGGCACGCCGCCGAGCAGCACCTGGCCCGCATCGGGCCGGTCCAGCCCGGCCAGCACGCGCAGCAGCGTGCTCTTGCCCGAACCGCTGCGGCCGACGACGGCGATGAACTGCCCCGGCTGGATCGACAGGCTGACGTCGCGCAGCACCGCACGGCTGCCGAAGCGTCTGCCGATGCCAGACAGCCTGACCGGCAGGCCCGCGACCGGCGCGCCCGCCCGCGGCGGCGAGTCCTCGCGCGCGCCCGCCCGCTGGCGCGGAAAGATCAGGCCCGGCCGAACGATGGATGCCATGCGAGCGCCTCCCTCTCGACCCAGCGGGCCAGCACGTCGATCAGCTTGCCCAAGGCCGCATAGAGCAGGATGCCGACCACCACGATGTCGGTCTGCATGAACTCGCGCGCGTTCATCGTCATGAAGCCGATGCCTGAATTGCCCGCGATCGTTTCGGCCACGATCAGCGTCAGCCACATGATGCCGAGCGCGTAGCGCACGCCGACCAGGATGGACGCCATCGCACCCGGAAGGATCACCTGCCTGAACAGCGCCGGGCCGCGCAGCCCCTGGATGCGCGCCATTTCCAGCAGACCGGCATCGATCGTCCGGATGCCGTGATAGGTGTTGTAGTAGATCGGGAAGAAGACGCCGACGCAGACGAGGAACACCTTCGCCCACTCGCCGATCCCGAACCAGACGATCACCAGCGGGATCAGGGCGAGGTGGGGCACCATGCGCAGCATCTGCAGCGTGCCGTCGACCATGTCCTCGGCCAGCCGGCTGAGGCCGGCCGCCAACCCGAAGCAGAACCCGAGCGAGCCGCCGATGACGAACCCTGCCGCCGCACGGGTCGCCGACACCAGCACGTCCTGCGGCAGTTCGCCCGAGCGCAGCAGCGTCCAGCCGGCCTGCAGGACCGCATGCGGCGGCGGCAGCTTGCGCGCGGGAACGACGCCCGAAACCGTCAGTATCTCCCAGACCGACAGCAGCGCCAGCGGCATGATCCAGGGCACGGCGGCCCGCGGCACGCGGATGCGCAGCGCGTCCAGAGGAGGGGCGGCGATGTCGCTCACGAGGCTGCGGCGAGGACCGGCGGACGCTCGTTGGCGATGATCTCACCGAACGGCCCGTTCAGCGCCCTGGCCGGCCGCGGCCCGTTCGCGCCGTGCGACAAGGGCAGGCGCGGGAACAGCAGCTCGGCCACCCGGTACGCCTCTTCCAGATGCGGGTAGCCGGACAGGATGAAGCTGTCGATGCCGAGCTCGCGGTACTCGAGCAGGCGGGCGGCCACCGTGTCGGGGTCGCCCACCAGGGCCGTGCCCGCGCCGCCGCGCACCAGCCCGACCCCGGCCCACAGATCTGGGCTGATCTCGAGCTTGCTTCGGTTGCCGCCGTGCAGCGACGCCATGCGCTGCTGGCCCACGCTGTCGTAGCGGGCGAAGATCTTCTGCGCGTCTGCGACCACCTTGTCGTCGACGTAGCGTATCAGGTCGTTCGCCGCCTCCCATGCGGCCGCACGGGTCTCCCGCACCACCACGTGCAGGCGCAAACCGAACGTGAACGTCCTGCCGCGCCGCTCGGCGGCCTGCCGCGCGGCGCGTATCTTTTCGGCGACATCGGCGGGCGGCTCGCCCCAGGTCAGGTACACGTCGCACTGCTCGGCCGCGACCTCGATGCCCGCGGCCGAAGAGCCGCCGAACCAGAGCGGCGGGTAGGGCGACTGCACCGGCGGGAAGGCGATGCGCGCATCCTCGACCCGTATGTGCCGGCCTTCGAAAGTCACCGCCTCGCCCGACATCACCCGCCGCCAGACCTGCAGGAACTCGTCGGTCAGCACGTAGCGCTCGTCATGCGCCAGCCACTGCCCGTCGCCGCGCAGCTCCACCGGGTCGCCGCCGGTCACCACGTTGACCAGCAGGCGTCCGTCGGTCGCGCGGTCCAGCGCCGCGGCCATGCGTGCGCCCAGCACCGGCGACATGATGCCGGGCCGCAGGGCGATCAGGAAGCGCAACTGCCGTGTCGCCGGCGCCAGCGCGGAGCCCACCACCCAGCTATCCTCGCAGGACCGCCCGGTCGGCAGCAGCATGCCCCAATAGCCGAGCTGGTCGGCCGCCTGGGCCACCTGGCGCAGGTAGTCGAAGGTCAGCGCGCGGCCGCCGGTGGCCGATGCGAGGTGACGGCCGTCGCCGTGGGTGGGCAGGAACCAGAGAAGCTGCATCGTCGGTCGCCAGTCCGCAGTTGTCGGTCGGGTGTCGGTCGGGTCAGAAGAGCTTGGACAGCTCGGCTTGCCTGACGTCGATCTTCGTCGGGATCAGGCGAAGGCTGGCGAACGTGTCGGCAATGGCCTGCTGGCTGGCCATGTTGGCCGGGGTGACCGGCTGCACGTCGAAGTTCAGCCGGCCCACCGCCTGCCTGACCGCGACGGGGTCCATGCCCATCGCCGGCGCCAGCAGCTTGATCACCTCCTCGCGATGCGTTGCGCCATAGGCGTCGGTCTGCCGCAGATCGGCCATCATCGCCCGGATGACGTCGGGGTGGGCGGTGACGAAGTCGCGCGTGCCGAAGAAATACTGCCGGTTCTCGTCGATCACCTGCCCGCCGGGGCCCACGCCGTCGCTGATCGTGCGGGTCTTCAGCGCCACCTGGGCCGCCGAGAGATAGGGGTCCCAGATCGCCCAGGCATCCACGCTGCCGTTCTCGAAGGCAGGCCGCGCGTCGGACGGCTTGAGGAACACCGATGTGACGTCGGCGGGGGTCAGGCCGCCGGCGGCCAGCACCCGGACCAGCAGGTTGTGGACGTTGGACCCCTTGTTCAGCGCAATCCTGCGCCCGCGCAGGTCGGCGATGCTGCGGACCGGCGAGCCCTCCGGCACGATCACCGCCTCGCTGTGCGGCGTCGCCGGCTCCACCGCCACGTAGACCAGCGGCACACCGGCGGCCTGGCCGAAGATCGGCGGCGCGTCGCCCGCGGTGCCGAAATCGATGCTGCCCGCGCCCATCGCCTCCAGCAGCGCAGGGCCGCCCAGGAACTCGGTCCAGGTGACGTGCACGTGCAGCGGCGCCAGGCGCTGTTCCAGCGTGCCGCGCGCCTTTTCGAACACCAGCGTGCCGTATTTCTGGTAGCCGATGCGGAACGTGACGTCCTCGGCCGCCGCCAGCCGGGGCGTGCCGCTGGCCGGCACGTCGTTCATCTGCGGAAGCGTCTCGGCCCAGGCGCCCAGGTTCTGCACGCGCCATCCCAGCTCCGCGAACTGGAACGCTGCCGCCGGCAGGTTGGGATCCACCCGGCCGACGGCGCCGCAGATCAGCAGACAGTCGAAATCCTGGCGTAGCGGCTCCAGCATCTCCGGCGAATGGCTCGGCACGCGGACGAAGGATTTTCCCAGCGCCTCCAGCCGCTGCTGAACATAGGGGAGGCTTGCCTTGGAGCCGGAGATGCAGAAGCGGTCGAACCGGTCGATGACCTGATCGATGACGGAGGAGACGACCTTGTGCGAACAGAAATGCCTGGGATCGTTCAGCGCCAGCCTGGCGCCCTGGCGCTGCGGCTTGCGCACCGGACGCGTCGGCATGTCCTCGATCCAGCGTATCAGCGCAGTCACCAGCTCCGCACCGTTGACGCCCTGGACATCGTGCGCGCCAAAGGCGTGAAGCTCCCAATCGGAGGTGTATTCGCTGAACTCCTCGATGACGCCGATGCGGAAGATCGGGGTTGCGAGATACGTTTGCAGCCGGCCGAGAATGCTCGACGTGGCGCTCAGCGGAACATCGTTGCCCGCCATGATCGTCAGCGGCAGCTGGTCGTGGTTCTGCACGTATTGCGGCCATCGGAACGAGACGAGGTCGGCCAGCGGATGACGTTCCAGGTTGTGGCTGAGGACCGTGTACGTCGAGTCGTAGCGCCAGAACATCTCCGCCATGTCGTCGACGAGGATGATGCTGGCGCCTTTGAGTTTCTCCACGACGCGGTCGACCGCGTCGAAGGCGGGGCTGTCCAGCCGCGGGCGGAAGTAGTCGTGGAAGATCACGTCCGAAAGCATGACGGCGGATGGCGGAAGGCAGACGTGTTCGAGCGAGACAGGGCATCCGAACCGTCTTTCGAGCCGCTGCAGATGCCGTTCGGTGATGCGCCTGATCGTCGTGCGGTTTGCCAGCGAAACGATGCGCAGCCCTTTGGCCTCCCGGCGCGGCTGGGATGACACGCCAATCTTGGCCGCCAGAGCCGCGTCTATCTCGCGCAAACTCTTCGTGCCGTCGAACACGATGGGTGTCGCGTCCAGGATGATCCTGAGCACCGTCTGCGCGAGGGAGTCGAGCACGTCGTGCACCGGGCGGTCCCAGTCCAGTGCGGCGAAGGATTGCGCCAGTTCCTCCCTCGGTCCGCGGCCGGAGCTGCGGGCCTGCTCGCGCGCGGCTTGCACGGCCAGCCAGTCGGCGGCAGTGCGGCGGCGGTTGATCTTGCCGGACGACGTCTTGGTGATGAACCGAGGAGGCACGAACGCGACCTCCATCTGGTCGAGCCCGGTCGCAGCTTTCAGAGCGTTGGCGATGTCGTCCTTGTCCGACCGTTCGAAGAAGTCGGGCGCCTCGATCAGGACGATCGGCATTTCGGTGCCCAGCCGCTCGTCGCGCAGGGCAAGTGCCGCGGCGCGTCCGCGCACCTGCGCAAACAGCTCGTTGAGGCGCAGGTCTATGTCGGACAGGAGGTATTTGCGGCCGGCTTGAACGAGCAGGTCCTGCTTGCGGCCGCAGACGAACAGCTCGCCGTCGATGATCTGGCCGAGATCTCCGGTTGCGTAGAAGCCGTCCGGGTCGCGTATGTCGCCGCCGCCCACGTAGCCGGTGATCGAACTGCGGCTGCGAACCCAGACCTCGCCGTCCACCGTCTTCAGATCGACCCCGGGGATCGCCGGGCCGCAGGATACGACGTCCACGCCATCGATCGTGCGGGTGCGGCAGCCTTTCGCGATGGTGACGGCGAAAACGTTTTCCGCCATCGCGTAGCAGGGGCTGAGCAGGTGGTCCGGTGCGTCGATGGCGGCGAGAAACCTGACCGATGTTTGGGCGGAGACGGGTTCGGAGCAGGACACCCATCGCCGCATGCCCGGCATCGGTCGCGCCTGGCTGCGCGCCATCACCTCGAAGCCGAAATTCGGCATGTAGCACAGCGTGCAGCGATGCTGTTCGATGGCGTCGAACAACATCGCCGGCGACTGCACCCAGGTCATCGGGTCGATCATCACGACGTCGATGCCGAGCATCAGCGGCATCACGAAGCAGGCCACGTAGCCCATGTCGTGATAAAGCGGCAACCAGGAGGCGATCCTGTCCGATGACGTCAGCTCCAGTGCGCGGCTGTAATCCTCGACGTGCCTGGCGAGCTGGTCGTGCGTGAACTCGACGGCCTTGCGGTAGCCCGTCGTGCCCGAAGAAAGCTGCACGATGCAGAAATCGTCCGGCACGGCGCCAGTACCGATGACGTCCCCGTCGCCGTCCCCGTCGCCGTCTGGGGCGCTCTCCATCTCGCGTTGCGCAATCAGCAGACCGGCCATCCGATCGCCGGCGAGCGAGGTGCAGTACTCGTCGGCGACGATGGCCGCGATGCCGACTTCGCGCACCGTGTTCTGGACCGAGTCCTGCCAGTATGTCCGGGTCTGCTTCCGCGTCGGGTATTGCAGGATCAGCGGTTTCAGCCCGGCCGACAGGCAGGCCAGCCAGGCGAGGATCAGGTTCGGCTCCGACCGGTAGAGCAGGCCTGCGACCGAACCGGGCGGAACGCGCCGCCGCAGCACCGACGCGCTCGCGCCGATCCTGGCGAGGTGATGCGCCGGCACCAGAACCTGCGCCGTGCCGTCATCGGCCACGAACGTGAACCGGGTCTGCAGGTTCAGCAGGGGCATCGCTCCGCTCCGCATCGCTGCGTCCCGGAGCACCATGTCCGCGGCGCTGTCGCCTGATGCCGTCACGGGTCTTGCCGCAATGTCGATCGTGCCCCGGCGTTCGATGCAAGCTCGTCCTGGGTAGCAGCCTGCTTTCCGCCATGCAATAAACCTGAGGTGTTGCCGGCGACCCGGAACCGCGCATCCGCCGCGACGGCGTCTCTTGCGCCAGGACGCCGGCGGTGGTCAGTCCGCGACGCAACAGCAAGGGATGCTCCGCATGAGCGACACCTCCACCCCCGACGCCGCCCAGCCGGCGCGCTTCGGCCACAAGCGTTCGAAGGTGCCGGCCTTCGCCCGGTTCGAGGGGACGTCGGCCTGGAAAAAATATCGCGGGCGGGCGCGCGCCTACGCCAGGTTCCGCGCTGCGGCGCGGCTGGCGGACCAGGCTAGGCCAGGGGCTCTGCCCCATAAGCGCGAATCGAAGGTCTTTTCCCGGCGCGGTTGGGTGTGATTCG
>CALMVI010000104.1 GCA_937873095.1 uncultured Acetobacteraceae bacterium | reverse complement strand
CCAAACAGGCCGGACACACGACCGCTTTCGCGCCAGATCAGATTTCTCACACAAATCCCTTGCAACTAGAGGGCCGTCCACACACGGGCTACGAGGCTAATCTCTTGAAACACACCCATCATTAATCAGTTTTCAAGACATTGCTCTTTGGACCAGAAATCTCGCCGGCTCCACGACAGCATTACGAATGCTGGGCTGAGCCAGGAGTCTTACCGGGAATGAGGGAGATCCCTCGATGTTGTTGCGCGTCAGATCGCCCACGGCGGCCGAAAACATGTCAAGGATTTCCCGTCGTATATCAGGGTCTGAGAGACCAGGAAGCTCGAGAAGGTATCTGAATGACAGTCGCAGCTCTCCGGTTCTTTGAAGGTGGAAAGGGTAGACGGTACGCCCGGATATAGCCTTGAAGGTAGCAATCAAAGAAGTTTGCGAATTACTGACGACAACGTCGCCACCGAGCTCTTGGATTAAACCAACAAATGCAGCCTCACCTTGCACGAAGTCGTCGCCACGGGTACTAAGGTTGCGCTCAACCCAAGTATCTATCGAAATTGGAGGAAGCTCGGTGGCTTTGCCTGCCGATTTCTGGGATATCGCCCGCGCCGTCTCACCAATCACTCGAGGCACGAGGGTTGTGGCGCCCGTACCGCTCTCGTACCACTTCAATTCAATCGCTCGTACGTCAGCACGCATTTGCTCATTGAGAAACTCTACGATTCGCGCAAGCTCCTGGGGTATTCGGTCGGCAACAAAGACGAGCTTAACGCGCCCAGCAGTAAAGTTCGCGTCCACTTGCTCCCAGAAACCGTTTGCGTCTGCTTCACCCAGGAAACGAGAAAGCTCAGCTTTGGCATCCTTTCCTGCCGCATAGCATGTGGCTTCAAACGCATCCGCGATGCTGCGTGGCTGCCAATGGGCGACGCTGTTGGCCGCGTAATCCAGGAGTTGTCCAACAACTTCGCGCCGAAGCCGGGTGTCCACGGCCCGCTTCAGTTCCACCAAGACCGGGATCGCCGTGCGCGTTACGAAGAGGTGGTCCAAAGACCATCGCGCCTCACTACCGTCTAACATCGGATGTTCGCGACGGATCAGCAAAGGCTCGCCGTCTGAGTCGCCGATGAGCTCAGGATAGAGTGCAACCAGCTCCTGCATGCGGTTCTCACTCGCGGGTGCCCCAGGCTTCATCCTGGATAGTGATCCGTCCGTCTGAACAGTGAAGATCACTCCGCCATTCATCGCAGTCTCCTCATGTTGAAGCGTTTGGCCGCATAATTATGTTCTTCTCACTCACGACGAACACATCGTTGCCGTCCGGCTGACGCACCCGCGATTCACCCGGCCAGCAAAGCCTGCGCGCACGCGTCCAGTATCGCGCTCTGGTCCAGCCCGTACTCGCCATACAGGTCGGGGATGTCGCCGCTCTGCCCGAAGCGGTCCACGCCGAGCGGCGTCACGCGCTGCCCGCGCACCGCACCCAGCCAGGCGAGCGCGGCCGGATGCCCGTCCAGGATCGTCACCACCGCGCTGCCGGGCGCCATGGGGGCCAGCAGCGCCTCGATGTGGCTGCGCGCCGCCCTGCCCGCGCGACGCGCACGGGCGGCCGCCAGCCAGCCGGCGTGCAGGCGGTCAGGGCTCGTCACGGCCAGCAGCCCCGCATCCGGCACGTCCTCGCGCAGCGCCTCGAACGCGGCTTCGGCCTCGGCCGCCAGCGGCCCCTGATAGGCCAGGGCCAGCGGCGCGCCCTGGCCGGGCGGCACCACCCAGTGCGCGCCGGCGATCACGGCGGCCGCGTCCAGCGTGCGCGCCCGGTGCGGCAGGGCGCGGGTGGACAGGCGCAGCCACACCGCCGAGCCGTCCGGCTTCTGCATGTGCTCCAGCGCCCAGCGCAGCATGATCGCCAGCTCGTCCACGTAGGCCGGCTCGAAACTCGCCAGCCGGTCCAGCGCCATGCCCAGCAGCGGCGTGTTCACCGACTGGTG
The DNA here is from genome assembly GCA_937873095.1 of uncultured Acetobacteraceae bacterium. Lineage (GTDB taxonomy): Bacteria > Pseudomonadota > Alphaproteobacteria > Acetobacterales > Acetobacteraceae > BOG-908. The sequence continues at coordinate 9,777 of CALMVI010000104.1, read as the reverse complement.
CTGCCCGCCCTCAGGCGCCAGGCTGATGCCGGACGGGGTGGAGACCAGCAGGAAACGCGCATCCTGGTAGCAGGCGTAGATCAGCGCATCGAGGCCGCGATTGACGAACGGGTCGTACACCGTGCCCACCGGCAGCAGCCGCGCGCCGTTCAGCGCGTGGCTCAGCCCGGCGGCGCCGAGCAGCAGGAACAGGTTCTGCTCGGCAATGCCGAGTTCGATGTGCTGGCCGGACGGGCTCATGCCCCAGCGCTGCATGCTGGCAACCTTGGTGTCGCGGAACACGTCGTTTCGCGTATGCCGGTCGAACAGCCCGCGTCGGTTCACCCAGGGGCCAAGGCTGGTGGACACCGTCACGTCCGGGCTGGTCGTCACGATGCGTCCTGCGGCCTCCCGCCACGGCCCCTCGGCGCGGCCGATTTCGCCCAGTATCTCGCCGAAGCCGGTCTGGGTGGACAGCGTGCGGCCGGCCAGCTTGCCCAGCGGCACGCTGTCGGGCAGGGCCACCGGTGGCGGCGCGAACACCCGGCCGTGCGGCGAGAGGGGGGCCGCGAACGGCACGCCGGCCACGTATCGCTGCATCTCCTCGGCCGAGGACTCCAGGCCTTCCCAGGGCTCCCACTCGTGGCCGGAGCGGACGCGCATCTCGGCGCGGAACACCTCCATCTGCTCGCGCGTCATCAGGCCGGAATGGTTGTCCTTGTGGCCGGCGAAGGGCAGGCCCATGCCCTTGATGGTGTAGGCGATGAAGCAGGTCGGGCGATCGTCCTCGGACGCCGCACGCAGCGCGTCGAGCACCGTCTCGATGTCGTGGCCGCCCAGATTGGTCATCAGCGCGGACAGCTCCGCGTCGCTCAGCGGGTCGATGATGGCGCGCAGCTCGGCCGAGCGGCCGAGATCGGCCAGCAGCGCGGTCCGCCAGGCGGCACCCCCCTGGAAGGTGAGCGAGGCGTAGAGGCTGTTGGGGCAATCGTCGATCCAGGCGCGCAGCGTCTCGCCGCCTGGCCGGGCGAAGGCGGCCGCCTGCCGCCTGCCGTGCTTGATGCGCACCACGTTCCAGCCCATGCCGCCGAACAGCCCCTCGAACCGGCCGAACAGCCTGTCCTGCACCACCGAATCGAGGCTCTGGCGGTTGTAATCGACGATCCACCAGACGTTGCGGACGTCGTGCTTCCAGCCTTCCAGAAGGGCCTCGTAGATGTTGCCCTCGTCGAGCTCCGCGTCGCCGGCAATCGCGATGTGGCGCCCAGGCGGCAGGTGCGCCGGCAGCAGCCCGTGCAACCGCACGTAATCCTGGATCAGGGCGGCGAAGCTCGTCGCGGCAACGCCCAGACCCACCGAGCCGGTCGAGAAATCCACCTCCGGCCCGTCCTTGACGCGGCTCGGATAGGCCTGCGCGCCGCCGAACCGGCGCAGCCCCTGCATCTGCGCCACACCCTGCCGCCCGAGCAGGTAATTGGCGGCGTGGAACACCGGCGAGGCGTGCGGCTTGACCGCCACCCTGTCCTGCGGCCGCAGCTCGGAAAAATACAGCGCCGTCATGATCGAGACGACCGAGGCGCAGCTCGCCTGGTGGCCGCCCACCTTCAGCCCGTCGCGGTTGGGGCGGATGTGGTTGGCGTTGTGCACCATCCAGGCCGACAGCCACAGCAGCTTGCGCTCGATCTGCCGCAGCGCGTCCAGGTCGGCGCTCGATGCCGCGGGCGAGGCGCTCGTCGTCGTGCTCATGCTTGGGCCCTCCTTGCCGGATATATGCGCGGCGTGTCGGGGCGGCAAAGACCAAGGATGCGCGCAGGCGCGGCAGGGATGGTCGGCTATGCGCCTGCATCGGCACGGGCTATGGGCGGCGGGCGGACCTGCCGCGCCCAGCCTTGCCCACGCGCCCGGCGCCGGCCGACGCCGTATCGGAGACTGCACCCATGCTGCTGCTCAACACCTTGCTGGCGCTGCACCTGCTCGCCGCCACCGCCTGGGTCGGCGGCATGCTCTACGCCCTGGTGGTGCTTCGCCCCGCTTTGGCCGTGCTGGACCCCGCACCGCGGCTGCAGCTGCACATGCTGACGCTGAAACGCTTCTTCCTGGTGGTGTGGCACGCCATGCCGATCATGCTGCTGACCGGCTGGGGCATGATCGGCGTCGCCGGCTGGAGCATGGCCCACCTGCCATGGTACGTGAACGTCATGCAGACGCTTGGCCTGGTCATGGCGGCGCTGTTCCTGTGGGTGTTCTTCGGGCCGTTCCGCCGCCTGCGCCGCGCGATCCGGCCGGGGCCCGAGCTGCTGGCGCGCATCCGGCTGCTGATCACGGTCAACCTGGCGCTCGGCGCCGCGGTCATCGTGGTTGCGTCCGCCGGGCACGGATGGTGACCCCCGGATTGGGGGTCTGACGTTTCAAACCCCAGCGGGGCCCGGGCAAAGCCCCATAAGCGCGCCTGTGTCGCCCATCCACCAGATCACTGGAACGGGTAGTAGCGGAAGCTGAGCAGAACCGTATTCTCGTCGGTCTGCGGCGTCCGGCCGATGCCTTGGAAGACGCTGCGGTGCAGGTAGGCGTATTGTGCGCCGACCTGCATCGTGCCGTAGCTGCCGTGAAGGAACTTGTAATACGCGCCGACGGTCCCCTCGACGATGCCGGAGGTGTTGGCGGTGCAGGGTTCGGTGGACGGCGCCAGCTCGATCTCGCACCCGATATTGGAATAGGACGGGTTGCCGTAACCGTAGGCGGTCAGCTTGCCCGCATTTTCCGCATTGAAGTAGCGGCGACGTATCTGTTCGGTGCCGAGATAGCCATAGACGTCCAGCTTGGGGTCGGGATGGCCGATCAGCCCGATCAGCGCGGTGTATTCCGGCAGCGTTGCCGGCTTGCCGTCCGAGCCGATGGTCGCGTCCGGCAGCTGCGCCGTCCCGTAGCGGCCGATGCCGGTGCCGACGATGCCGCTCGCCTGGAAGTCGAGCATTTTCGGAACCACGTGAACGAGGGCAGCGCCGCCGCCGCCGCCGCCGAACGTGGTGTTGCTCTGGCCGGTGCCGAGTTCGCTGATCCTGTCGTGGAAGAGGCGGCCGAGCCCGAACGCCTCAAGATGCGCCATGTTGTAGTCGGCGGTGGCCTTGACGACCAGGTCGGGCGCCAGGTCGTCGCTGAAATTGCCCGTCGCCGTGGTGGCCGAGGTGGTGCAGACCGACGTCGCCTTGCCTGCAACGATCGTCGTCGTAACGGCCGTGCAGGCGTTGACCGGCGTGTTGCTGCCGTTGCCCAGGCTGCCGATGCCTGGGTTGGTGACGTTGAGCGAGGCCCCTGTGTAGCCGTTGATCGAACTCGGGATGGAGGTGTTGCTGAACGAGGCCTGCGGGTTTTCGGCCGACGCAGCCAGCCAGTACTGGCCGCCGCCGAAGCTCTTGGCCACGCGTATCTGCGGCTGGCGGGTGTAGTTGAAGCCCGGCACGTAGTTCTGGTCGATGGTCAGCGGCAGGTTGATCTGAGTCGGGTTCACGCCGATTTTGTCCATCGTGACGAGCGACCACATCTGCCCGCCCAGCACCTCGAGCCCGAGATCGCTGCGGTCGTAGGTGACCCAGCCCTCACGGATGCGCGGCTCGAAGCCGTTGGTCTGCACCGAGTTCGAGCTTGGCGATGCGCCCTGGAAGTCGATGGCGACAAAGGCCATCAGCTTGGTGTCTTCGTCGGGACGCGCGGTCGCGGCCGCACTGATGCGGGTGGCGCGCGCCGTCTCGCGGAACTCGTTCTCGTGATACAGCGGAGAGTTGCGGAACGGAACGGCGGTGTTGAAGTTCGACGACAGGTCGGTCACCTCGTTGCGCGACCGATAGATCGTCGACGCGTCGAGGAAGCCGCCCAGCTGCACGTCGACCGCGCCGACGCGGAAGGTGCCTATCGGCAGCTTGGGCGGCGGCGGCTCGGCGCGCGCCAGCACGACCGAGCCTGGCGCCGAGCCGGGCGAGGCGGGCACCAGCGCGTAGCCGGCTGGGATCTGCGGCATCACCGGCGCCAGCTGCGTCGCGGGCGGCGGCGTGATGCTGCGCTGCGATTGCGCCGCCCGCAGCTCGCGGTTGCGCGACGCCATCTCCGACTTCATGCGGCGCAATTCGGCCTGCAGCGCCTGGATCTGCTTTTCGATGGACCCAAGCTGGGCGCTTCCGTCCTGCGCCAGGGCCGGACCGGGCCGGGCAAGGGAGCAGGCGAGTGCGGATGCAAGCATCAGGGTCGAGCGGGACAGACGCAGGCCCATAAATCTCTCCAAAGCGGTCACTGCCCCATGCCGGGCAGGCGTATCATACCGGCCGGGTAGCGAATCGATATGTCGAAACGATGACAGCGACCGTCACAGCGCCTTTGTTGCAGCGCAGTGTGGCTCGGGCACCACAGGCAATGGCGGCGCCGAAGAGACCGGCCCGCCTGCGCGGCTGCGGCAAACGCGTCAGCTCCTGGGTGCGGCGGCCGGCGGCTGGAACAGCTCCTGCGTCAGGACCGGATCGGGGTCGAGGCCGGAGAGCTGCATCGTCAGCACCTGGCGGTAGGGGTTGGTCACGCTGACCGCGCGCAGCTGCAGCGGCCCGTCGGTGAAGTCGAGCGTGAGGCTGCCCTGGCCCGGCTGGCCCTGCTTGCTCAGCACCAGGCGAAGCTGCTGGCCGGACCGGGCGACGCTGTCGACATGGGCGGCGCCGGACAGGGTTATCGTGGGGGCAAGCAGCAGCCCGAGCGGCGTTCGCGACACCGCCATCGTGGTCAGCGCGCCGGTGGCGCGGTCCAGCACGCGCACCCGGCCGCCGGCGATGACCATGACCCTGGCGGCGGCACCCTCGTAGTCGATGCGCAGGCGCCCGGGGCGGTCCAGCCAGATCAGGCCGGCGCCCGGGCCGAAATCGCCGGTTTGGGTGAAGTGCGCCTCGAATCGCGGCAGCCCGTTGAGATAGGTTTCGACCCGGCCGACATCGGTCTGGTCGGACGCGGACAGGACCGGCCTGGCGCCGGGCATGCAGCCGCCCAGCGCGCCGAGCAGGGCCAGGCCGGCGAGCGCCCGGCGCCTTGGGCGCGCCCGGATGCCAGGTTCCAGGCTGCTCACGTAGGCTTCCTCAAGCGGTGTGCTCCTTGGCAAAGGCGGCGGCGGCGCCGAACTGGCCCGGTTCCGGGTGGGTTACCAGCTTGACCGGGATGGTGGACAGCAGCGCCTCCAACCGGCCCTTGCCGACGAAGCGGGCCGCGAAGCCCGAAGCAGGCAGCACCGCGGCGATGCGCGCGCCAAGGCCGCCGCCGATCACCACGCCCTGCGCGCCCTGCGCCAGCGCCAGGTTGCCGGCGAAGCTGCCGAGCGCCAGGCAGAAACGCTGCAGCGCCGCCGCGGCGATCGGGTCGCTGCCGTCCATCGCCGCGGCCCAGAGCGTGTGGTCGTCCGGCGCCCGCAGCGCCTGCCCCTGCATCGATGCCAGGTGTTCGTACGTGGCGGCCAGGGCAGGGCCGGAGACCACGCGTTCGACCGAGACCCGGCCGTAGCGGGCGCGCAAGACGGTCAGCAGGGCGTCGTCGATCGTGTCGACGGGCGCGAAATCGGCGTGCCCGCCCTCCGTCTCGACCACGTCGTAGCCGGTCGGATGGCGGATCACCTGGGCCACGCCCAGGCCGGTGCCGGGGCCGAGCACGGCGATGACGCCGCGCTCCGCCAAGGGCACGTCCGGGCCGGCCAGGTGCCGCATGGTGTCGGCGGGCAGTTGCGCCACGGCGTGGCCCACCGCCCCGAAATCGTTGATCAGGGTCAGCAGGTCCACGCCCAGCTCCGCCGGCAGCGCCGCCGGGCGCAGCACCCAGGGGCTGTTGGTCAGCTTTAGCACCTCGCCGCCGACCGGACAGGCGACGGCCAGGGCAGCCGCGCGGGGCAGGGCGCGCCCGGCCAGCGTCGCATAGGCAGCCCAGGCGGTGGTCAGGCTGGCGTAGTCGGCGGTGTGCAGCGTCACCGGCGGGCCGAGCGACGTTACCCGCCCCGCCGCCACCTCGGCGATGGCGAACCGCACGTTGGTGCCGCCCAGATCCACCGAAACGATTTCCATCCGCGCGTGACGCTCCTGGCTTGGGCTGGTGATAGCTGTATAGGAAGGCCAGGGGCGCTGCCCCTGGACCCCGCTGGGGTTTGAAACCCCAGACCCCCATTCTTTAACGCGTCCTGCTGATCCATGCGGTTGTTCGGTCCTCCAGGATCGCCAGCGGCATTGCGCCTTCGTCCAGCACCGCGTCGTGGAACGCCCGCTCGTCGAACCTTGCCCCTAGCGTGGCTTCCGCCCGGCGTCGCAGCGCCAGGATGCGCAGCTCGCCCACCTTGTAGCCGAGCGCCTGCCCCGGCCAGGCGATGTAGCGGTCCACCTCGCTCTGGATGTTGCGCTCGGCCAGCGCCGTGTTGTCGCGCAGGCAGGCCAGCGCCTGCTCGCGCGTCCAGCCGCGCCAGTGGATGCCGACGTCGATCACCAGCCGGCAGGCGCGCCACATCTCCATCGACAGCAGGCCGAAGCGTTCGTAGGGCGTGCGGTACAGCCCCAGCTCGGTGCCGAGCTGTTCGGCATACAGCGCCCAGCCCTCGACGAAGGCGGTGACCTGCAGGTCGCGCCGGAACGGCGGCAATCCACCCAGTTCCTGCGCGAGCGCGATCTGGATGTGATGCCCCGGCGCACCCTCATGGGCGACCAGCGCGGGAAGCTCGTAGAGCGGGCGCTGGTCCAGGTGGGATGTGTTGACCATCAGCCCGCCGGCGCGGCCCTGCTCGGGGCTGCCGGGATCGTAGCGCGCGCTGGTGTAGCCCTCCTCGATCGCATGCGGCACCGCACGCACCCCGTAGGACAGGCGCGGCAGCCGCCCGAACAGGCGCGGCAGCTGGTCGTCGACGATCTTGGCAAGCCGGCTGGCGCGCTCGAGCAGCGCCTCGGCCGATGCCGCATAGAAACGAGGATCGTGGCGCAGCATGGACTGGAACGCCGCAAAGTCGCCGTGGAAGCCGGAGGCCGCGATCTCGGCCGTCATGGCGGCGCGGATGCGGGCGATCTCCGACTGGCCAAGCGCGAACACCGCGTCGGGAGTCATGTCCGTCGTCGTCTCGCGCCGCACGCGATAGGCATAGTAGTCGCGTCCGCCCGGCAGGGAGGAGGCGCCGATGCTGTCCCGTGCTGCCGGCAGGTAGGTGCGTTCGAGGAAGCCGGCGAGCTTGGCCTCCGCCGGCTTGACCCTGGTGCGCACGAGGGCCACGCCCTGCTGGAGAAGTGCCGTGCGGAGCGGCTGCGGCAGGGTGCCCGGCAGTGCCGCCAGGGGAGCGAGCAGAGGGTCCTGCTCGGCCGGCACGGCGGCCTGTGCCGCCACCGTGCGCAGCGCGGCGCGCGCCGTGCCCTTCGGCTGCACGAAGCCGGTGCGCAGGCCGCGCTGCAGGTTTTCCGTCTCCGTCTCGTAATAGGCCGGCAGTGCCGCCAGCCTTGCCAGCCAGGCGCGCGCCTGGCCTTCGCTGCGCACCACCAGCGTGTCGGCGGCGTAGGCGGGGACGAGGAAGAATCCCTCGTCGCTGGTGAACGGGATGCTCGCCTCGTCGAACGCCGCACCGCGCAGGTCGGTGTCGATCGTCCAGGCGAGCAGGGCGGCGTTGAGCGCGTCCTCGCCGCGCAGCTGGTCGGGCGGGATGGTCCTGAGCCGGGCCTGGAACTGCGCGAGCCGCCTGGTCCGCTCGGCAACGGCGGCCGGGCTGTCGTCTGGCCAGCGCGACGCCGCCTCGGCGTCGCCACGCTCGCCCGCAGCGACCGGGTCGGCCTGCGAGAGCCACCGGTCGTACTCCGCGAGCAGGGCGGCAAGACGGGCCGGCGCCGACTGCTGCGCGCCGGCCGGCAGGGCGGCAGCCATCGCCCAGCCAGCCGCGATCAGGACGGTCAGGCGGACGGTCGCCCGGTTCATAGAGAGAACGGCACCCAGGGCGACGCCGCGTAGCGCGCCAGGCTCTGGCAGACGGTGAACACCCTCCAGGCGTAGCGGCCATGCGGCAGCGCGGCGCCCTTGACCGCCGACAGGTCGGTCTGTGCGGTGAACACGTCGTGCGGCGGCGCCGTGTCGAGCGACGCGACCTGCAGGTAGAACCGCGCCGGCGCCGGCTGGGCCGCGGCGGTCCACACGAACTGCAGCGCGTCCTGCCGCGCCACCGTGGCGTCCGCGACCGGCAGCACCGGGGTGGGCGCGCTCGGCGCTGCCCCTGCCTCGGCGGGCGGGGCGGGCAGGGAGGAGATGCGGCTGGCTGCCGCCGAGATGCCGCGGGCCGCAGCGTAGCCGAGCCAGGCGCGCGCCAGGCCGGGGTTGGCCGGAACGCCCTCGCCGTCGGCATAGAGCTGCCCCAGATCGTAGGCCGCACGCGCGATCCCCTGGCTGGCTGCGAGGGCGTAGTAGGTGGCGGCCCGCGCCGGGTCGTGGCGGGTGCCGCGGCCGCTGTCGAGCATCACCGCCGTGTTGAGCTGCGCCGGCGCCAGGCCGAGTGCTGCGGCCTGGCTGTAGAGGGCAAACGCGCGTTCGGCATCCGGCCGCCCGTGGGTGCCGAGGTCGACCGCCACCGCGTCGGCGAACAACACGCGCGCGTCTGGCAGGGCGGGCGGCTCGGCCAGTGCAGGCAGTGCGGGAGCGGCCAGTGCGGGAGCGGCCAGTGCGGCGGCCAGCAGAGCCGGGCCTGCGCCGGCCCGGCTGCCCGTCAGGACCCGCCGGGACAGCGCACGCCCTTTCCCAAACCCTGCTTGCCCAGTTCCTACTTCCAGGTGATCTCGGCGCGCCGGTTGCGGGCATCCTGGGCGTTGTCCGGCACCGCAGGGTCGGTCGCACCCTTGGCCAGTATCTGGAACCGGTCGGCCGGTATGCCGCGGGCCACCAGCCCGTGGAACACCGCGTCAGCCCGTGCCTGCGACAGCCGCAGGTTGCCCTGCGGCGACCCGCTGCCGTCGGTGCCGCCGGCGACGGTCATCAGGATGGGCTTGCCGTCGCGGTAGAGCCGTGCCGCGTGGTCCAGCTGGGCCAGGTCCTCCGACCTTATGCGGGCGCTGCCGACCTCGAAATAGATGTCGATCGCGTCCGGTGCCGCGGGTTTGGCGTCGGATGCGCCCGGGGCAGCGGCAGGCGGCGTGGCGGCGGACGGAGCCGCCTGCGCCGACGCGGCGGCGAGCAGCGCGGGAAGCAGAAACGAAGCGAGGTGGATGGGGCGCATGGCGGTCCCTCATGAGCGGTGTCAGGGCAGCTGTATCTCGATCAGCCCGGGCTGCCGCGGCGGCATTCCGACAGGCGGAATAACAAGCCTCGGGGTCAACGAGTTGCTGGCCAGACGCGGCCATTCTTCATCGGCAAGGATTTTTGTCACTTTTTGCGCCAGCGGCAGGTCGTCGGCAAAGAAATACGAGACCGGCCGGCGCGCCCGGACCGGCGGCGACCGTTGCGTCACCACGCCGTCGATCCCCGCGGCGTGCAGGTGTTGCACGAAGCTGTCCAGACGCTGCGCGGTCGCCTGATCGCCGGCCTGGGCGATCAGGACGACGCGGGCCGGCGGCATGTCGGGCAGTGCCGGCGCCGGTGCCGGGGCCTGGGCCGGGGCCGGTGCCGGTGCAACGTCAGGTCCAGGATACGGCGCCGCCGGCGCGGCGGGCGGGGTCTGAGGCGATGCGGCTTGCACAGGAGCGGGCGGCTGGGCCGGGGCAGGAGCGGGGGCCGGTCCGACCGACGCCGCCTGCGGCGGCTGGGCGGGCCGCGCCGGCGCGGTCGCCTCAGGCGGCAGGG
>CALMVI010000103.1 GCA_937873095.1 uncultured Acetobacteraceae bacterium | reverse complement strand
GGCCCAGCCCGCCCACCGGAACCGCCAGCGCGCCGTCCAGGTCCAGCTCGGCCGTCGGCAGCGCGCGCGTGCCCATCTTCTCCTTCAGCCGGCGCACGCCGATGCCGTTCCAGCTGCCGTCCGGCCGGCGCAGCTCGAGCAGGAACAGCGACAGCCCGGCACTGCCTGGCGCCTCCCCGTCGGGCCGCGCCAGCACCAGCGCGATGTCGGCCGAGGTGGCCGAGGTGAACCATTTGGTGCCGGTCAGCCGGTAGGCGCCGTCCGGCCCGGCCGCGGCGCGGGTCGCCGTCTGGCCGACATCCGAGCCGCCCTCCGTCTCGGTCATCCACTGCCCGCTGGTGATGCCGCCGCCGCGGGCGGTCAGACGGTGGCCGTAGCGCGCCCACAGCGCCGCGTCGTGCTGGCGCAGCAGCCAGGCCGCCCCGTCGGTCATGACCAGCGGGCAGGTCGCCACCGCGCTGACCGGGTCGAACAGGTTGGCCAGCCCGGCCTGGACCACGCGCCCATGCGCGCCGTAGCCGCCGTCATAGGGGGTGGCGACCAGACCCTCTTCCTGGCCGATGCGCACCAGCGCGTCAAAGGCGGGGTCCACCTCGATGCGGTCCACGCGGTTGCCCCAGGCGTCGTAGGGCACGTGGCGCGGCGGCGTGCGCTCGGCCTGCTCGGCCAGCGCCGGCAGTTCGTGCGCGGCACGTTCGCCCAGCCGGTCCAGCGCCGGTGCGGCGGCGGCGAACGCGTCTGCCGGCAGGTGGCGCTCCAGCGCGGTGCGCAGCGTCAGGTCGGCGCGGAACCGGTTCCTCGGCCGCGGCGGGTCCTGCCGGAACGCGGCCCGGCCGTATCCGGGCATGACATGGTCCATGGAGCATGTCCTACCCGTTTCCCGATCCGCCCCGCAATCAGTCGTGCCGGCCCGCCAGCGCGTCGATCAGGGCGGGCTGGGGCGAGCCGAGCCCGGTGACCAGGTCGAAGGAGAAGCTGCTTGAATACAGCCCGCTGGTGCCGCGCACCACGTCGTGGAACAGCGAGTCGTAGTTCGGCCGCCCGCCCAGCGCGTAGAGCAGCGGGTTGATGAAGCCCACGGGCGGCAGGTCCCGGCGCGCGGCCGCCTCGTTGGCCAGGGCGATGAAGCCGGCCCAGATCGGCGAGGCGAAGCTGGTGCCGCCCCAGCCGCCCCCGCATGCGCCGTTGAAGCAGATGTAGTTGTCGGTGTCCGCGTCGCCCGCCACGTCCGGCACGTTGCGCCGCGTCCTCGACCCCTTGTTGGCCGAGTTCACGAACGGCAGCTGGTAGGACTGGATGGCAAAGGTCTTCGACAGGGCGGGTCCGCCGGCGCTGCCGCTCCATCCCGTCTCGCCCAGCCAGGCGCCGCCCGGCGAGGCGGTGCGCAGGTCGGTGCCGCCCACGGCGGTGATGAACGCATCCTCCTCCGGCCAGGGGTCGCTCGCCTTGAGCGAGGAGTAGTCGCCGCTCGCGGTCAGCAGCGTCTGGCCCTGCGCCGCCATCTCCAGGAACAGCGGATGGTCGGTCGGGTATTCGCGCACGGACCACCCCCAGGACGTGCTGAGCTGCTTGCTGGTGTTGTCGCTGGCCATGCGGTTCAGCACGTCCTCGGCGTTGTGGCCGACATAGACCTGCAGCTGGGCCAGCCCGGGTGCGACCGAGATGGCGTATTCGATGTCCAGCGCCTGCTCGCCATCGTCGCACTTGCCCTTGCAGCCGAGCGGCGCGCTGTCGGTGGCGATGCCCACGACCGGAACGTTCAGCGTCTGGTTCAGCACGCTGAAATAGGCCCGCACGTCGCTGATCTCGTAGCCGGCGAGCTCCATCAGCCCGACCGACTGTCCGGCGCCGGTCAGCTTGGACCCGCCGACATAGGCCGCCCGCACGTCGCTGCCGATGAAGTAGCCGCCGGGACCCGACCCGGTCGGCGCGCCGCGCGCGGCACCCTGGCGCAGGCGCGGGCGCGGCAGGTCGAGATCGTCCAGCCCCGTCACATGCAGCAGCGGCACGGCCAGGTCGACCGACGGCTCGCGGTCCGGCGCCACGAACAGCCGGTCTTCGGCGGGGTGGCGGTACAGCCCCAGGGTCACGTGGAACACGCGCTGGATGGTGGCCACGTCGCCCTGCAGCATGATCAGCCCGCGATTCGGCGCGGCGGCCGAAACGCTCAGCCCGCTTGCGGCGAAAAAGGCCCGCGCCGCCTCGTAATCGGCGACGCTCGGGCCGAACGCCTCGGTGAACGCCGCGACCGACAGGTAGTGCCGGTAGTTGGGCGAGGCCGGGTCATACAGCTCGCGCAGCAGCGCCAGCAGGGCAGGCTGGTTGCGCTGCGGCAGCGACACCGACAGCGACATGCGCGCGCCGGGGTCGGGCAGGCCCGCCAGCGCCGCCTGACGGTCGGCCACGACGGCCGGGACGTGCAGCGAGGCAAGGCGATGCTCGTCCGCGCGTGCGCCTGTCGCACACAGCACACCAGCGATCAGCGCAGCCGACCGCCCCGCCTTGCCTGCTGAAACACGCATCACCGGCAAGCTCCCTTTCGGCCAGGGCGAAGGGTGTCAGATACGCCACGCCCCGACAACCGGGGAATCAGCCGGCCGCCGCAGCCTATCGACACGGGCGCAGGCCGGCGGGCCGGAATCAGGGCCGCGGCTGGGCGCCCACCGGCTCGACGCTGACCAGGAAGGAGAGGCGACGGTTGTCTTGAGTGCCGGGCCAGGACAGCCTGGGGACGAAGGTGCGGCGGGCAGGGTCGTTCCGGCCACGCCGGTCTCGACGATGCTCGGCATGGACACGGTGTTCCTGTCGTTCATGTCCATCGGGATCGTGTTCCACGCGCATCTCAGGGGCAGGCTGTCATGGGCCGGTCTGGCGGGGCTGGTGGCGCTGTGCGGCGCGGGCAACTGCCTGTGCTGGATGCACAGTCCGCTGCGGCCGTATTTCCCCGTCGTCGCCTGCTCGTATTTCGAGGCGCTGTGCCTGTTCACACTGCTGTATGCGGCGCGGCGATGGGTTCGCCCGTTCGCTCCACTCGATCGTGTGGCAAACGTCAGCTACCCGATCTACATGACGCACAGCGTGCTGAGCTACGCCGTGATGCGGTGCCTGATGGGGCGGCTTGGCGTGCCCTACTACCTGGCGCTCGCAGCAGCGGTCCTGGTCTTCACCGTGCTGTCGGCCGGTCTGCACGTCTGGGTCGAGCTGCCCGGCCTGCGGGCCGCGCGGCGGCTCGGCAGCCGGTTGGCGGGCCGGGCGGAGGGTGCCAGGCCTGGACGCTGAGCCGCGCGGGCGAGAGCAGAGCGCGTTCATGTGGACTTGAACGCGATCAATCTGCTCGCTGAAACAACGAGGCTGGATGCCTCGCTTGCCGCAGGCTGCGCGCGGCCGTCAGGCGGCGGCTTTCGCGTCCATCGAGCCGAGCCTGGCGAGCACGCCTTGCGACAGGACGAGGCCGGCCGCATCGAGGTTCTCGCGCAGATGCCCGACCGAGGACGTGCCGGGGATGAGCAGGATGTTGGGGGCGCGGTGGAGCAGCCAGGCCAGCGCCACCTGCATCGGTGTGGCGCCCAGCTCCGCCGCCACGTCGGACAGGGCGGCCGATTGCAGCGGGCTGAAGCCGCCGAGCGGGAAATAGGGCACGAAGGCGATGCCGTTGCGGGCCAGGCTGTCGACCAGCGCGTCGTCGCTGCGATTGGCCAGGTTGTAGAGGTTCTGCACGCAGACGATCTCGCAGATCTTGCGCCCCTGCTCGACCTGCGCCGGCGTGACGTGGCTGAGCCCGATATGGCGCACCAGGCCCTGGCGCTGCAGCTCGGCCAGCACGGTGAGCGGCGCCTCGATGGGCCCTTCGGAGGGGTGGTGCGGGTTGATCATGACCCGAAGGTTGACGACGTCGAGCACGTCCAGGCCGAGGTTGCGCAGGTTGTCGTGCACCGCCTGGCGCAGCTCGTCGGGCGAGAAGGCGGGGTTCCACGATTTGTCCTCGCCGCGTCTGGCGCCGATCTTGGTGACGATGACGAGCTCGTCCGGATAGGGATGCAGCGCCTCTCGGATCAGCTGGTTGGTGACGTGCGGGCCGTAGAAGTCGCTGGTGTCGATGTGGTCGACGCCCAGGGCCACCGCCTCGCGCAGCACGGCCAGCGCCGCGCCGTGGTCCTTGGGCGGGCCGAACACGCCTGGGCCTGCCAACTGCATCGCGCCGTAGCCAAGGCGTTTGACGGCCCGGCGGCCGAGCCGGAACGTGCCGGCATACTCGAAATTGGACATCTGACACCTCGTGGATGACGGCGTGCATATGGCGACGCAGGGCGGCGCGGCAAACAGCCTGGTCCGCCGCAAGCTGTGCCTCTTGCCAGCCGGCATTCCCGTGGCCAAAGCATCCTCATGAGATGCCTCGTCCTGGGCTCCGCCGCGGGCGGCGGGTTCCCGCAGTGGAATTGCGGCTGCGCGCTGTGCGGCCTGGCCCGTGCCGGCGACCCGCGTGCCCGCCCGCGAACCCAGGTGGGCGTTGCCGTCACCGAGGACGGCGAGCGCTGGCTGCTGGTCGGCGCCTCCCCGGACCTGCGCCAGCAGATGCTGGACAACCCGGCCATGGCGCCGGTCAGCCCGCGCCACTCGCCGGTGGCGGCCGTGGTGCTGGTCAGCGCCGATGTGGACGGGGTCGCGGGGCTGCTGGTGCTGCGCGAACAGCAGCGGCTGCGCGTGTTCGCGCCCGAACCGATCCTGCGCATCCTGGAGGAGAACAGGATCTTCGCCGCACTGGACCCAGCGCTGGTGGAGCGCGTGGCGGTGGTGCCGGGCGTGGCACTGGATACCGGGCTCGGCATCACGCTGACGCTGCTGGAGATGCCGGGCAAGGTGCCGCTTTACCACGAGGACCGTGCGGCGGCGTCTGCCGAGCAGGCGGCGACCTACGCCGCCAGGCTGGAGGCCGGCGGCAGGACCGCCATCATTGCACCCGCCTGCGCCGAGGTGACCGCTTCGGTGCAGCAGACGCTTGCCGGCGCCGACCTGCTGTTTTTCGACGGCACGCTGTTCACCGACGACGAGATGATCCGCGCCGGCGTCAGCCAGAAGACCGGGCGCCGGATGGGCCACGTCTGCGTCTCCGGCCCCGAAGGGTCGATGGCGCGCCTGGCCGGCCAGCCGGGCCGGCGCATCTACTTCCACATCAACAACACCAACCCGATGCTGCTGGACGGCTCGCCCGAACGTGCGGCGGTGCAGGAGGCGGGGTTCGAGGTGGCGTATGACGGGATGGAGGTGTTATGAAAATGACGCCTGCAATCCGAAGGAACCTGCATGCCAGGCGCCAACGATGATATGAGCTTGAGCGCGCAAGGCCGCGCAGCACTTCGCCTACGGGAAGGAGCGGTGAACCACTATTACAACGATCAAGCCCAAAACTGTACGTTTGGTGTCGGAACACTGGTGCACACGGGTCCCTGTTCGGATGAGGAGCTGCATAGGACCGTGTCCGACGCAGAGATCGACGCGCAATTGACGGCAGGCATAACCGCGGCTGAGCAGGCAGTGAGGAATCAGGTGCAGGATCATCGCCTGACGCAGGAGCAGTTCGATGCAGCGGTAAGCTTCGCCTACAATGCTGGCGCGCGCGGGGCGGCAGCGGCTTTGGGAGCCGCTAATGCCGGCAACAATGCGGCAGCCGCTCGTGCAATACAGGACCGGGTGTTCGTCCATCCGCGTGACCGAAACGGCCGCCGCGGCGCGCCAGTTCGAAGCCAAGGTCTGATGAACCGGCGCCGAGAAGAGGCTGCTCCCTTCCAATGAGCGTCACGACAACCATCCGGCTGGGCATTCTGCTGCTGAGTTTTGGTAACGCTTGCGCCGGCACTTCCGAACCAGCGTTCTCAGCCACCTCCGAAATCGCCAAGTTGAGCGGCCTGCCGCCGGACGAGGTTTCCAGGCAGCTCGCCGATTGTTCAGCCAATCAGCAAAGCATGAACTTCTGTGCCTGGCGCGACCAGGTCGAAGCAGACCACGCCCTGGATCAGCATATAAAGCTCAGCGCAAGGACGTCCACGGTGTGCGCCGACGCCGTTCGCCATCAGGTGGGTGCGTGGCGCCGCAAGCGCGACGCAGCATGCGCGCAGGACAGCGCGGCGCAAGGCGGGTCCGAGGCCAAAGCCGATTTTTCCGAGTGCCAGGCGTCCATGACCAGCGATTACGCGCGCCACTACAAGATGCCGGCCGCCTGTGTGGGCCAGCAATAAGCCCGGCTTCTATCGCAGCGATCATCCCTTGTCGTTGTCGCCCGTCGAAGTCGGCGTACCCGCTTTGGCCGGCGCCAGCGACCCTCAGCTCTTCTCGAACGCCGCCGCGATCGTCAGCCGCACCTCGTCGCTGACCAGCGGCACGTATTTCGTCACCCCGAAATCGCTGCGTCTGAGCACGCCGGAGAGCTGGAAGCCGATCGTGGTCTTGCTGTCGAGCATGTTGACGCCGCTTCCGTTGAACGTGGCGTGCAGGGTCAGCGGCCTGGTCGTCCCGTGCAGCGTCAGCGTGCCGGCGACGTCTGCCGTGTCGGGCCCGGTCTGGGTCACGCCGGTGGAGCGGAACACCATCGTCGGGTAGTGCGCCGCGTCCAGCCAGTCCGCGCTCTTCAACTCGCCGTCCAGCTTGGTGCTCGTCGTGGCGACGGTGCTGACCGGCACGGTGATGGAGACGGCCATCGCGCCCGGGGTGTTGGGCACGACGGACAGGCTGCCGCTGACGCCGGAGAAGGTGCCCGAGTAGTTGGTGAAGCCAAGATGCATCACCGAGAAGATGACCTGGGTATGCGTGGGCTCGACCGCGTAGGTGCCAGGCTTGACCTTGGCCGGATCGCGGCTGGGCGGCGTCCAGGCCGCCTGCACGATCTGGGCGCAGGCCGGCAGCAGCAGGGCCGTGGTGGTCAGTGCGAAAAGCCTCATGGGGTCTCCTTCTCTCGGCGCTGCTCGCCAGGACAAAGCTGGGACGGATGGCGCCGGGCGAACGCGTGCGGTCTAGCCGCTTTGCCGCCGTCTTAGAAGATGCGACGCCGGAACCGGCCGTGCTCTGCGCCAAAGCGTTAACCTTTTCGGGTGCATGATGGCTGCCGAGGCAGGGTTCGGAGGCTGGAGTGTCAGGCGCGTCTTCGGTTCAGCAGCAGGAAGCTCCGCCCGGTCTGGCCGAGCGTCGAACGGCGGCGGCAGCCCAGGCTGAGCAGCACGCATTCGACACGATCTCGATCGGCACGTTGTCGGGTGCGGATACGGCGATGCTCGACAGCCTGCCGTTCGGGGTCATCGGCCTGTCTGAGGCAGGCGTGGTCGAGATCTACAACGCCACCGAGTCCAGGCTCGCCGGACTGCCTGTCGCCAGGATCATCGGAGGGCGGTTTTTCGAGCACATCGCCCAATGCATGAACAACTTCCTGGTGGCGCAGCGCTTCATCGACGAACCCGAGATCGACACGATCATCGATTTTGTCCTTACGCTGAGGATGCGGCCAACGCCGGTCAAGCTTCGTCTGCTGCAAAGCGCCGGGCACGCCCTGCACTTCGTGCTTGTTGAACGCGCTCTCTGAGCCTCGGCATGAGCGTCGAGCCCGACGATCAGCTTAACGAGCTTCTGCAGTTTCTGTACGCCTGTCCGGTCGGTCTCATCGAACTCGCGGCGGATGGCGAGATCCGGCTCATCAACCCGCTTGCCATGCAGCTGCTGCTGCCGATCGCGCAGAACGGCATCGTGGTGAACCTGTTTCGGGTGCTGGAGACCTACGCGCCCGAGCTGCGCAACATCGTTGCAGCGTTCTCAGGAATGTGGGGTATCGTCTGCGAGGGCAAGCGTATCTTCGTCCATCCCGGCGGGAAATACGGCTCCGCCGATCCGCTCGTGCTTGCATGCACGCTGGTCAGGATCGACTGCCAGAGGTTCATGGCGGCGCTGACGGATGTGTCCAAGCAGGTCATGCAGGAGCAAAGGCTCAGGCAGGCCGAAACATGGTTCGCGACGCTGCTCGACAGCGTGAACGATTACGCCGTCATCTCTCTCGACCGAAACGGGTTCATCGACGGCGTGAGCGCCGCCGCGGCCAGGCAGACCGGCTTGAGCCGGGATGCCATGATGAACCTGTCGCTGGATGCGCTTGACTTGCAGCCGCGCTCCACGGCCTCCAGCGCAGCCAGGCAGATCGCCATCGCCCAGCGTGACGGCTGGCACCTCGACGAAGGCTGGCGCACCCGCCCCGACGGAGAGCGCTACTGGTGCCAGCGACTGGTCGCCGCCAGGAGCGAGGACGAGTGCAGCAATCCCCGCGTCATCACCGGCTACACCGTCATCCTGCGCGACGTGACGCAGAGGGCCTCCGACATCCAAAGGCTGAAGGAGATGCTGACCACCGACCACCTGACCGGTGCATCCAACCGAGCCCATTTTTTCGAGGCTGCCGAACATGCGCGGCTCGCCTGCAACGCGCAGGGCCAGCCGCTGGCGGTGGTGGCGGTCGACATCGATCGTTTCAAGAGGATCAACGACACGTACGGCCACGCTGCAGGCGATGCGGCGTTGAGAGCGGTGTCGGCGGCGTGCAGGGCGCTGCTGCGTCCGGACGACCTGTTTGCCCGGCTGGGCGGCGAGGAGTTCGTGGTCCTGCTGCCTTCGATGGACCTGGACAGCGCCGTCGGCCTGGCCGAGCGGCTGCGCGTAGCCGTCAAGGCGATAACGGTGCAGGTGGGCGACGTCTACTTCGGCCTCACCGCAAGCTTCGGCTGCGCGGCCATGACCGACCACGTGACCGCGATCACCGAACTGCTCACGGCCGCCGACGCGCTACTCTATACGGCCAAGCGCAACGGCCGCAACAGGGTCGAGCCGAGTCTGCCGAGTGTAGCGGTGCTGCACCATGCGGCGGAATGAGGGCAACTTTACGCGTGCGTCCGCCCGCCGCTAACCTGGCCGGATGGACGCGGTTGACCAGACGACTATCGGCATCGAGCCCCTGGGTCGGGCAGCCCGGAACGCGGCCCGCGCGCTGGCCCGGCTGCCGGCCGACCACAGGGATGCGGGCCTGCGTGCCGCGGGCGCGGCGCTGCGCCGCCATGCGGGCGCCATCGCGCGGGCCAACGAGCGCGATCTGGCTGCGTCGTCGGCCAACGCCGCGTTTCGCGACCGGCTGACGCTGACCCCTGCGCGCATCGACGCGATGGCGCAGGGGCTGGCCGACATCGCGGGGCTGCCCGACCCGCTCGGCCGCACCCTGGCCGAATGGAGCCGGCCGAACGGATTGGTGATCCGTCGGGTGCCGGCGCCGATCGGCGTGATCGGCATGATCTACGAGAGCCGCCCGAACGTGGGGGCGGACGCTGCCGGCATCTGCCTCAAATCGGGCAACGCGGTCATCCTGCGCGGCGGTTCGGAGAGTTTTGCCAGCGCGCGCGCGATCAACGCGGCGATCGTCGAGGGACTGGCCGAGGCGGGGCTGCCGGAACACTGCGTGCAGGTGGCGCCCGGCACGGACCGCGCGTTCGTGGCCGACATGCTGGGCGCGAGCGGGCTGATCGACCTCATCGTCCCGCGCGGCGGCAAGTCGCTGGTCACCTGCGTGCAGGCGGAGGCGCGGGTTCCCGTGCTGGCCCATGCCGACGGGCTTTGCCACACCTACGTGCACGCGGCGGCCGACCACGCGATGGCGCGACGGATCGTCGTCAACGCCAAGATGCGCCGCACCGGCATATGCGGCGCGACCGAGACGCTTCTGGTCGACGCGGCCGCGGCACCCGCGCTGCTGCCGCCTTTGGTGGCCGAGCTTGCGGCACTGGGCTGCAGCTTCCGGGCCGATGCGCGCGCGAGGGCGGTGGTGGACACGCTTCCAGCGGCCGCGCCCGGCGACTTCGACACCGAATGGCTGGACGGCGTGCTGTCGGTAGCGGTCGTCGACGGGCTGGACGACGCGATCGCCCATATCGCGCGCCACGGCAGCGCGCATACCGATGCGATCGTTACCGAAGACCCCGATGCCGCCGCGGCGTTCCTGGCCGCCGTGGACAGCGCGGTGACGATGTGGAACGCGTCCACCCAGTTCTGCGACGGCGGCGAGTTCGGCTTCGGGGCGGAAATCGGCATCGCCACGGGCCGTATCCATGCGCGGGGCCCGGTCGGCCCTGAGCAGCTGACCTGCTTCCGCTACCAGGTGATCGGGTCCGGCCAGACCAGGCCTTGAGCCTGGTCTCGCTTGGCAACCGTTGCCAGGCCTGAGCCTGGTCACGCTTGGCAACCACTGCCAGGCGCTGAGCCTGGTCACGGTTTGGCAACCGTTGCCGGCGATACTCGGGCGACCCGCGCGCCAGGATCCGAGTGACACAAGCAGCCAAGGCCACCGACCCGATCTATCTCAGGCGAAGCGACAACAACGAGCGGTTCGTTGCGTTCGCGTTCGCCGGGGCGGACCTGATGGCCGAAACCGATCAGGGCGGCACGATCACCTATGCCGCCGGTGCGTTCCACAGCACGTTCGGCCAGCCGGCCGAGGCGTTCGTCGGGCGGTCGCTGCGCAGCCTGGTGTCGCCGGCCGACCATGACGTCGTGGACGGGGCGTTGTCCCTGCTGGTCAACCGCGGACGGCTGTCGCCGATGCTCATCCGGCTGGCCAGCACCGGCCGCAACCGCCTGGCCATGGCCGGCATCGCCGTGCCGTCGGCCAGCCGGCCGCTTCGGCTCTGCATCACCTTCTCCCGCCCGCCCGCACCCGTCGCCA
>CALMVI010000102.1 GCA_937873095.1 uncultured Acetobacteraceae bacterium | reverse complement strand
CCGGCCAGTGCGGATTGCAGATCGGTATGCGCAAAATCGTTTCCCTTGAACAGCAGCGGATACCCGGTCGCCTCTGCCAGTGCGTAGGAAAAGCAGTCGCCGATGTTCAGTGCCGCCGGATGGCGCCCCTTGCCATACGTGCGAAACGCCTGGATCGCGAAGGTGACATGCTGCGGCGTGACGGGAACAATGTCGCCGTCGAGCACTGCAAGAAATTGTTCTAGTTCAACCCGACCCTTCTCGCCTTTGCGACCTTCGATCACGAAAGATAGCTCCACCCGCGTTACGGCCGACAGAAGGCGCGGCGAGGCTGTCTGCAGCGTTGTTGCGTAAAGGACTGCATCTGCCTCATTCAACAAGATGGCGACAACAGCGGAGGTGTCGATAACCATCTACCACATGCCGGTCTCATCGTAGCCGACGATCTCGTCAGGTGTCCTCGTGTCGTAGTCCGGTAGCGCTGCGCACTCCCTGCCTAGCGCCATCAACTGCTCGGCCAGTCCGACCGATCCGCGCCGCCGCCGCTCGCGGTGCAGCCGCTGCTCCAGCGCCGTCCTGATCGCGACCGTCAGTGTCTCTCCGGTCAGCCTGGCCACCTCCCGCGCCAGGCGATCGGTTTCCGGGTCTTTCAAGCTGAGCGCCATTCAAGCTCCGTATATAAGACCGCACTTTCATATATACGGTGCCGCCTAGGGTGCAAGCGTCGCGTGTGTGCGACACTGGTGGGCGGCCTGCGCGCCGGCATGGAAGACACCGGTGCGGCCACCATCGCCGAGCTGCGCGCCGACACGCAGTTCCGCCGCATCACCGGAGCCGGCCTGCGCGAGAGCCACGTGCACGACGTGGCGGTCACCCGAGAGGCGCCGAACTACCGCCAGGAAGGCTGACCCGCCCCCACCAACGCCCGGCGCGGCTCAGGCC
This sequence comes from uncultured Acetobacteraceae bacterium, assembly GCA_937873095.1. Taxonomy (GTDB): domain Bacteria; phylum Pseudomonadota; class Alphaproteobacteria; order Acetobacterales; family Acetobacteraceae; genus BOG-908. The sequence continues at coordinate 39,899 of CALMVI010000102.1, read as the reverse complement.
GGCAGCGCCACCGGCCTCGGCTGGCGGGCGCAGATCGCCCGGGTCAGCGCCGCCAGCTCGCCGAGCGAGAGCACGATCGTCTCCTGGCTGCCCTCCGACCGCAGCGCCGCCAGCATCGGGCTGTTGCCGGACGCGTGCCACAGGCAGACGACCACGGCGGCGTGCGGCATCTGCCTGCCGATCCGCTTGAGCAGGTAGCGCACCGCCGACGGGCTGCTGCCCTGTTCGAGGACCGACAGGCAGCAGAGCCTGGCCTGGCCGATCCCCGCCTCGGCCGGGTCGCGCGCGCCCAGCACCAGGTTGGAGAGGCATGAGGCGCCGAACCCCGCGCCCTGCAGCACCTGCATCGCCATCGTGGCGGCCAGGTCGTCCAGCTGGCCGCGGGCAGGGATGCAGACGACCGCACCCTCCTGCTGCCAGTCGTGGGGCACCGGCGCCTCGCCCGCAGGCACCGCCTGGCGGCCCTGCGCCAGCTCGGCCAGCAGGCGTTCGATATGCGCGTGGATCGCCTCCAGCCGCTCGAACGCCAGCGCGTCGCGCGCGAGGTCGGTCTGTGCCAGCGCCAGGCCCTCCATGGCCACGTGGTCGTAGTATTCGGCCAGCGAGCTGCGGCCGATCGCGAGCTTCGCCTGCTTGACGAGCTCGCGCGCGTTGCCCTCCAGGGCGCGCTGGTAGAACGTCTCTGCCGGCGCCAGCGGCGGCTCGTCGCCCAGCATGACCTCGAGGAAGCTCAGCGCGTCGACATGGCGCCCGATCACCACCAGGCAGACCGTCAGCGGGGTGGCCAGCAGCAGGCCCACCGGCCCCCACAGGAACGCCCAGAACGTGGCCGACAGGATTACCGCGATCGGCGACATGCCCGTGCTGTGGCCGTAGAGCAGCGGCTCGATCACCTGGCCCATGATCAGCTCGCTCACCACGAACAGCAGCAGCACGATCAGCGCCATCGTCCAGCCGGGTGCGACCGCCAGCGCCAGCAGCAGCGGCGGCGCCAGCGCGATGTAGGTGCCGATGAACGGCACGAAGCGCATCAGCGCGGCCAGGATGCCCCACAGCACCGGGTTGGGCAGGCCGGCGGCCGCCAGGCCTGCGGCGATGAACACGCCGAACCCGGTGTTCAGCGCCACCTGGATCAAGAAGAAGCGCGACAGCCGCGACGCCGCGTCGTTCATCGCAAGGATGGTGCGGTGCAGGTCCTGCCGCCCGACCAGCCGCACCAGCCGGTCGCGCAGATCCTCCCGGAACAGCAGCACGAAGACGACGAAGATCAGCACCACGCCAAGCGTCGCCAGCGGCCCGAGCAGCGGCTGCACCACGGTCTTCACCACGACCAGGGTCGAGTTGCCGCCTCCCGCCTGCCCAGCGGGCTTGGCCGCGACGACCGCGACGTTGGTGCGGACCGGGCCGCCGCCGAGCTTGTCGACGGCCGCGGTTCCCAGCACCGGGTGCAGCACGCTGTCGAGCTGCTCGGCGATCTGCTGCCCCATCGGCAGGGTGGCGATCTTGTGCTGGATGGTGGCGCCGTAGCTCGGCAGGTTGTCGGCCAGGGCGCTGGCCTGCCGCCACACCACCAGGCCGATGCCGCCGATCGCCACGAAGGCCAGCACGACCGTCAGCAGCACGGAGAACGTCTTGCCGAGCCTGGCCCGCTGCAGCAGCACCACGGGCGGCGCCAGCACGAAGGCCAGCAGCACGGCCAGCACGATCGGCACCAGCAGCTCCCGCCCGAGATAGAGGCCTGCGACCACGACGGCGCCGGCGTTCAGGGCGGCCAGCCCCGCCCGCCGGGTGGTGCCCGCGGGCTGGTCGACGCTGTAGGAGTGGTTTGCCGAAGGAAGCGTGATCTGGGTGGAGGCTGTCATCGTCCTGCCTGCCGCTGCGATACTGCAAAGACGAGATTGGCGGTAAGTTCCGTCATCGGCGATGTCCGGGGCGAGCTATGGCGCGTTACGCCCGCGGCGCAGGAGGCCCTACGACATGACGAAGATCTTGCTGGTCGAGGATCACGAGGAGCTGTGGGACTTCCTGTCCCGCCGGCTGCGGCGTCGCGGCTTCGAGGTGGTGCTGGCGCATGACGGGCAGCAGGCGCTCGACCAGGTCGCGGCCGAAGCGCCCGACATCGTCCTGCTGGACATGGACCTGCCGGTGATGGACGGCTGGACGGTGGCCAAGACGCTGCGGGCCGGGCCGCCGCCCGCCTCCCAGGTCGCCATCATCGCGCTCACCGCGCACGCGATGGCGGGCGACCGGGCGCGCGCGCTGGACGCGGGCTGCGACGACTATCATTCCAAGCCGGTCGACATGCCCGGCCTGCTGGTCCAGATCGACGACGCGCTGCTCAAGCGCGAGGACGCGTCCGGCTGACGGCACGCCCCTGGCCGTGCTGCGGGCGAGCGGTCACGCGCGGGGAGGGCGGCGCAGGAACGTCCCGACAGGCGCTGCGTAGAGCATCTACGCCTCGGGTGGACAGACATGGTCGAAGATAGTGGCGGAGGTGCCAGGCGCGGCGCCGGGTGGCTGAGCATCACCGCCGGATTGCTGCTCGTGGCGGGTCTCTCGGCCGCTGCCTGGTCGCTTGCCGTGTCGAGGCAGGCGCGTCAGGCCATAGCCGAGCATAACGGGGCAGTGGTGACGGCCGAACGCCTGCTGTCGCAGATGAAGGATCTGGAGACCGGCGAGCGCGGTTACGCGCTGACCGGCGCGGACGAGTACCTCGAGCCTTACAACGCGGCGCTTTCCGCGCTGCCGGGGCTGCTGTCGGGCATCGCCACGGACGATGCGTCGGGCAGGGTGCTGGCCACACTCGTCGATGCCAAGCAGGAGTTCGCCCGACGCGTCATCGAGGCCAGGCGCAGCCAGGGACTGGACGCCGCCACCGCCCTGGTCCGGTCCGGGCAGGACAAGGCGTCGATGGACCGCGTGCGCGCCGCCGTCGACCGGCTGCAGGCTGCGGCCCGACAACAGCTCGAACGGGCCGAACGGCGGGAGAACCGGCTCACCCCCGTGCTCGACGCCGCAGCCGCCCTGGCCACCCTGGCCGCCTTCGCCTGCCTGGCACAGCTCGCCTACCAGCGCCGGCGGGCCGAACGTGCGAGCGTCGCCCTGCTGCGCAGCGTGCTCGACCACGCCCCGTTCGGCATGGGCTTCCTCGACGAGGGCCTGCACCTGCGGCAGATGAACCAGACGCTCGCCACGATGAGCGAGCAGGTGCTGGGCCTGGCCACCGGCCACAGCATCTGGGATCTGGTGCCTGACCTGCGCGAAACCCTGCAGCCGCGTCTTGCCACGGCGCTGGAGCATGGCCGCACCCTGACCGGCATCGATTTCAGCGCGCGGGAGCGTTCCGGGCGCGGCCGCATGCACGATTACGAGTTCGGCTTCTTCCCGCTGCCCTCCGACCTGCGCGAGGGTGGTGCCGGGGCGGGGATCGTGGTCAACGACGTGACCGTCAGGCGTCGGTTCGAGCGTCGGCTGAGCGAGAGCGAGGAGCGCTACCGCACGCTGATCCAGGCCTGGGCGTCCATCGTCTGGACCGCGGATCCTGCGGGCGAGCTGAAGGGGGCGCAGCCCAGCTGGACGACGTTCACCGGCCAGGCGGCGGCCGAGTACGAAAACGGCGGCTGGGGCGCCGCCGTGCACCCGGACGACCGGGACGCGGCGCGCACCAGCTGGGCCGAGGCGGTGGAGACCGGTTCGGCGTACCTCGCCGACTACCGCCTGCGCCGCGCCGACGGCGAGTACAGGGTGATGGAGGCGCGCGCGGTGCCGCTGCTGGACGACGGCGAGGTCCGCGAGTGGGTGGGCACCCACACCGACATCACCGAGGCGCGCGCGGCGCAGGACGAGCTGAGCGCCGCCAAGGACGCGGCCGAGGCGGCCAACCGCGCGAAAAGCCAGTTCCTGGCCAACATGAGCCACGAGCTGCGCACTCCCCTGTCGGCCGTGATCGGCTACAGCGAGATGATCGAGGAGGAGATGGAGGAGACGGGCGAGGCGCACCTGCTCGGCGACGTGCGCAAGATCCAGTCCAACGCGCGCCACCTGCTGAGCCTGATCAACGACGTGCTCGACCTCTCCAAGATCGAAGCCGACCGGATGACCACGTTCGCCGAGGATTTCCCGGTCGAGACGCTGGTGCGCGACGTGGCGGGAACGGTCGGCTCGCTGGTGCTGCAGAAGGGCAACGAGCTCGCCATCGACGTGCGAGGCGAACTCGGCGTCATGCACACCGACCAGGTCAAGCTGCGCCAATGCCTGTTCAACCTGGTCAGCAACGCCGCCAAGTTCACCGAGAACGGGCGGATCGTGCTGTCGGCCGAGCGCGACGGGGACACGCTGATCTTCGCCGTCGCCGATAGCGGGATCGGCATGACGCCGGAGCAGCTCTCGCGCCTGTTCGAGCGGTTCAGCCAGGCCGACGCGTCGACCACGCGCAAGTTCGGCGGCACGGGCCTCGGGCTTGCGATCACGCGCGCGTTCTGCGGGCTGCTCGGCGGCGACATCTCCGTGACCAGCCGCCCGGGCGAGGGGTCGGTCTTCACCATCCGGCTGCCGGCCGTGCTGCCGGAGAACGTGGCGGCCGACGCCGGCGACCCCGCGACGCACGACGCCCGGCAGCGCCACACCGTGCTGGTCATCGACGACGACCCCTCGCAGCGCGACCTTCTGACCCGCTTCCTCGAGCGCGAGGGTTTCGGGGTCAGGACCGCTCCCGACGGCCGCACCGGCATCGAGATCGCCCGCAACGCGCGCCCGCACGCGATCCTGCTGGACGTGATGATGCCGCAGATGGACGGCTGGTCGGTCCTCAGCACGCTGAAGGCGGACTCCTCGCTCGCCACCATCCCGGTCGTCATGGTGACGTTCGTCAACGAGCCTGGCCTCGGCGCCTCCCTGGGGGCGGCCGACACCGTGCTCAAGCCGGTGGAGTGGGACCGGCTCAAGCAGGTCATGGACCGTTTCCACGGCGATGCAGGCGACATCCTGGTGGTGGACGACGACCCGGACGCGCGCGCAAGGCTGCGCACCGTGCTCGAACGCAACGGCTGGACGGTGGACGAGGCGGCCAACGGCCAGGAAGCGCTCGAGCGGGTGACCTGCCTGCCGCCGCAGCTCATCCTGCTCGACCTGACGATGCCGCTGATGGACGGGTTCGCCTTCCTGCACGAGCTGCGCCGGCGGCCGGGTTGCGAGCACATCCCCGTGGTGGTGCTGACGGCGCGCGACCTCGACGCCGAGGAGCGCCGCCGGCTCGACGGGGCCGACCGGGTGCTGAGCAAGGGCCAGACGAACCTCAAGCAGCTCGCAGGCGAGTTGCGGCTGCTCACGCCGGCGGTCGAGGCGGGGCACGGCGAGCTGCCCGCCCCCGCCGCCCACTGACATGTTGCGCCGGCTCGGCGCCCGGAGATGCCATGCGCCTGCTTCTAGTCGAGGACCACGAGGAGATCTGGGACTTCCTGTCCCGAAGGCTGTCGCGCAGGGGCTACGCGGTCGAGGTCGCGACCGACGGGCAGGCCGGGCTCGACCGCGCCACCGCCGGTCTCCCCCACCTGATCCTGCTGGACATGAACCTGCCGCTGGTCGACGGCTGGACGGTGGCCCGCACCCTCAAGGGTGCTGCCGCCACGGCGGGCATCCCGATCATCGCCCTGACCGCGCACGCGATGTCGGGCGACCGTGAAAAGGCGCTGGCCGCGGGCTGCGACGACTACCACGCCAAGCCGATCGAGTTCTCCCGCCTGCTGACGCAGATCGAGGCGCTGGCGCCGGCCAGTGCCTGAACCGCCGAACGCCCTGCCCCCTGCAGTGCCTGCGGCCGCCACGCCATCCGCCGTGCCGGCCAGATCCAGGGGTCGCCTGCCGGACGCCGATCCGGCCGCGACCGAGGCGCTGATCGCCCTGGCGGCCTGCCCGCCGGGCGGCGAGAGCCGCCGCTGCTACGACCGCGCGGACGTGTCGGCCGCCGCCCTGGGCGGGCGCGGCCGGGGGGCGCCCTGGTGGGACGCGTCGGCAGGCGGCCTGTGCCTGGCCGGCCGGTCGCTCGCCGGCGCCAGTCTGCGCGCGGCGCAGCTGAGCCGGGCGGACCTGACGGGCGCCGATCTGAGCGGGGCGGGCGGCAGCAACATCGTCCTTGCCGGCGCCAGGCTCGAACAGGCCAATTTGCGGGAAGCCGACCTGATCGGCGCCGACCTCACCGAAGTCGATGCGGGGGAAGCCGATTTCTCCTCCGCATTGCTGGAGGATGCCAGGCTGGCCCGCGCCAGGCTGCGCTTTGCCCGCTTCACCGGCGCGGTGATGGATGGGGCGGACCTGTCCGGCGCCGATCTGTGGGGCGCGCAGCTCGGCCGGATCGAGGCGCAGCGCGCCGATTTCCGCCACGCGCGCCTGGACGAGGCGGAGCTGGGCGGCGCCGACCTGGCAGGGGCCGATCTCGGCGGCGCCACGCTCCGGCGCGCCAGGCTGGCGGGCGCGCGGTTCCGCGGCGCCAACCTGCGTGACGCGGTGCTGGACGGCGCTGACCTCTCCGGCGCCGACCTCAGCGAGGCCGTGCTGCCGCACGTTCCGCTGACCTCCTGCACGCTGCGCCATGCCCGCTTCGCCAATGCCTGGCTGGACCGCACGCGCATGCGCGCCGTCCAGCTGGGCGGCGCCACGGGCGAGGAGGCCGCGGGCGAGTGGGAGGCGGCGGTGGAAAGCTACATCGTGCTGGAGCAGAACTTCCGCTCGCTGGGCAGCGCGCAGGACGCCAGCTGGGCGTTCCGCAGGCGCCGCAGGATGGACAAGCAGCTGCATCGCCAGCGCGCCGCCGCGGCGTTCGGAGCCGGCGAGCGCCGCGCGGCGCTGCGCTTCGGCCTGCGCTGGCTGAACGACTGCCTGTCGGAATGGCTCTGCGACTATGGGGAGAGCGTGGGCCGGGTGCTGCGGGCGTTCCTGGCGGTGCTGCTCGGGTTCGCCGTCGTCTACTGGCTCGCCGGCTGCCTGCACCCGCGCGGCGCAGGCGGGCTGGCGCCGGCTTCGGCGTTCCGGCCGGTGGACTACCTTCTGTTCAGCCTCGACTCGATGACGACCGTCGGTACGTCGGAGGTCGGGCTGACGCCGTCAGGCCAGCTGGGCGTGCTGCTGTCCAGCGTGCAGACGGTGCTGGGCACCGTCCTGCTCGGCCTGTTCGGCTTCGTCCTCGGCGTGCGGATGCGCAACTAGAGCAGCATCAGCCAGACTGGAATCAGTCTGGCTGATAAAGCTGCTCGCCAAAGAAAAGCTTAGAGCGGATCAGGCTGACACAGTCAGCATGAATCCGCTCTGACACACGGTCGGTGCCGCCGGATCGCCTATTGATAATAGCCGTTCGGCGGCGGCGGCGGCGCGTAGCTGCGGTAATAGGGGTTGCCGTAAGGGTTGCCGTAATAGCCGCCGCCATAGGCCTGGCCGTAATACGGGCGGTAGGGATTGCCGTAGGGGTAGGCCGGGCGATAGGCCGGCCGGTAGGGCGGCGGATCGTAGGCCTGGTCCTGCGCCTGCTGGACCGGCGCATGCTCCGGCTCGGCGGCTGGCCGGGCGACCACGCGCTGCACGGCGGCCGGCTGCGGCTGCGGGGCCGCCAGCGGCAGCGGGGCGCCGAGCGCGTGCGGCGGTTCCGACCGGCCTGGGCGCACGAGGTGGGCCTGCAGCAGCCAGTGCGGCAGGTCGATCCTCGACACGATCGTGCGGCGTGCCATCCGGCTCGCCTCGGCGCGCGCCAGCGGCGACAGCGCGGCGGTGGCCGACACGCGGGTGGCGGCGGCATGCAGGTGCATCGCCTCCGGCTCGCCGTTCAGCAGCGCCTCTCCGCTGTCGCGCACGCGCATCGGCTGGCGCGCCTCGGCGACCATGGGCGTCAGGTATCTCGGCGTCGGCACCGCCCTGGCGGCGTGCACGCGGACGTGGCGCAGCGGCGCGTCGTCGGCATCCTCGTCCGTGGCCGGGACCTGGTCCGCCCGCGCCGCCGCGACCCTGGCCGGCGGCTGAACCGCGTCGGATGCGGCGGCCTCGGTCGGCGCCGCCGGTTCGGCCGCCTGCGCAGCTTGCTCCTGCCCCGCCGCTGCCAGGACGGGCTCCCGCCCGGCCGAGGCGGCCAGGGCGGGCTCCCGCTCGGCCGATGCGGCCAGGGCGGGCTCCTGCTCGGCCGAGGCGGCCAGCGCGTGCTCCTGCTCGGCCGAGGCGGCCTCGGGGGCGCTCGCCACCTTAACCACGGCCGACGCGTTCCGGACCGTGGGCGGCGCCGGCTCGGCTGCGGCGACGGCGGTGTCCTCGTCCGGGCTCTCCACTGCCGGCCCCGTGGCGGGGAGCGGCAGGCGGTCGGCGAACCTGGCCGGTTCGGCGAACTGCTCGGGCGCGATCGGCCGCAGCGCCAGATGGTGGTCGGCCATGTCCCGCAGGCGGTCCGGCTGGTTCAGCAGCGCCCACTCCGCGCGCAGGGCATAGACTCGCGCATGCGCCTCCTGCGTGGCGTGCAGAATGCGGCCGATCTCGCGGTCGGCCATCGCCGCCTGGCTCTTGCCCCAGTAGAGAAACAGGCAGGATCCCAGCGCGGCCGTCACGCACAGCATCGTCGTCTGCCGCAGCGCCGCCAGCCCGTTGCGGCGGCGCCTGGCCGGCCGCGCGGCCGGCTCGTCGGCAGGGGTTTCCTGCAGCCACGCGGGCACCGTGTCGCCGGACCAGGCCGAGGCGATCATCCGCGTCCGGTCGACTCCCAGCACCGCCGACAGGCGGTCGAGATACTCCTCACGCGATTCGGGGCGCGACCGGGGCGGCGAGCCGGGTGCAGCGGCTTCTTCAGAGGCGGCATCGACGGAGTTCGCAAGCTTGCTCATCGCTCAGCACCATTCGGGGAATGCGTGGGCCGTATGTGTCGAAGCCGATCCTGCATCTCGTCCGGGCAGGATGTTGCGTGAACTAGACGTCATGCGAGCGCCCAGTGCAACGGCAAACGATGCGGGTTCCATCACTGACACAAAACTTTTTTCATCGCTCCGAGCGGCACCGGCAAAGCGATGCGGAAACCGGAACGAACGGGCGCCGCACGCCTTGACCCGGCGCCTGGCGCACCGTTGAAATGCGGCGATGACATCTCGCGACGACGGGCTGCGGCGGCATATCGGGCCGTGGGCGCTGGGGGCAGCCATCGTCAACGGCGTGGTCGGGGCGGGCATATTCAGCCTGCCCGCGGCGATGGCCCATGCCGCGGGGCAGCGCGCGCCTCTGGCCTACCTGCTGTGTGCGGCCGCGATGGCGATGGTGGTGCTGTGCCTGGCCGAGGCCGGCAGCCGGATGCCGACCAGCGGCGGCGTCTATGGCTACGTGGCCGACGCGTTCGGGCCGCTGGCGGGCTTCCTGTGCGGCATCATGACCTGGACCGCCAGCGTGCTCGCCTGCGGCGGCATCGCGGCCGCGTTCGCCGCCACCATCGGCAGCGTGGTGCCTGCCGTCTCTGCCGGACTCGGGCGGGCCATGGTCATCCTGGCCGCGATTGGCGGCATCGCCCTGGTCAACGCGCGCGGCGTGCGGGGCGGCGCCGGCCTGGTCTCGGTCGTGACCGCGGTCAAGCTGCTGCCGCTGCTGCTGTTCGTCTCGCTCTGGCTGTGGGCGGCGCCTGCCGCACCGCCGCCCGTTGCGCCGCCGCCCGCCGCGGGCTTCGGCCAGGCGGTGATCCTGGCGGTGTTCGCGTTCAGCGGCATGGAAACCGTGCTCGGCGCCAGCGGCGAAGTGGCCGACGCGCACCGCACCGTGCCGCGCGCCCTGTTCGGCGCCATGGGGTTCGTGCTGGTGCTCTACATCGCCATCCAGCTGGTGGCGCAGCGCCTGCTGGGGCCGGATCTCGCGCAGGCCACGGCGCCGCTGGCCGAAGCCGCGGGCAGGGTCAGCCTGGCCGCGGGCCTGGTGCTGGTGGCGGGGGCCGGGCTGTCTATGCTCGGCTTCATCGCCAGCGACATATTGGGCGCGCCGCGCATCCTGTTCGCCTTCGCGCGCGACGGCCTGCTGCCAGCAGCACTCGGCCGCGCCAACCCCAGGACGGGCACGCCCAACGTCGCCATCGGCGTGCACAGCGCGATCGCCGCCGGGCTGGCCCTGTCTGGCAGCTTCACCGGCCTCGTCACCGCCTCCACCCTCAACACGGCCGGGCTTTACTTCCTGGGCTGCGGCGCCGCCTGGGTGCTGCACCGGCGCGGCACGCGGGCGCTGGGTCCGCCGGCCGATTTCCGCGTCCTGCCCGTGGCGTCGGTGCTCGGCATGACGACGATGGTGCTGCTGGTCGGCTCGGCGCAGCGCGACCAGGTCCTGGGCCTGTTCGCCGTCATCCTGGCCAGCGTCGCGCTGTTCGCCGCTACCCGCCTGGTCAGGCGGGGCCGGCCATAGCGGGTCATTTAGGGATCATCCACGGCGCCAGGTATTGCTGGGCCAGCACCAGGCCGCCGAGCACCAGCGTCAGCACCACCGAGTGCTTGAAGGTGCGCGCGAAAACCGTGCCCTCCTGGCCCTTGAGATCGGTCACCGACACGCCGGTGGCGATGTTCTGGGGCGAGATCATCTTGCCCATCACACCGCCCGAGGAGTTGGTTGCGGCAATCAGCACAGGGTTGAGCCCGAGCTGGTTGGCCGCGACCACCTGCAGGTTGCCGAACAGCGCGTTGCCGGAGGTGTCGCTGCCGGAGAGGAACACCGCGACCCAGCCGAGGAAGGGCGAGAGCAGCGGGAAGAACAGCCCGGCATGCGAGACCGCGAGCCCGAGCGTGTAGTTCAGGCCGGAATAGTTCATCAGATAGGCCAGCGCCACGATCAGCGCCACGGTCAGGATGGCGATGCGCGCCTGCCGCCAGGTGACGATCGCCGCGCGCACGAAACCGGCAGGACCCACGCCGACCAGCGCCGCCGTCAGGATCGCGGCGACCAGGATGCCGGTCCCTGAAGCGAGCGGCTGGAACACGTATTTCGCGGCGTACAGCCTGTCGTGGTACAGCGTTATGCTGACCCGGTTGTGCAGGCCGGGCCACAGCACGGGGTACGCGCCGGTATCCGGCACCTTGTAATGCGTCCACACGATCACGACGGCCGACACGACCACCCAGGGCAGCCATCCCTGCCAGCCGGGCACGGCGCGGCCGGGCCGGGCCGCATCGGCCGATTTCGCCTGCACCGCGAAGGCCGCATCCGGCGCGGGCCGCCAGACCTGCAGGAACAGCAGGGTGACGACCAGCGCGGTCAGCGACGAGAACACGTCGGTCAGCGCGTAGTCGAGATAGTTGGAGCTGACGAACTGGCCCGCGGCGAAGCTCGCGCCGGCCACCAGCAGCACCGGCCACAGCGCGCGTATGCTCCTGACCCCACCGTACAGGCCCATGACGTAGAACGGCAGCAGCAGGGCCATGAACGGCAGCTGGCGCCCGATCATGGCGCCGAGGATGACGGGCGACAGGCCGGTGACCTGGCCCAGCACCGTCACCGGCGCGCCCAGCGCGCCGAACGCCACCGGTGCCGTGTTGAAGATCAGCGTGAAGGTCAGCGCCTCGAGCGGCGGAAAGCCCACCAGGATCAGCAGCGCGCTGGTGATCGCGACCGGTGTGCCGAAGCCGGAGATGCCCTCCAGCAGGCAGCCGAAGCAGAAGCCGATGACCACCAGGACCACCCGCCGGTCGTCTGGCAGGTGGGCGAGGATCCAGTCGCGGAAGGCGTCGAACCGGCCCGAGATGACGGCGATGTTGTAGAGCAGCAGCGCGTTGACCACGATCCACATGACCGGCCATAGCGCGAACACCGCGCCCGCCGCCGCGGCGTCCAGCGCCAGCAGCGGCGGAAACCCCCAGCCGAACACGGCGACGGCGAACCCGACGCAGAGGCCCGCCAGCGAGGCCTGCCAAGCCGGCCGCCTGAGCACGCCCAGCAGCACCAGCACCGTGGCGATGGGCAGGGTCGCCGCCAGAAAGGACAGCACGAGGCTGCCCGCAACTGGCGTCAGCGGCTGATGGAACATGGCCCCCCCAAGGCTTTGCGCCACTTAGAGCATTTCCCGACCGGGTGAAATCACCCGGTCGGGAGTAATGCTCCAGGAAACAATGGCGAAGAGCACTACTCCCGAGCCTGTTGGCTCGGGAAGTGCTCTAGCCACCGATGCGCCGGCGGCGAAAGCCGTGGGGGTCCGTGTCAGTCGGACACGCCGGGCGCGGGCAGCACGACGAGCTCGACCGCGGGATGCCCGTTGCGGCTCAGCGTCGATACCGGCGCGATGGCCACCCGCGCCACTGTCGCGACGTCGCCGAGCCGGACCGCCTTGCCGCGGCCGTGGACGATGCGGTCGGCGACCGGCTGCGGGCCGCCCTGCGCGGCGTCCAGCGACAGCACGATGCGCCCAGGCGCCACGGACTGCGCCGGCACGGCTGCGCGCAGGTCGCCGACTGTGACGCCCGACCGGGCCAGCCTCGCCGGCGCGTACTCCACCTCGAGCCCCGTCGTGACCAGGCCGCGCAGCGTCACCGCGCCGACGCCGGGTCTGCCCAGCAGCTCGGCGCGCGCCTGCTCGGCCGCGTCGCGCAGCCGGGTCAGCGAGCCGTCCGGGGCGGACAGCGTCAGCACCCGCTCCGTACGGGCCGGCGGCACGGACGCGCCGTTCAGCCTGGGCAGTGCGGGCGACACCAGCACGGCCGCGGCCAGTGCGGCGGCGCCGAGAGCCGCGAGGCCGGCCTGTTCGAACCGGCGTGCGGCGGCGGCGACCTGGCAGTGGGACAGGGTGAGCATGTGAACCTCCCGATCGAGACGACACCCGGAAGGTATATTACCCTTGTTAAGTTAACAAGGTTTAGTTTTGCTGCTGCGGTACTCCGGGTGCAGCAGCCCGTTCTCGATCAGGGCGATGCTCGCCGACACCAGGGCGTCGCCCTCGTTGCGCAGGTTGTCGGCCTGGTCCAGCAGCAGGGCCGTGGTGCCGTGCAGGGCGGCCCATACCGCCTCGGCGAAGTCGAGCGCCTCGCCCTGGCGGAACACGCCCTCGCCGATCAGCTCGGCTATCCTGTCCTCCAGGACGGCGAAGGTCCGGTCGGCCATCTCGACGGCGCAGGTCCTGGCGTCCAGCCGGCGGAACAGCCGGGTCATGAACGTCAGCCGGTACTCGTCCGGGCGCGCCAGGCCGAACTCGATATAGGTGCGCAGCCCGGCGCGGAACTGCTCGAGCGGGGTGCAGCCCGCCGTCTTGCTCTGTTCCAGCCGGTGCAGCAGCTCGGCGAACGTGTCCTGGGCGATCGCCGCCAGCAGGGCGTCCTTGTCGGCGAAATGCATGTAGAGCGCGGTGGGCGACACGCCGACGGCCGCACCGATGCGCCGCATCGTCACGTGCGCCACGCCCTCCTCGGCGAACAGGTGCTTGGCGGCGTCCAGTATCTCGCCCCGCCTGGAGGCGCCCTGGCCGCGCGGCTTGCGCAGGCGTCCGGTCTCGATGCTCTGGTCCATGGCTGACGATGTTGGCGACACGGTCCAGTATCAGTCGGCGCCGGCGAATGCCAGCAGTTGCGCCTGGCAGTCGGCAAGGCTGGCGACACAGCCCCCTGCCAGCCACCAGGCGCGGACCTGGCGCAGCGCCTGGCCCAGCAAGGGGCCGGGTGAGAGCCCGAGCGCCAGGCCGTGCCGCCCCTCCAGCGGGAAGACCGGCTGCGGCAGCGACGCCAGCCGCCGGCGCAGCTCGTGCGCGCCGGCGGTTGCGAGCCAGCTTCGGCCGATCAGGATGTCGGGCGCCTCGTCGGCCAGGCGGCGGCGAAGCGTCGCGTCGTCGTCGTCTGGCGAGGGGGCGCGGCCGGCGGCCAGCGCCGCCAGCCGCGCGCGTTCGGCGCCGGCCATCCTCAGCCGCAGGGCCAGCCGCCCGGGGTCGCCGGTCAGCATGGCGGCCAGGCGCAGCACCGGGTCGGCGGGCGCCCCCTCGGCAAGCATGGCGGCCAGGGTGGCTGTCGGCGCGGTGTCCGGCAGGGCCGCCGCCAGCACGCCGAGCACGTCCATCAGCGTCAGCGCCGCCCAGGGGTCGGGCACGGCGAGTATGCGCTTGACCTCGCTCCAGACCCGTTCGGCAGAGAGCTGCCCGACCCGGTCCGCCGCGGCGCCGATCGCCGACACCGCCTCGGCGTCGGGCGGTCCGGTCCCGTAGCGGGCGTGGAAGCGGAAGAAGCGCAGGATGCGCAAGTGGTCCTCTGCCACCCGCAGCGCCGCGCGGCCGACGAAGCGGACGCGGCCGGCGGCGAGGTCCGCGCGGCCGCCGAAATAGTCGTGCAGCGTGCCCGCCTGGTCCAGCGACATCGCGTTGATGGTGAAGTCGCGCCGGGCGGCGTCCTCGGCGAAGTCGTCGGTCCAGTCGACCACCGCGTGGCGCCCGTCGGTCTCGCGGTCGCGCCGCAGCGTAGTGATCTCGAACGCTTGGCCGCCGGACAGCGCGGTGATGGTGCCGTGCGCGGCGCCGGTCGGGATCGCCCTGATGCCGGCGCTGCCGAGTGCCGCCGCTACGGCGTCCGGCAGGTCTGGGGTCGCCAGATCGATGTCGGCCACGGCGCGGTCGGCCAGGCTGTCGCGCACGCAGCCGCCCACCAGCCGGGCGCGCGGCAGGGCCGCCAGGACCGGTGCGAGGTCCGGATCGTCGAGGACGCCGAACCGCTCGGACCTACCCCGCATGGCCCGGAACGACGGTCTGACCCTGCAGGCGCGCCGGCGTGTAGCGTCCGGTGAAGCTGCGGCTGTTGCCCATCCAGTACAGCGCGCCGCCCATCCCCGCCAGCAGCAGGCAGGCGGCGATGGTGCCGCGACGGCTGAGGCCGCGCACGCCGAACATCCAGGCGATCGCCAGCCCGACAGGCACCAGCATCAGGGCGTATTCGGCGTAGCGCATGGACCCCATGTAGGCGCGCCCCAGCCCGGATGAAATCCGGCCACCCTGCCGCACCCGTCACGGCGCGGTGCGTTCGGCCTCCACGTGCTGGCCGTCGACCTGCCCGGAGATGCGGGCCACCGCGTCGGTCGCCCTGTCGTCCCAGGCGATGGCGAGCGCGCCCAGGTGGCCGGAGGCGGACAGGGCGACGTCGGCCTCTATCCGCCCGTCGAGCTGGTTCCAGTCCACCGTCCCTGTCACCGTCAGGTCCTCGGTCCATTGCAGTCCCGCCAGGTGCAGCGTGTAGCCGTGGCCGTTGGCGCCAAGGGTGAAGTGGCCGCCGCGCAGGCCGGCGACCGTGCCGCTTGTGGTCACCGCGTAGCGGGCCACCGCGTCGCCGACCGTCTCGGCCGCCGCCGATGCCAGGGCCAGCGCGTCGGCCGCGGCCGCGTTGCCGTCGCGCGGGGCGGCAGGCGCCACGTCGCGCCAGCGCGCGGCAAACGCGGGCACGGTGCGGACCGGCCGGACGCGCAGCACGCAGGACGTGTCGCCCGGATCACCGCCGCTTTCGACGAAGTGCAGCACGATCGGGCCGGCGCAGCGGGCGATGTCGCCGCCGTAAGGGGGCACGAACACGCCGCCATCGCCGACCGCGGTTTCGTGCCCGGTGTTGCGCACCACCACGAACCAGGCTTCGGGGAACAGCGCCGTGGTGCGGGCCGCCTCGCGCGGCGAGGTCACGGTGTCGAGCTCGCCCGCCAGCACGAGCACGGGGATCTTCGGGAACACCGCGTCGGGCGGCACCGGCTGGCCAGGGGTGACGCCGGCGGGCGGCGCGGGCCAGACCAGGCAGCTGTCGAGCGCCTCCGGGTCGGTAGGTGCGGCCAGCACCTCGCCCAGGGTGAACGGCGCGTACAGCCCCGGGTCGCCCGCCGACTTCGCCCGGATGGCGGCCGCGAACTGTCGCCGGCGCTCGGCCTCCGGCGCGCGCAGGTCGTAGAGCGGGCGGTAATCCTCGCACTGCACCGCGGTCGCGAGTCCTGTGCTGAACGCGCGCGCCGGGCCGCCGCCCGCGTTGCCGTCCTCCGCTTCGGCCACCAGGCGCAGCAGCGGCAACGGGTCCTGCGCGTCGAGATAGGCGCGGGCGGCGGCGTCCAGGTCGCGATAGGCGACCAGGGTGTCGCCCACGGTCGCGAACACCAGGAACAGCGCCGCGGCGTCCGCGGTCACGACACGCCTCTCGCCGTTGGCGCCGGGCGCCTCGCCGGTGACGGGGGTGCGGCGCAGCGAGGTCAGCAGCGCCTGCAGCCGGGCGGTGGCGCTCGGCCCGCCCGCCTTGACCGCGTCGCGGCAGGCGGGCGAGCGCGCGCAGACGCGTTCCAGCGAGACCGGTCCGTTCTCGATCTCGCTCGCAAACCACGGCGTGCCGCCGAGCACGGGGTAGGCGCTGTCCAGCACCATCGTGCGCAGCAGGTCAGGGTGGCGGGTGGCGAAGACCTGGCCGAAGAAGGTGGCGTAGCTGTCGCCGTAATAGTCGACCGGGCCGGTCGACAGCGCGTCCAGCACGGCGGCCACGTCGTCTGCGGCCAGGTCCGAGCCGTAGAGCCAGGCGGTGCGGCCGAGCTGCCAGCTGCAGGCGCGGATGGCGGCCAGGTGCGGGTCGCGCGCCTGTTGCAGCCGGGGGCAGTCGATGGCGCCGGACCGGCCGGTGCCGCGCTTGTCGATCAGCAGGATGTCGCGCCGGTTGCGCAGCGGCGTGAACAGCCGAACGTAGCCGTCGCGCGAGCCGGTGGTGGAGTAGCCGGGCCCGCCCTCCTGCGCCACGATGGTGCCGGCCGGCGCGTCCGGCCCGGTATGCGGGTAGAACTCGAAGCCGATGCCGATGCTGCCTGGGACGCGGCCGCTCGGGTCGAGCGGGCGGGCCAGGGTGCCGCAATACCCGTCGTACTGGTCGATGCAGTGCGTCAGCGTGAGCCCGCCCACGGTGATGGTCTGCGCCGCCGCGAACGGCGCCCAGGCGAGCACGGCCAGGCAGAGCAGACGAGCGAGCATGGCGGTGCATAGCGTCGGCTGGCTGTCCGCCGCAACGCGACTCTGGCGTTTCGGCACGTTGGTGGCAGGGGCGCGGCCCGGTATAGGGAGCCATGACGAAACCGGTCACGATCCTGTATTTCGCTTGGGTGAGGGAGCGCGTCGGCGCCGGCGAGGAGGAGGTAACGCTCCCCCAAGGGGTCGACACGGTGGCGGCCCTGGTCGCCTGGCTGCGCGGCCGCAGCCCTGGCCACGATGCGGCCTTCGCCAGCCCCGCCCTGGTGCGCGCGGCGGTCAACCAGGTGTTCGCGCGCCAGGACACGGCGGTCGGCGCGGGCGACGAGGTGGCGTTCTTCCCCCCAGTGACCGGCGGCTGAGCCGATGATCAGGGTGCGGGTTCAGGTGGCGGATTTCGACCTCAAGGAGGAGACCGACGCCCTGCTCGCGGCCGCGGCCGAGGCCGGTGCGGTGGCGAGCTTCCTGGGCGTGGTGCGCAGCACCGCGGCCCGCCCGATCGCCGCGCTGACTCTGGAGCACTACCCGGCGATGACGCAGCCCGCGCTCGAGGCCATCGCGGCCGAGGCGCAGCGGCGGTTCGATCTGCTGGGCTGCACGGTGATCCATCGGGTGGGCCGGCTGCTGCCGGGCGCGCGCATCGTGCTGGTCCTGGCCGCGGCACGCCACCGGCAGGCGGCGCTGGACGGCACCGGCTACCTGATCGACTGGCTGAAGACCGGCGCGCCGTTCTGGAAGTCCGAGGAGCTGCCCGACGGGACCACGCGCTGGGTCGAGGCGCGCGAGGAGGATGCAGAGGCCTCGGCCCGCTGGTGACCTCGCCCCCGCGCGAAATCCGGCTGCACGCCTTCGACATGGCCTGCGTCGGCCACATCCAGCAGGGCCTGTGGCGCCACCCGCGCGACCGTTCGGCCGCCTACACCGACCTCGACCACTGGGTGGGGCTGGCGCGCACGCTGGAGCGCGGGCTGTTCGACGGGCTGTTCCTGGCCGACGTGCTGGGCGTCTACGACGTGTATGGCGGCTCGGCCGACGCGGCCCTGCGCCACGCCGTGCAGGTGCCCAACCTGGACCCCGCGATGCTGGTGCCGGCGATGGCGCAGGCGACCAGGCATCTGGGCTTCGTCGTGACCGCCAACACCGGCGCCGAGCACCCGTTCGTGTTCGCGCGGCGGATGAGCACGCTGGACCACCTCACGCGCGGGCGCATCGGCTGGAACGTGGTGACCGGCTACCTCGATTCGGCGGCCCGCGCGCTCGGCCTGGAGCGGCAGGGGGCGCATGACGCGCGCTACGACGCGGCGGACGACGTCATGCGCGCGCTGCGCCTGCTGTGGGAGGAGAGCTGGGATGACGGGGCGATGCTGCGCGACCGGCGGTCCGGCGTGTATGCCGATCCCGCCAGGGTGCGCGAGGTGGGCCATCGCGGCGCCGGGTGGAGCATGCGCGGCCGGCACCTGTGCGAGCCCTCGCCGCAGCGGACCCCGGTGATCTACCAGGCGGGCGCGTCGGCCCGCGGCAGGCGCTTTGCCGCCGAGCATGCCGAGTGCGTGTTCGTCAACGCGACCACGCCGCCGCAGGTGGCGCGCCTGGTCGCCGGCCTGCGCGCCGAGGCGGCCGCACTCGGCCGCACGCTGCGCGTGTTCGCCGGCATCACGGTCGTTGTGGGCAGCAGCGCCGCCGAGGCGCAGGCCAGATACGAGGAGTACGAGCGATACGCCAGCGTGGAGGGCGCACTGGTGCAGTCGGCGGGCTCCATGGGCGTGGACTTTGCCGCCCTGGGCGACGACGACCCGATCCCTCGCACGGGCGGCACGCAGGCCGTGACCTCGAACCTGGCGGCGCTGACCGAGGGGCCGGCCGTGACCAGGCGCAGTTTCGCCCGGCAGATCGGCCTGGGCGGCCGTCAGCCGCCGGTGGTGGGATCGCCCTCGCAGGTCGCCGACACCATGCAGGACTGGGTGGCACGGGCCGATCTGGACGGTTTCGTGCTGGCGCGCACGGTGACGCCCGAGTGCTTCGAGACTTTCGTGGATTTGGTGGTGCCGGAGTTGCAGCGGCGGGGCGCCTACAAGACGCGCTATGCTGATGGCACGTTGCGGAGCAAGTTGCTTTACTGATAGGAGGCTGGCAGAGGGCCAGAATAGGTGCCCCCCGTGGAGACCGGCACGATGAAGATCACGATGAACATTGCACGCGCGATCCTGATGGCTGGCGTTGTTCTTCCCTGTATTGCTGCGGCTGACGCTGCGGATGCGGCTGCGCCCGTCTTCACGACACTTGTGTCGTTCACCGGCCCGAACGGCCTGGTGCCGCTCGCCGGGGTGACGTTCGACTTTGCGGGCAATCTGTACGGAACGACCGCGTTTGGCGGAACCGGCTACCAGCCAGGTGGCGCGTCCGGCCAGGGGATCGTCTTCGAGCTGTCCGGCAAGGACCACACGAAATTCCAGACGCTGGTCGACTTCACGGGCAGCAACGGGACGATGCCTGTCTCTGCGCTGACCCTCGATGCGTTCGGCCACCTCTACGGGACTGCCGAGGCCGGCGGTTCGTCGGGCGATGGCCTGGTGTTCCAGTTGTCCGGCGCAGGCCATCATCATTTCACCAGCCTGGCGTCGTTCACGGGCGCCAACGGGGCCAGTCCGGTCGGCGGGCTGGCGCTGTATTCGTCAGGACAGTATCACATTCCAGGATACCCCTACTTCGCCGGCAGCCTGTTCGGGACGACCAGCGTTGGCGGCGCGAACGGCAACGGCACCGTCTTCAAGCTGTCCGGTCCAGGCCGCACGACGCTGACGACGCTGGTGTCGTTCACCGCCGGCGTCAACGGCGCACGCCCCGGTTCGACCCTGGTGGCCGATGCGGCCGGCCACCTGTTCGGCACGACGTTCACCGGCGGCCCCGGCAGCTACGGCACCGTGTTCGAGCTGTCCGGGCAGGACCACCAGACGCTGACCACGCTCGCCGCGTTCGACGGCACGAACGGCGCCAACCCGCAAGGCGGCCTCACGCTGGACGCTGAGGGCAACCTTTACGGCACGACCAGCGCCGGCGGCCCTGGCTTCGGCGGCACCATCTTCGAGCTCGCCGGTCCCAGCCACCGCAAGCTCGTGACGCTGGCCACCTTCGGCAGCAACGATCCCAACGGGGCCGTGCCGCAGGGCACGCTGCTGGTCGACGCAGCCGGCAACCTGTACGGGACCACGAACGGCGGCGCGGACGAGTTCGGCGACGGCGCTTACCTCGGCGCCGTGTTCAAGCTGTCTGCCGACCACACGACGATGACTCCGCTCCACGCGTTCACCGGGCAGGGCGACGGCGACATCCCGCAGGCCGGGCTGACGGTCGATGCGGCCGGCAACCTCTATGGCACGACGACCAGCGGCGGCGCGGGCGGCGACACCGGGGGTGGCACGGTGTTCGAGATTTCGGGCGCCGGCTTCGTGACCAGCCCCGCTCCCGCAAGCTCGACACGGTAGCATCGGCAGCCGGAGGCCGGGATGCGAGATCGGCTTGGACGCCGAAAAGGATTTTTTCAGTCAGCTGGGGAGGGCGCATGGCTGCCGATCCACGCGAAGCGGCGGTTGTTTTCACCGACGACGCCAACACGCCGATCCACGACAGATTTGGTCGGCCGATGATGCGGCCCACCGGCCTGGATCCCCACCTCTTCGTCAACCAGGGTGCGCTCGACAAGCGCACCTACGAGGCGTTACTCCGCTACAGCTACGGCGAGGATCCCGGCGGCGTCGGCCTCTACATGCTCGAACACACGCTGGCCGAGCTTTCACGCTTCCGACAGGGCGGTGATTGGGACGCGCAGCGTATCGGCAACCACTTCCACGCAGAATTCGTCGACTACGCCACTGTGGCTATCGGACTCTACGCCGCATCGTCCGGCATGAAGCGAAGCGAAATCCTCGCCATCCAAGATGATTACGCACGTCTTCGAAGCCACTATCCTTCCGTCACGGTGATGGACCGCACCTACACACACCTGCCAGCGCGCAACGTCGCTAATACAGAGACGGGTTACCAATTGTTCGAGACGGGACGCATCCAACCTGTCGCCGAACGGCGATGAGTTGGCCCGTCGGCATGGCAGCCTCGGCGCTGCTCGGCACTCTTCTGGTCGCCACGTTGACGCCCGCCCTGGCCGCACCTGAGGGTTGCCGGAGCACCATTGTCTCTCGCACATCTGCACCAGACGGGATGCGCTCGGCGGTTGTTGTCGATTGGGCGTGCGGCATTGGGGGCTATTCTCCCGACGTGACCGCAGAAGTTCGGGTGGGATCTACCACGATACTGGGCGTCGACACCGGGGGGCACGCGGAGGAGCGTCCGCGCATCGCATGGTCCAACTCTACGGTCCTGACCGTGACTGTTCCCAACCTCTCCTTCCTGCGCATCGCTACACTCCAGGCCAGTGGCATCCATGTTAAACTACGCTTCGACCCGGATGATCCGGCCGAGCGCGCCGCCTGGCTTGCCGCCAATCACCTGCCGCCCGACCCACCCCTGTCAAGCAGCGGCTCTTCGCCGTAATTTGCTCCTCAACAAAGGAAACGGAACGATGCGGGTGCTGTGGGGAGCAGTGGCGGTGCTGGGTGCCGCGTGCCTGGCCGTATTGGCGCTGCACCGGGGCGAGACGGTGAACGCGCTGTGGCTGGTGACGGCGGCGCTGTGCGTTTACGCGCTGGCCTACCGTTTCTACTCCCTGTTCCTGGCGACGCGGGTGACCGGGCTGGACCCTGCGCGGCGGACGCCCGCCCACGTGCATAACGATGGCCTGGATTACGTTCCGACCAACCGTTACGTGCTGTTCGGCCACCATTTCGCGGCCATCGCCGGCGCGGGTCCCCTGGTGGGGCCGGTGCTGGCGGCGCAGATGGGCTACCTGCCGGGCACGCTGTGGATCCTGGTGGGCGTGGTGTTCGCGGGCGCGGTGCAGGACTTCCTCGTCCTGTTCCTGTCCGTGCGGCGCGACGGGCGGTCACTCGGCGACATGATCCGCACCGAGATGGGGGCGTTCGCGGGCGTGATCGCCAGCGTGGGCATCCTGGCCATCATGGTGATCCTGCTGGCGGTGCTGGGTCTGGTGGTGGTCAAGGCGCTGGCCGGCTCGCCCTGGGGCAGCTTCACCGTGTTCGCCACCGTGCCGATCGCGCTTCTGATGGGCCTGTATGGGCGGTTCCTGCGCCCCGGCCGGGTGCTGGAAATGTCGGGCCTGGGCTTTGTCCTGCTGATGGCGGCGCTGTGGTACGGCGGCGTGATCGCGTCCGACCCGGCGACCGCGCGCTGGTTCACCTACTCCGGCCGGGCCTGGGCGCTGATGCTGATCGGCTACGGGTTCGTGGCCAGCGTGCTGCCGGTGTGGCTGATCCTGGCGCCGCGCGACTACCTGTCCACCTTCCTCAAGATCGGCACGATCTGCGCGCTGGCGCTGGGCATCGCGGTGGTGATGCCGCAGCTGCGCATGCCTGCGGTCAGCCGGTTCGTCGACGGCACCGGGCCGGTGTTCGCGGGCAGCCTGTTTCCGTTCCTGTTCATCACCATCGCCTGCGGCTCGGTCAGCGGTTTTCACGCGCTGGTCTCCAGCGGCACCACGCCCAAAATGCTGGAGAACGAGGTGCAGGCGCGCATGATCGGCTACGGCGCCATGCTGGCCGAGTCCTTCGTGGCCGTGATGGCGCTGATCGCGGCCAGCGTGCTGCAGCCCGGCGCGTATTTCGCGATGAACGCGCCGGCGGCGCTGATCGGCACCACTGCCGCATCCGCGTCGGCGGCCGTCGGAAACTGGGGTTTTGCGATCACGCCCGACGCGTTGACGCAGATCGCACACGACATGGGTGAGGCGACGATCCTGTCGCGCGCGGGCGGGGCGCCGACGCTCGCGGTCGGCATGGCGCAGATCCTGTCCGGTGCGTTGGGCGGGCGGGCGCTGATGGCGTTCTGGTATCATTTCGCCATCCTGTTCGAGGCGCTGTTCATCCTGACCACGCTGGACGCCGGCACGCGGGTGGCGCGCTTCATGATCCAGGACCTGGCGGGCCTGGCCGTGCCCGCCTGGCGGCGCACCGAAAGCTGGGCGGGCAACATCGCGGCCACCGGCGTCGCGGTGGCGGGCTGGGGATACTTCCTCTACCAGGGCGTGATCGATCCGCTGGGCGGCATCAACACGCTGTGGCCGCTGTTCGGCATATCGAACCAGATGCTGGCCGCGATCGCGCTGACGCTGTGCGCGGTGGTGCTGTTCAAGCTGAAGCGGCAGCGTTACGCGGCCGTGGCGCTGGCGCCCGCCGGCTGGCTGGCGGTCTGCACGCTGACGGCAGGGTGGGAGAAGATCTTCTCGCCCGTGCCCGCCATCGGCTTTCTGGCGCACGCGGCAAAATTCGGCACGGCGCTGGCCGGCGGCCACGTGCTGGCGCCGGCGAAAACGGTGGCCGACATGCGGCAGGTCCTGTTCAACGACTACGTCGATTGCGGGCTGACGGCCTTGTTCATGGGCGTGGTGACGTTGATGCTGGGCGCGGGTGCGCGGTCGATTGCGCGCGCGCTGGCCGATGGACGGGTGACGGCGATGGAGGTGTCGGCGCATGATATGCCGCTGCTTCGGACGTAGCCTCGATGTATCCGCGTTGGTGCGCGGCGTCGGCCAAACGGCGCAGTTGATGGTGGGGATACCGGATTATGCTGGGTACGTCGCGCATGTCGAGGCTAACCATCCTGATCGGCGACCGATGAAGCGGGAAGAGTTTTTTCGCGAGCGGCAGGCGGCGCGGTATAACGCGGGCGGTGGGATGCGGTGCTGTTGAAGCCATTCATTTCATGAGCAGCGACGAAACCCGTATGCGTGGCAGATACAAAACGCTCGCCATCTTGCAGGCCTCACGCTGCACTTGCGGCCCTGTCTCCGGTGGAACGAGAGCCGGGATCACGACCATTGCGCGGCGTGCTGGGCAAAGTTCGCGGAATGTGATGGCCCCGACATCCTGCACGAAGGCTACGCGACTGGTTCAGATTACCCAAAGGGCGAGAGATATGATGGGGTCTGCCCAACGTGCTTCAGCGAACTCGCACCTGCATTGAATTGGAAAACGGCTGAAGTGAGTTGAAAAATTCTGTGCGGGTCGTTGGTCAGATGTTCGTGCCTTCGAGATTACTGTGCGTAAAAACCAAGCCCAGGCTCCTTGGCCGGGCTTGTCCCGGCCATCCACGCGGTAGTCAAACGCCATGCGCCTAGCGTGGTTCGCGCTGCCTGGTGAGAGATGTTTGCTCTCAGGCGAACATTTCGGGGGCACCACCGCATGGATGGCCGGGACGAGCCCGGCCAAGGTGATGTTGCTTAATGCCGACCCTAAATCAACGCCAGCGTAGCAAGCTCGCGCCGCAGCGCCTCGGGCAACGCCGCATCCACCTCACCGCGCACCACATCGCGCGGCGCGTCCTCGTGCGGCAGGTAGCGCCAGCCTTGAAACGGCTTTTTGAAACTCGGCTGCACCGGCACCAGTAGCGGGTCGAGAAACAGCTCGGTGCAGCGCGTGCCGTCGTCTCGCGTGCCCTCGGCGATGCCGGTTATGCGCTGACGGGCGGTGACCAGGCGGTTGATCACCCAGTAGATCGAGCCGCCATCGAGGACTTCGACCACCCGCCTTGGAAAATTGCGCGTGCGATGGCGCAGCGGAGGAAAGGCGGCCCCGTGCTGCAACTGCCACTGGCGCAGATCGTCCAGGCTGGCGGCCCCCACGGACAGTTTTATCAGGTGTAGCGGCATTGGCGAGGCATCTAGCACGGCTTGTGCGTTGCGCCGATGATGGCACGGCTTAGGGAGCGAACATGGTGCAGCGCGTGCAGGCGAACGGGGTGTCCTTGGCCGTGCAGGTCGAGGGATCGGGGCCTCTGGTGATCCTGATGCATGGCTGGCCGGAACTGGGCCTGAGCTGGCGCAACCAGGTCCCGGCCCTGGCCGCAGCCGGCTACCGCGTGGCAGTGCCGGACATGCGCGGCTACGGCGCCAGCGACAAGCCGGACGCAATCACCGCATACACGCTGGACACGCTGGCCGACGACATGCAGGCCGTGGCGCGCGCGCTTGGTGCCGACACCTGGGTGGCGGTGGGGCACGATTGGGGCGCCCCCGTCGCCTGGCGTTGCGCGCTGCGCTTCCCCGCGCACGTCGCCGCCGTGTTCGGCATGAGCGTGCCGCACGCCAAGCCGTCGCGCACGCCGTTCTTCGACATCATCGAGGCGCGGTTTCCGGACCGCTTCTTCTACATGCGCTACTTCCAGCAGGAGGGCGTGGCGGAGGCCGAACTGGCGGGCAGCGACCTGCCCGAGGCGCTGCGCGGCATCTACTACAGCGCGAGCGGCCCCGGTTTCGCCGCGCGCGCCGGCCGGTCGGCGCCGCGCGACGCCAGGCTGCTGGACAGTTTTTCGCCCGCGCCGCCGGGTCCGCTCGGGTTCATGACCGACGCCGACCTGGCCGCCTACGCCGCCGCGTTCCAGGCCGGGGGCTGGCGCGGGCCGCTGAACTGGTATCGCAACTTCGACCGCAACGCCGCCGACGCGCGCGCCTACGGCGACGCCGTCATCCGCCAGCCCGCGGGCTTCCTGGCCGGCGAGTACGAGGCGGTGCTTTACATGCTGCCGGGCCAGTTGGAGAACATGCGCGCCCATTGCGCCGACCTGCGCATGGAACGCCGGCCGGCCGGTGCGGGCCACTGGATCCAGCAGGAAAGGCCGGAGGAGACCAACGCGGTGCTGCTCGAGTTCCTGGGCCAGGTGGGAGACCGGCTGTGAACGCGGTCGCGGGGCTGGCCGCGTTCCGTCCGTCCTATGCGCCCGACGACGGCGTGCTGGCGGCAGAGTTCCTGCAAACGGCCACGCTTCCGCAGGCGCGGGAGGCGCGGATCGATGCCGAGGCAGGGCGGCTGGTAGGCGCCATCCGCGCCAGTGCAGCCGGGATCGGCGGCATCGAGGCGCTGCTGCGCGAGTATTCGCTGTCCACCCCCGAAGGCCTGGCCCTGATGGTGCTGGCCGAGGGGCTGCTGCGGGTGCCGGACGACGCCACCGCCGACCGGCTGATCGAGGACAAGCTCGGCCAGGGCGGTTTCGCCCAGGGCGACAGCCGCCCGGACTCGCTCCTGGTCGGCGCGTCCGCCTGGGCGCTGGGCCTGGGCGCGCGCCTGGTGAGCGTCACCGACACGCCGGAGGGCATATTGCGCGGCGTGGTGCGACGGCTGGGGCTGCCCGCGGTGCGCGCGGCCATGCGCCAGGCGATGCGGGTGATGGGCAGCCATTTCGTGCTCGGCCAGACCATCGGCGAGGCGCTGGGCCGCGCGCAGTCCCGCACCGGGCGGGTGTTCCGCTACAGCTTCGACATGCTGGGCGAGGGCGCCCGCACCGCCGAGGACGCGGCGCAGTACCACGCGAGCTACGCGGACGCGATCGAGGCGATCGGCCGGGCCGCCGGCAACAAGCCGCTGCCGGACCGCCCCGGCATCAGCGTCAAGCTCTCCGCCCTGCATCCGCGCTACGAGGCGGTGTCCCGCGCGCGCGTGATGGACGAGCTGGTGCCACGGGTGCGCGCGCTGGCCCGCAGCGCCAGCCTGCACGGCCTGAACTTCACCGTCGACGCCGAGGAGGCGGACCGGCTGGAACTGTCGCTCGACGTGATCGCAGCCGTTGCCGCCGACCGCCAGCTCTCCGGCTGGGACGGGTTCGGGCTGGCGGTGCAGGCCTATGGCAAGCGGGCGCGCGAGACGATCGACTGGGTGGGCCAGCTCGCGGAACGGCTGGATCGCCGGTTCATGGTGCGGCTGGTCAAGGGCGCCTACTGGGACACCGAAATCAAGCGCGCCCAGGAACGTGGGCTCGCCGACTATCCTGTGTTCACCCGCAAGGCGATGACGGATCTGTGCTACATGGCCTGCGCCGAGCGGCTGCTGGCGCTGCGGCCGCGCATCTACCCGCAATTCGCCACCCACAACGCGCTGACCGTAGCCAGCGTGATCGAGCGCGCCGGCGACACCGAGGGCTACGAGTTCCAGCGCCTGCACGGCATGGGGGACGCGCTGTACGGCGCGCTGCTGGAGGGGCACCCAGGCATCGGCGTGCGCACCTACGCGCCGGTGGGCGTGCATCGCGACCTGCTGGCCTATCTGGTGCGCCGCCTGCTGGAGAACGGGGCCAACTCCTCCTTCGTGTCGGTGGCAGCCGACGCCGACGTGCCGGTGCAGACGCTGCTGCGCCGGCCCGCCGCCGTCGTGGGTGCGCCCGAGCGCGCGCGCAACGCGTCGCTGCCGCTGCCGTCGGCGCTGTTCGGCGACGGGCGGCGCAATTCTTCGGGCGTGGAGTTCGGCCACGCGGCGGGGCTGCAGGCGCTACTCGACGCGGTGGCGCAGAACGAGGGTGCTGCCACGGCCGCGCCGGTGGTCGACGGCGCGGTCCAGGCCGGCGCGGCCCGCCAGGCGCTCTCGCCCGTCGACGGCACGCGCGCGGTGGGGCAGGTGACCGACGCGACGCAGGAGGTGGCGGACGCGGCGATGCAGGCGGCGCGCGCCGGCTTCCGCGCGTGGCAGGCAACCCCGGCAAGCGTGCGCGCCACCGCCCTGGAACGGGCGGCCGACCTGCTGGAAGCGCGGCGCGGGCGGCTGCTGTTCCTGCTCGCCGAGGAGGGCGGCAAGACGCTGGACGACGGGGTGGCCGAGATCCGCGAGGCTGTGGATTTCCTGCGCTACTACGCGGCGCAGGCAAGGCAACTGTTCGGCGACGGGCAAGTCCTGCCCGGGCCGACCGGCGAGCGCAACGTGCTGCGCCACCGCGGGCGCGGCCCATGGCTGTGCATCTCGCCCTGGAACTTCCCGCTGGCGATCTTCGTGGGCCAGGTGGCCGCCGCCTTGGCGGCCGGCAACAGCGTGGTCGCCAAGCCCGCCGAGCAGACGCCGCTGGTCGCCGCCGAAGCGGTGCGCCTGCTGCACCAGGCAGGCGTGCCCGCCGGCGCGCTGCACCTGGTGACCGGCGACGGCGCGATCGGCGCGCGGCTGGCGGCGCACCGGGCGGTGGCCGGTGTCGCGTTCACCGGCTCCACCGCGGCGGCCTGGGCGATCAACCGCGCGCTGGCCGCCAAGGACGGCCCGATCGTGCCGCTGATCGCAGAGACCGGCGGCATCAACGCCATGATCGTGGACGCGACCGCGCTGCCCGAACAGGTGGTGGACGATGCGGCGACGAGCGCGTTCCGCAGCGCCGGCCAGCGCTGCTCGGCCCTGCGGCTGCTCTGCGTGCAGGACGACGTGGCCGACCGCGTGATCGCCATGCTGGCCGGTGCGGCGCGCGAGCTGAAGCTCGGCGATCCGCGCGACCCGAGCGTGCATGTGGGCCCGGTGGTCGATGCCGAGGCGCAGGCGCGGCTGCTGGAGCACATCGCGCGGATGAAGGCCGGCGCGCGCGTGCACTACGCGGGCGAGGCGCCCGGCCAGGGCTTCTTCGTCGCGCCGCACATCTTCGAGCTGGACCATCCGCGCGACCTGGCAGAGGAGATCTTCGGGCCGGTGCTGCACGTGGTGCGCTACAGGGCGTCCGAGCAGGATGCGCTGCTCGACGCGCTGGACGCCACCGGCTACGGCCTGACGCTCGGCATCCATACGCGCATCGACGCTGCGGCCGAGCGGATCGCGGCGCGCCTGTCCACCGGCAACATCTACGTCAACCGCAACATGATCGGCGCGGTGGTTGGCGTTCAGCCGTTCGGCGGCTCCGGCCTGTCCGGCACCGGCCCCAAGGCGGGCGGGCCGGATTACCTGCGCCGCTTCGGCGTCGAGCAGACCGTGTCGGTCAACACGGCGGCCGCCGGCGGCAACGCGGCGCTGCTGGCGGCGGAGGAGTGACAAGGCCAGGGGCGTCACGCTCTAGCGTGCCTCGCACGACGCCCCTGGACCCCGCTGGGGTTTGAAACCCCAGACCCCCATTCACAGGGGGCGCGCTTCAGGGCGACTCCTGCTGCACGAGTTCCTCGGAAATCTCGCGCTTCTTGCGGTCGTAGGAGACGACGAAGCCGTCGTGGCCCTCGTCCTCGACCATCTTGAACGCGTTGCCGCCATTGGCGTGGACCAGGTCCATCTCCAGCGACGCGAAGAACGGGTGCGCCGGTCCGGCATTCGGGTCGGCCCCGAAACTCCTGACGTGGAAGACGGGGAATTTCTTGTTCCACATCAGCTCCACCTTGGTCAGGACGAGGTGGTGCGCCTCGAACACGGCCTTGGTGGGGTGCGACCACGAGGCGAGGTCGGTGATCACCGTCTCGTCGGGATCCCTGGTGTAGTATCTGGGGTCGTCGACCGCGCGGGTCGTGGACGTTGGCGCAGCCGCCGCGGACAGTGCCGCCAACACCAGCAGGACGGGCGCGGAGACGGTCCGCCTCACGTCGACACGCCGCGGAACCGCCTTCCCGGCGGCGCCTCGGCCCTCAGAACTGCTCCATCACGTCGCTGCCGACGGTCGGCAGCTGCGATCTCGAGTACATCATCTCCGGCTCCTCCTCCTCGGGGGGCGGGTTGGCCAGGCGGGCGAGGAACACATCCATCGCCTCGTCGCACAGGAAGTCGTCGAACCAGTCCATGACGGGCAGCTCGTCGCGCCAGAACGCGGCGAACAGGTCCTGCGTGCCGATGCCCGCACCGGCGTCGAACAGGATGCAGGCGCCGGGATCGCGCCCGCGCTGGCCAGGGCCCAGCGCCAGCGACGCGCCGCGCGCGGGGGTCAGCCGGGCCACAAGCCCGTCCAGGACGAACGGAACCGCGCTCACGCGGCCACCAGGGCGGCCCGGGCTGCCGCCCGCCGCCCGACCCATGCCGCGGCCAGCCCGCCGGCCACCGCGTAGGCCGGGACCAGCATCAGGTTGTAGCGGACCTGGTTGACGGCGACCGCCGCGTTGAAGGCCAGCATGGCCCAGGCCGGCAGCGCCACGATCAGGAACGGTAACGGCGCAAACGCCGTGCCTCGGCCCAGCGCGCGGAGTGTCGCCCCGAGGGCGAGCGGAAACAGCACCAGACCCCACCAATGCGACACGTAGGCCCCCCGCAACGCCAGCGGCACCGAAACCAGCAGATGTTTCAGCATCATGCGAAACACGTAGTGGTGCAGCAGGTAGCCTAGATGATGCTCGTATCCGCCAGACGCCGCCAGCGTTTCCGGCACCATGTGACGCATGCCGAGCCGGTAGAACGAGGTGGGGTCGTCCCAGCCGAACCGGTCGCAGGCATGCGCGCCGGCCAGCATGCTGCCGATCCCGCGCCCATCCGGCAGCCAGCAGACATAGGCCAGCGCGTATTCGCGCCTGTCCATCATGTCGAACGCGATGCGCTGCGCCAGGGTATGGCTGGCATAGGACCGGGTCAGGCCGAACTGCCCCAGCACCAGCCAGTTCCGCGCCAGCCAGGGCGCCAGCACCAGGCCCGCGCCCAGCGCCAGAGCGCCGGCCGAGGCACGCCAGCCTTGTCCGCCGGCGAGCGCCGCCGCCACGGCCAGCGGCAGCAGGCACAGCAGGCCAGGGCGGGTCAGCACGGCCAGACCCAGCGCCGCGCCGGCCAGCCCGCACCAGGCAGCACGCGCGCGCCCGGCCGCCCGCCACGCGGCAACGCCGGCCGCCGAGGCCCCTGTCGTCAGCCCGAGGCAGACGATTTCCGTCATCACCATTCCGGCCGATGCGAGCAGCAGCGGCGCCGCGCCGAGCCCGACCAGCAGGCCGAGCCAGGCCACCGCCGGCCCGCCGATGACGCCGCCCATCCACCACACCAGCCAGTACACGCCGCAGAGTGCGGCCCATTGCAGGCCGCGCAGGCTCGCCGCCCGGCTCGGGCAGTGCGGGTCGCGCCCCTCGGTCCCGACCACGCAGTCCATGCCGCGCCGCACGCCGGGGTCGAGCTCCGCCGTCGCGGCGACCAGCGCCGGGTAGAGCGGCCCGAAGCGCATGCCGGCGGGCCGCGTGCCGTCGTCGCCGGCCCTGGCGAACATGAACCCGTCGGTGAACCGGCCGTCCTGCACCAGGTCGTGCGCGATCCCCAGGTAGAACGGCTGGTCGAACATCGACAGCGCCTGGGCCGGCTGGCGCGCCCAGAACGCGCCCAGGAGTACGGCGACCAGCGCCAGCGCCGCCCAGCCGGGCCGCATCAGGCGGTTTCGGCGACCACGACCACCCGCCGCGCCGGCGCATGCGTGGGCAGGGCGGCGTAGGTGTCCTTGACGGCTTCCACGACGATGACGCCCGCCAGGTCCGGCAGCATGGCATGGCCCACCCTCTCCCAGGCCGGCGCGGTCCGCATCAGGATGGGCGAGCGGCTCGGCGGCGCGAACAGCGCGCTGTCCTGCGTCTCCGGCCGGAACATCGCGGCGGCCAGCAGGCGATGCAGCTGCTGCCGCGAATAGGGCTGACCCTGCCCGAACGGGGTGTTCTCGGCATGCGCCCACAGGCCGGCGCGGTTGGGGGCAGCGACCAGGATGCGGCCGTCATCCTTGAGCACGCGCCAGACTTCGCGCAGCAGCCGGCCGTCCTGGCCCACCGGCTCCACGCCGTGGACGATCAGGATGCGGTCGAAGACGAGGTCGGGGAACGGCAGGTGCGTGGCATCGATGGCGCAGCTGCCTGGCGGGGGCGGCTGGTGGTGCGAGGTGGTGGCGTTGAGGCAGCGATAGGCCTGCGCGTCCCAGCAGGACAGGAACGGCGCGGGGTAGCCCAGGCCAAGGACGGACTGCCCCGTCAGGTCCGGCCACACCGCCCGCAGCCGGCCGCGGATGGCCGACGCCGCCCACGCTCCGAGCGGGGTGGCGTAGAAGGCCGGCGCGCTGCTGGCATCGCTGTGCAAAGTCGTTCAGGGTCCGGGTGAGGCGGGCGCAGACAGGCTGCGCGCGCACCGTGAACGGTAAGACGGACCGAAACAATGGCTGTGAGCGTGCAGGCGGTGGAGATGTTTTCCGACAACTATGCCTGGCTGCTGCGCGACGGTGCCACGGGGGCGGTCGGCATCGTCGATCCGGCCGAGCCGGCTTCGGTGTTCCGCGCGGTGGACGCCGCAGGCGGCAGGCTGGACGCGATCTTCCTCACCCACCACCACGCCGACCACGTGGCCGGCACCGACGAGGTGCGCGCCCGCTACGGCTGCCAGGTGGTGGGCGCGCGCGCCGACGCGCACCGCCTGCCGCGCCTGGACGTGGCGGTCTGCCCAGGCGAGCACGCGGCGTTCGGCGGCACGCAATGCCTCGTCATCGACACGCCTGGCCACACGCGCGGCCATGTCGCGTTCCACTGGGCCGACGGCGCCGTGCTCGCCTGCGGCGACACGCTGTTCTCGCTCGGCTGCGGCCGCCTGCTCGAGGGCACGGCCGACGAGATGTTCGAGTCGCTGCGGCGCCTCTCCGAACTGCCGGGCGAGACGCTGGTGTGCTGCGGCCACGAATACACCGAGGGCAACGCCCGCTTCGCCGTCACCGTGGAGCCCGGCAACCAGGCGCTGCTGGCGCGCGCCGAGGCGGTCCGGCGCCTGCGCGAGGAGGGCAGGGCGACGGTGCCCTCGCTGTTGCGCGACGAGCTTGCGCAGAACCCGTTCATGCGCGCCGGCAGCGCGTCCCGCCTCGGCGAGATCAGGGCGGCGAAGGACCGTTTCTGACGGTTCGGGGCCGCCACGCCGCCCGGCAGGCAATGCTGCGGCGCGCGGGCGGCGGTCCGGGATGAGCATTCCCGCGCGGCTGCATTTCTGCTGGATCGGGCCGACCCTGCCCTGGGCCTACGCCTTTGCCGTGCTGTCGGCGGCCGGCCGCAGCGGGATTGCCGAGATCGTCCTGCACCACACCTGCCCGCTCGACGAGGGGCCCGTGCCGAGCGCGCTCGCCTCGGCCCAGGGCGTGCGCCTCTCCCTGCTCGACGCGCCCGACTACCTGCTGCGGACCGGGCGCGTGCTCGGCCTGGGCGACTCGCTGCGGGCCCTGTACGCGGCGCTGGACCGGCCGGTGATGCGCGCCGACCTGCTACGCGCGGCGATCCTGTATGCCGAGGGCGGGGTGTACCTGGACCTCGACACGATCACGGTCGCCCCCCTGACGCCGCTGCTGGCGGCGGAGGCGTTCGTGGGATCTGAGTCGATCGTCTGGCCGGACAGCGTGCGGCGCTCGCGCTCGCCTCTGGTGCTCGGGCGCCATCTTGGCCTGGACGCGATACGCAAGCTGCTGTGCAGCGTGCCCGGCGGCTGGCGGGCGTTCCGGCATGTGGAGCGGTTCTACGCCCGCAGCGTCAACAACGCCGTCATGGGCGCCGTGCCGCAATCGGCGTTCATCGCCGCCATGCTGCGCGAGATGGCCGGGGAGCCGATCGATCTCGGCGCGCGCACCGCGCTCGGCCCTGGATTGCTGCAGCGGATGCTGGCGCGCCAGGCTTGGGAGGGGCTCGTCGTGCACCCGCCTTCGGTGTTCTCCCCGCTGGCGCCGGAAATCTCGCGGCACTGGTTCCGCACCGCCGCGAACGTCCGGCTGGACCGGGTGCTGTCGGCCGAGACCCGGATCGTGCATTGGTACGCCTCCGTCCGCACCGCGCACGCTGTTGCCGGGATCACGCCCGATACCGTCCGCCGCGACAGGCATCGACAGCTCTACAGCGCGCTGGTCTGTGCGCATCTGGATTCGTTGCCGGCCGGCGCCGGCGTGCCCACTGCTCTGGCGGCACGCTTGCCAGCCGGCCCCGACCTTCCTACGCAGGGGCGCACCGCCGCCCCGAGCAGACCGTAACCGTCCATGAAATGCGTGATCGTCGCTGCCGGGCAGGGTGCCAGGCTGCATGACGTGGAACTCAAGCCGCTGGTGCCGCTGCTCGGCATGGCGCTGATCGAGCACGTGATCAGCCGCGCGCATGCCGCCGGCATCACGGATTTCGTCGTCGTCAGCGGCTTTCGCGGCGGCGAGTTGCGGGCGCGGCTGGACGTGTTCGCGGCGCGGCAGGGGGTGCAGGTGCGGCACGTGGTCAACGACGAGTGGCACCGCGCCAACGGCGTGTCGCTGTGGAAGGCCAGGCCGCTCCTCGGCGAGCCGTTCGTGCTGACGATGTGCGACCACGTGGTCGACCCGGCCATCCTGCGCGCCCTGATCGACGCGCCGCCCCCGGCGGGCGGCGCCGTGCTGGCGGTGGACCGCCGTCTGGACAACCCGCTGGTCGACCTGGACGACGTGACGCGCGTGCAGTCGCGCGACGGGCGGATCGAGAGGATCGGCAAGCTGCTGCCGGAATACGACTGCTTCGACACCGGCGTGTTCCTGTGCACGCCCGGCATCTTCGACGCGCTGCAGGCGAGCCAGGCCGCGGGCGAGGACAGCATCACCGCGGCGATGAACGTCCTGGCGCGGCAGGGCAGGGCCGGCGTGTTCGACATCGGCGGCCGGCTGTGGATCGACGTCGACGACCTTGCCTCGCTGGGCAAGGCCACGGCCCTGCTGCAGTCGGGGCGGCTCTGAGCGGCGTGGTGGACGCGCGGCGATGACAGCGGCCGAACCGGTCAAGCGCACGGCCGAGATCGAGGAGTGGACGAACAGGGCCGTCATCCACCCGGTGTCGAGCCGGCTCACCCCGTGGCTGGCCAGGCTGGGCGTGTCGCCCAACGCCGTGTCCCTGGCCGGGATGGCGTGCGGCCTGGCCGCCGGGTTCGCCTACCACCGCAGCGTTGCCGGCCCGGCCTACGCGGTGGCGGGCTTGCTGCTGATGCTGGCCTGGCACGTGCTGGACGGCGCCGACGGACAGCTCGCCCGGCTGACGCACACGCAATCGGCTACCGGCAAGGTGCTGGACGGCATCTGCGACTACGTGACCTTCGGCGCGGTCTATGTCGGGCTGGCCGCCGCACTCGGTCAGCGTCATGGCGGCTGGGTCTGGCTCCTGGTGGCCGTCTCGGGTGCGTGCCACGCCGTGCAGTCCGCGGCCTACGAGCTGCAGCGGCAGGATTACGAGTTCTGGGGCAGGGGCAAGGCGTCGGCGGCGCTGCCCGACCTGTCGGCGCCGCCGCAAGCGGGGGCGCTGGCCGGCAGGGTGGCCGCCTGGCTGCACCGGCTTTACGCCAGGGCGCAGCTGTTCGGCGGCGGGCTGGACCCGGCCGCGCGCGTGCGGCTGGCCCGGCTGATGCGCGCCGGTCCGGAGGGCGCGCTGCGTTCGGCCTATCGCGCGGCCTTCGCACCCCGGGTGCGCCGGTGGTCGGTGATGTCGGCGAACTACCGGACGCTGGCCATCTTCCTGTTCGCCGTGTCGGGGGCGCCGCTGCTCTACTTCGTTTACGAGGCGACGGTGCTGAACGCCGTGCTGGCCGTCCTGCTCGGCGGCCAGCGCCTGGCCGCGGCGCGGTTCCTCAGCCTGCTGTCGAATGCGGAACAGGCGAATGGGCCAGGCCCGGCCAGTAGACGTCGCGAAGCAGGTACAGCGCCAGCGCGATGACGCCGAACGAGGGGCCTGTCGCGGTCACCGCGGGGCTCACCCTCAGCAGCAGCCCCAGATGGTCGATGATCTGCTGCACCAGCGAGAACACGATGCCGAAGCCGACGCCGTAGGCCAGCCGCACCCCCGTGCTCTGGGTCCGCACCCGCCCGAACACGAACGGCGCCGCCATCATCACCATCGCCACGACCGAGAGCGGCAGGTCGGCCTTCGCCCAGAACTCCCGGTCGTAGCGCGTCACGTCCTGCCGGTCGCCGCCCGAGAACACCTGGGCGTAGAGGACGCTCGGCGGGATGCTGTCGACCGGCAGGGCCAGGAGCCGCAGCTGCCGCGGCGAGACGAAGGGCCGCCAGTCGGACGAAGCCAGGCTGTCGGTCGTGAAGCGCCCGTCCGCCACCCGCCTGACCCTGACGCCGAGCAGCGTCCAGGTCCCGTCCGGCTGCGGCCTTGCCCGCTCGGCGTGCACCAGGCGGTCCAGGCTGCCATCGGCGGCGAACGCGTAGATGTCGATCCCGACCGGCTCGCCCAGCGCCGCGAACCGCTCCACATGGAGGTATTCCCGCCCGGCATGCACCCAGACCCTGTCATCGGCCTGCGGGTTTTCCGGCGCCGACAGGGCGGCCTCGCGCCGTGCATGCGCGAGCTGCTGCGCCGGCGGGATCACGTATTCCGACAGGGCGAACAGCAGCGCCGCGACCGGCAGCGTCAGCAGCAGCACGGCGCCGATCACCCGGCGTTCGGCAACGCCCAGGCTCAGCATGGCGGTCAGCTCGGCGTTCCTGGCCAGGGCGCCGAGCGCCAGCAGGGCGCCCAGCAGCATGGAGATCGGGATGACCTTCAGCAGTCGCCCGGGTGCCGTCAGCACGACGTAGATGAACGCGTCCCTGACGTGATAGTGCCCCTCTCCCACGGAGGCGAGCTGGTCGACGAACTCCAGCAGGCTGAACAGGCAGTCGAGCGTGACCGCGACCAGCGTGAACGCCCGCAGCGTGCCGAGCTGGACGTAGCGCGTGAGCAGGCTGTGGCCGGGCAGGCGGCTCAGCGCCACGCGGCCCTCACGCCCGTTCCCGCCGCAGGCCGAAATCGAGCCTGGGGATGTAGAGCGCGGTCAGCACCACCAGCGTCAGGATGGCGGGCACCCACCAGATCCCAGGAAAGCCCGCGATGGCGCCGTGCTGCACCCAGGTGCGGGCGGAGGTGAACAGCAGGTAGTAGCCGAAATAGGCGAGCACCGCGACCGCGATCATCGAATAGCGGGTCTCCCGCGGCTTCTTGCGCGCCAGCGGGATGCCCAGCATGCCGAGCAGCAGGGTGGAGAGCGGGGTGGACAGCCGCCACTGGAATTCGGCCACGTCCTCGCTGACGCCGGACTTGGCCAGCCGCCGGTTGCTGGCGGCGACCGCGCTGTAGCCGGGCGGCGCGCCCTCTCGGCTGTTGGGGTCGACCACCATCCCGTCCGCCTGCAGCACCTGGTCCTGGCCGCCGTGGTCGTGGTCCACCTCGTAGACGAAGGCGCGGTCGAGATAGACCTGCGGGCTGCTGCCCGCGGTGGGGCCGGGCAGCATGTCGGCCGAGCGGGCGGACATGATCTCGGTCCGGTCGGGGTGGATCAGGCGCACGAACACGTCCTGCGCCGGCGCGCCCGGTCCGGCGCGGCGGCCGACATAGATCACCCTGGCGCCGTTCTGGTCCACGTAGAACGACCCGGGCTGCACCGCGTCCAGGTCGAGCAGCGTAGCCGCCCGGCTGGTCAGCAGGTGCAGCCGCTGGTACGCCCAGGGCCGCACGAACAGCGACAGGCAGCCCACCACCACCGCGAGGCCGCCCGCCAGCGTCAGCACCGTCCGCATGACCATCACCGGCCGCATGGAGAGCGCGAACATGGCGGTGAACTCCGAGTCTCCGTACAGTCGGGCGAACGAGACGAGCACGGCGATGTAGAGCGACGCCGGGATCAGCACTTCCAGCGAGATCAGCACTTTCAGGCCGGTCAGCTCGGCGATCGCGCCGGCCGGCAGCAGGCCGTTCACCGCGTCTGAGAGGAAGCTGTTGAGGCTGTAGCCGGCGAACAGCGCCACCAGCGCGCCGAGCACGACGACGAGCGGGCGGCTGATCTCGCCCAGCAGGTAGCGGCTGATGATCAAGCCGGGTTATCCAATCGTCCGCATGGGACAGGCAGGGCGCGCACCGCTTCGCAGGCCGGGTGGTTCACCCGGCCGGGCAGCATGGCCTGGCGGCGCGTAACGATGCTGTGTGCACGCGCCCCCTCTACGGCCGGTCCGCCGGCTCCGCAAGCGCGCCGCGATGCGTGACGTCGTCGTGTTCCGCCAGAACCTGTTCCGGGTGTCCGAACCGTTCGTGGCCCAGCAGGCGCAGCAGCTGCGGCGCTACCGGGCCACCTATCTCGGACGGCTGCGGTTCGGCCCCGCGCCGGACGGGGCGCGCTCGCTGTGCCTGCGCGACGATCCTGCCTGGCTTGCCCTGCCGCGCATCGGCTGGCAGGTCCTCTCGCGCAGCCCGGCCGGCTATCTGCGCCTGCTGGGCGGCCTGCGGCCGGCGCTGGTGCACGCGCATTT
Source organism: uncultured Acetobacteraceae bacterium (assembly GCA_937873095.1). Lineage (GTDB taxonomy): Bacteria > Pseudomonadota > Alphaproteobacteria > Acetobacterales > Acetobacteraceae > BOG-908. The sequence goes on along the minus strand of CALMVI010000102.1, from coordinate 1,945 downwards.
CGGCACCGACGGCGTGTACGCGCTGCCGGTGGCGCGCCGGCTGGGCGTGCCGCTGGTGACCACGTTCCACGGCTTCGATGCGACGCTGTCCACCGCGGCGCTGCTGGCCTCGCCGGCCTGGGCGAACTTCGCCCTGTTCCGGCGCCGGCTTGCCGCGTCGGGCGACCTGTTCCTGTGCGTCTCCTCGTTCATCCGCGACCGCGTGCTGGCGATGGGGTTCCCCCCCGCGCGCATCCGGCTGCACTACACAGGTATCGACGTCGCGGCCGTCCGGGCGAGGGCGCCCGGCGAGGAGACGCCCGCCATCCTGCATGTCGGCCGGCTGGTGGAGATGAAGGGCACGCGATACCTCATCGCCGCGTTCGCCGGGCTGGCGCAGCGCCATCCAGGCGTAAGGCTGGAGATCGTGGGCGACGGCCCGCTCCGTCGGCCGCTGCAGGCGATGGCGGCCTCGACGGGGCTCGGCGACCGGATCGGGTTCCTGGGCGCGCTGCCGCACGCGCGGGTGCTCGAACGGGTCCGCCGGGCCGCGATGCTGGTGCTGCCCAGCGTGCTCACCGCCTCCGGTCGCGTCGAAGGGCTCGGCATGGTGCTGCTGGAAGCGGCGGCGAGCGGCGTTCCGGTCGTGGCATCGCGCGTCGGCGGCATCCCCGAGGGGATGGTCGACGGGCAGACCGGCCTGCTGGTGCCCGCGCGCGACGCCGAAGCGCTCGGCGCGGCGATCGCCCGGCTGCTGGACGACCCGGCCGCGCGCCTGGGCATGGGGGCGGCGGGCCGCGCCTTCGTGGAGCGTCGGTTCGACAGCGCACGGCAAGGTGCGGTACTGGAGGGCCTCTACGACGGCGTCATCGCGCACGGGATCCCTTCATCATGAGCCAGGCCGCAGGTTTCAACCGCTCGGGAGGTGCTGCGTCCGTATGGCGGTTCCTGGGCCGGGTCCTGGGCTCGCGCTACACCCCGCTGCTGGCGCAGGTGGTGGTGACGCGGCGCTGCAACCTCGCCTGCGGCTACTGCTCGGAATACGACGACCACTCCGCCCCCGTGCCGCTGCCCACCCTGCTCGCCTGGGTGGACCATCTGGCCAAGCTGAAGACCGCGGCGATCACGTTCACCGGCGGCGAGCCGCTGCTGCACCCTGAGCTGGACCAGGCAATCCGCGCCGCGCGCGCCCACGGCATGATCGTGACGATGATCACCAACGGTTTCCGGCTGACAAGGAGCTGGATCGATCGGCTGAACGCGGCCGGGCTGCAGGGCATGCAGATCAGCATCGACAATTTGCGGCCCGATGCGGTGTCGATGAAGAGCCTGTCCTCGGTCGAGGGCAAGCTCGCCTTGCTGTCGGAGCATGCGCGCTTCAAGGTGAACGTGAATTCGGTGCTCGGCGTCAGCCGCGAGCGCACGCAGGACGTGGTGACGGTCGCGCGGACGGCGGCGCGGTACGGGCTGCAGCACTCGGTGGGCGTGCTGCACGACGACCACGGCACGCTGGAGCCGCTGACCGCCGACCAGATGAGCGCCTACCGTCAGGTGACGAAGATCTCGCCGTCCATCGTGCACGCGCTGAACTACTGGCTGTTCCAGCGCAACCTGATGCACGGCCGCCCGAACGACTGGAAGTGCCGGGCGGGCGCGCGCTACCTCTACGTGGCCGAGGACGGCCGCGTGCACTGGTGCTCGCAGCAGCGCGGCTACCCGGGCATTCCTCTGTTGGACTACGACGCCGCGGATCTGCGGCGCGAGTTTCACACCGAGAAATCGTGCAGCCCGACCTGCACGCTGAGCTGCGTGCACCAGATGAGCGCGTTCGACCGGTATCGCGGCCGGCAAACGGCGCTGGTCGCGGCGGAGTGACGTGCGTCCGGCGTTTGTGCGACGGCGATGGCGGATGTCGCTGCGCTCTTCCGCCCTTGTAATAGCCGGATTCCCTATATCCGTCTTGCTC
>CALMVI010000101.1 GCA_937873095.1 uncultured Acetobacteraceae bacterium | reverse complement strand
CGATGAAGACCAACATCTACGCGCCGTTCTGGATCATCAAGGCGGCGCTGCCGCATCTGCAGCCCGGCTCGGCGATCATCGCGACCACCTCCGAACAGGCCTACGACCCGTCGCCGGAGCTCTACGACTACGCGCAGACCAAGGCCGCGACGATGAACTTCGTCAAGTCGCTGGGCAAGCAGCTCGGGCCCAAGGGCATACGGGTCAACGGGGTGGCGCCTGGGCCGATCTGGACGCCGCTGCAGGTCAGCGGCGGGGCCACGATGGAGAAACTGGCAAGCTTCGGCGGCAAGACGCCGCTGGGGCGCCCTGGGCAGCCGGCCGAACTCGGCTCGATCTACGTGCAGCTCGCGGCAGCCGATGCCAGCTACGCCAACGGCCAGGTTTACGGCTCGGCCGGCGGCAGCGGGCAGCCATAGGACCGGGACGTTTGACCGACGACAGCGCCGAATACCGCCGCGGCTGGGCGGCGGGCGTGCTCGCGGTCAGGCAATGGCACGAGGGGAAGGCCAAGCAGGCGCTGGTGCAGGCCAGGCGCGAGCGCTTCCCCAAGCGCTACGAACAGGAGGCCGAGCTCCACACCCGCGCCGCAGAGGCGATCGCCACCCTGTCGCCGGACGACGTCTGACCCTGGGCGCGGCGCGCATGCCGGTCTGCCCACCACCGGACTTGAACCGGTACGCCCATAGGGCTGCGGATTTTAAGTCCGCTGCGTCTACCATTCCGCCAGGCGGGCAGGCGGGCAACCTGCCAAGCGGCGGGCCGCCCTGTCCAGTGGGACCCCGGCGTGCTTCCCCCTTCGACAAGCTTGCTGCACCGGGTGAGTGCGTCGGCAGCATTGAAGACGTTGCCTACGGCGCCGCGGCGGCAGACCGGCCGCGCGTCGTGGCCGCGTAGAACAGGCCGGCCACGGCCAGGAACACCGCCAGCCCCAGCAGGCCGGCCGCACTCTCGAAGCCTGCGCCCGCCACGGCGAGCGGCGACTGGCTGCCCGACAGGCCGATGACCGCCGCCATCGCGACGCCGACCAGGCTCTCGCCCACGATGAAGCCGGAGGCGATGAGCACGCCGCGCCGCCGCGCCGCCGCCGCGTCCGGCCGCGCGCCCAGCCGCCGGTCCACCAGCAGGCCGAGCACCGCGCCGGCGGCCAGGGTGACGCCCACGGTCGGCGGCAGGTACAGGCCGATGCCCACGGCCAGCACCGGCAGCCCCTGCCGCCCGGCGCGCCTCAGCACCAGGTCGGCCGCGATCAGCACCAGGCCGGCCGCCAGCCCGATGCCGATCGACGTCCAGTCCAGCGCGTGGCCGAAGATGCCGCGCGCGATCGCCGCCATCAGCGTCGCCTGCGGGGCGGCCAGCGCCTGGCCCGCATCCATGCCGGGCTGCGGCATGGCGCCGGGAAAGCCGTAGGCGTGATAGAGCAGGTCCAGCACCGGCGGGATGATCGCGGCGCCGACCACGCAGCCCACCACCAGCACCGCCTGCTGGCGCCACGGCGTCGCCCCCACGAGGTAGCCGGTCTTGAGGTCCTGCAGATTGTCGTTGGACACGGTCGCCGTTGCCAGCACGACGGAGACGGTGAACAGGGCGAACGCGATGGCGGCCTGCCTGCCCTGTTCGGTGGCCAGCATGCCCTGCCCCTGCAGGATCAGCAGCAGGAGCAGCGAGGTGAGGATGGTGGCGATGATGGCAATGCCCGAGATCGGCGAGCTGGAGCTGCCGACCAGGCCCGCCATGTAGCCGCAGGCGGCCGCCACCAGGAAGCCGAACACCACCGAAAAGGCGCAGCCGAACGCGACCAGGCTCCAGACGGTGACGGCCGGCGCGCCGGCCAGGAAGGCCGCGAAGGTGGCTGCCATGGCCAGCAGCGCGGCGCCGAACACCCCGAGCACGGTGACGGGCGAGAGGTCGCGGTCGGTCTGCGGCGCGCCCGCCTCGCCCGCCCGCCGGCTGGCGGCGAGGCTGTCGCGCACGCCGGCGATGGTGGGACCCATCAGCCCGGCCAGCGACCAGAGGGCCGCGACCGCGATGACGCCGGCGCCCATGAAGCGCACCTGGTGCGCCCACAGCCCGGTGGCGTAGGGCACGATGTCCGTCCCGGCCGGCGCGGGGTGCAAGGCGGTGAGCACTGGAACGGCCACGCCCCAGGCGAGCACGGCGCCCAGCAGCATCGACAGGCCGCCCGCGATGCCCACCAGGTAGCCCGCGCCGAGCAGCGCCAGCGAGAACCCGGTCGACAGCCGGAACGCAGCACCGCCCAGCGTGAACCACCGGCTGATGCCTTCGCCCAGGACGTGCAGCCCGGTCGCGGCGAAGCTCACGGCCGCGGCGGCGATGCCGCCGGCCGCGATGTCGGCCGCGCCCGGCTCCCCGGGCGGGACCTCGCCCGCGCCCGCCTCGCGGTGGCCCACGCGCAGGATCTCGGCCGCGGCCACGCCCTCTGGATACGGCAGCGCGGAATGGACCACCATGGCGCGGCGCAGCGGGATGGTGAACAGCACGCCCATCACCCCGCCCGCGGCGCACACGCCGGCGGCCTGCCAAAACGGGAAGCCGTGCCAGTGGCCGACCATCACCAGGGCGGGCAGGACGAAGATCACCGAGGACAGCGTGCCCGCCGCGGAAGCCTGGGTCTGCACCAGGTTGTTCTCCAGGATGCTGCCCCCGCCCATGGCGCGCAGCACCGCCATCGAGATGACGGCGGCCGGGATGGAGCTGGCGAAGGTGAGCCCGACCTTCAGGCCGAGATAGACGTTGGCCGCGGTGAAGACGACGGTGATGAGTGCGCCGAGCACGAGGCCGCGGGCGGTCAGTTCGCGCAAATCCTTGCCTCCCGGAGTGCGGCGCCAGCAAGGCCGAGTACGGCGCGCGATGCAAACGGCTGGACCATGACCGGTTCGCACTGGCGCACCGTCATGGTCCACCTCGTGGTTTCGGCGAACAGGTCCACGCGCTCAGATGAGTCCACCTGAACGCGATCTGGTCTACAGCGTCGGCAAATGCCGCTTCGGCCTGCCTACTGGAAAGGCGCGGTCCAGGGCGGCGACCTCGGCGTCCGACAGGCACAGCGCGCCGCCGCCTGCGTTCTCCTCGGCGTGGCTCGCGGCCGACGCCTTGGGGATGGCGAAGACCGTCTCGTGGCGCAGCAGAAAGGCGAGCGCCACCTGGCGGGGTGTTGCGCCATGCCGGCCGGCCACCGCCTGCAGGACCGCGCCACCCGGGCTGTCGGGCGTCGGGAAGTCGCCGCTGCCGAACGGGCTGTAGGCGACCACGCTCACCTGATGCGCCACGCACCAGGGCAGCACGGCGTGTTCGATCGCCCGCTCCCGCAGGTGATAGAGCACCTGGTTGCAGGCGATGCATCCCTGGCCGCCGGCGCGCCAGGCGGCGTCCAGGTCGGCCACGTCGAAGTTGCTGACGCCCCAGCTGCGGATCTTGCCCTGTTCGACCAGCCGCTCGAACCCGGCAAACGTGTCTTCCAGCCGGTGCGCTCCCGGCCAGTGCAGCAGGTAGCAATCCAGGTGATCCGTGCGCAGCCGGGCCAACGAATCCTCGCAGGCGCGGATGGTTCCGGCGCGCGAGGCGTGGCTCGGCAGCACCTTGGAGACCAGGAAGACGGACTGGCGCCGCCCGTCGATGGCGTCGGCGACGATCTGTTCGGCGCCGTCGTACATCTCGGCCGTGTCGATATGGGTCATCCCCGCGTCTAGGCCGCGTTGCAGTGCCTCGACCGCCTGCGCGCGGCGCTGCGGCTTGAGCTGCCAGGTGCCCTGGCCGACGACGCTGACCGGCACCTGTGCCGGGCCGAATGGGGCAAGCTGCATTGGAGTCTCCCGATCGCCAGCAAACAAGCAGGGCGGCCGCTTGACGCCAACCCCTGTAATCACAAGCGCGTGTGTCAGCTCACGAGATGCGCGTTATTAAGATGTGAGAAACAGCAAAAGGCGAGATTTGGGTTACTACTTGCTCAAGGGCAAAGACATGCCAACGACAGACATCGGTCGCCGATCTGTTCTTGCCGGACTTGCGACGTCTCTGCTGTTCGGCAGCAAGTCGCCCGCCTATGCTGGCGCCGGTCCCGACGATACTTCCTGGAGCGGCATCGAACTCATCGATTCCGAGGATTGCCGCTTCCGCGTCGACGACCTTGCCAAGCCGTTCACGCTGATCAAGCTCTGGGCGCATTGGTGCCCCGCCTGCCTGCGCGACCTGGCCAGCCTGCCGGGCGCCGCCCCTGCGCTGGACCCGAGGCTCGACGTCGTGCTGGTCAGCCACCCCAACGAATGGGCGCGCGACCAGCAGGTGAGCCGCGAGCGGCGCCTGCCGTTCAGGACGGCGCGGCCGTCGGCCGGCAACGCGCAATCCCGCGTGCAGTCCGCCCTGCTCTCGGCCGACGGCATGTTCTACGTTCCACGCACGCTGCTCTACAGCAAGGCCGCGCGCAGGGTGGTCTGGAGCCATCTGGGCGGGATCGACTGGAGCACGCAGGAGGCGGTGGACCGGCTGCAGCCCTGGATCGGATCGTAGGCCAGCCTACGAGGTGGGGGTCTGGGGGTTTCAGACCCGAGGCCGCCCGCTAGGAAGTCGTTCTCTCGTCGAGCACGCGCGCCTCGTCCGGCAGCATGATCGGGATGCCGTCCCGGATCGGATAGGCCAGCCCCGCCTTGCGGCTGACCAGCTCGCCCGCCTCCCGATCGTACTCCAGTGGGCCCTTGGTGACCGGGCAGACCAGGATCTCGAGCAGCCTCGGGTCGAGCATGCGCTAGAGCAGATCCCGATCAGACGGAATCGTCTGATCGGGTGAAGATGCTCGCACAAAACAAGCTAGAGCCTGTGGAGTGAACGCGAGTGAACGGAACATGCTCTAGCTCGGCCGGGCGTTGGGGTCGCCCTCGTGCACCGACATGCGCAGCAGGGCCAGAAGGTCGGCGGCGCGGTCGGCGTCGGTCGGCGCTTCCAGCAGCGCCTGCTTCTCGGCATCGTCGAACGGGCACAGCATGGCCAGCGTGGTCACCAGCATGGTTTCCGGCATGCGCTCGATGGCGTCCCAGTTGGCGTCGATGTCGTGCATGGTGAAGAACGGGCGCAGGGCGCTCAGCAGCTCGCCGCGGCGGGCGCCCATGCCGCTGCCCGGCGGCGAGAGGTCGGCGCTGAACGGCGAGAAATCCGCGGCGATGCGGCGATAGCCGTGCCGAATGGGCAGCTCGTCGGTCACCCTGAAGCGGGCGACGCCGGTGAGCGTGATCAGGTAGCGGCCATCGTCGGTCTCGGCGAACTGGCTGAGCCGGCCGAGGCAGCCGATCTGATACAGGCTCGGCCCGTTGGGCGCACGCGGCGCATGGGCGTTCGGCTGGATCATGCCGAAGAAGCGGCCCTGTGCGAGGCTGTCATCGACCAGCGCCAGGTAGCGCGGCTCGAAGATGTTGAGCGGCAGGCGGCCATGCGGCAGCAGCAGCGCGCCCGGCAGCGGGAAGATCGGGAACTCCGACGGCAGGTCGGCCTGGGTCGGACGGAGGAGGCTCATCATGGCTCAGGCGAACAGAAGGGCGGACAATTTTCGCCGCGCCGCCATGGTGGCCGGGTCGGCAAAGCCCCAGGCCTCGAAGAATTTCAGTAATTGCTGCCTTGCCGCGTCGTCGCGCCAGGTGCGGTCGCGGCGGAAGATCTCCAGCAGCGCGTCGGCCGCTTCCTGACGCTTGCCCGACGCGTTGAGCGCGGTCGCCATCTCGTAGCGCGCCTCGTGGTCGTCCGGGTTGGCGGCCAGGCGCCTGGCGAACGCGCCCACCTGGCCGGCGGCGCGGCGGCCCTCGGCGGCCAGGGCCAGCGCGCTGCGGGCGCCGGCCACTTCTGCGTGGTCGGCGAGCTTGGCCGGCACCTGGGCCAGGGCGTCCGCCGCCTGCTCCTCGTCGCCGAGTGCGAGCAGGGCGCGGACCAGGCCGCCCCACGCCTCGGCATTCTCCGGGTCCTCGTTCAGCAGCGCCGAGAAACCGTCCGCCGCGGCCTCCGGCTGGCCCGCCTCCATCGCCGCGCGAGCCTCGGCCAGCAGGTCGGCAGCCGGCATGCTGCCGCCGGCGAGCTTCAGCAGCGCCTCGGCAAAGCGCTTGATCTCGCTCTCCGGCAGGGCGCCCTGGAAGATGTCGGCGATCTGTCCCTGCCAGAACGCGGCGACGGTCGGCACCGATTGCAGCGGCAGCCCGAGCTGGCTCAGCTGCGCCACCAGGGCCTTGTTCTTGTCGATGTCGATCTTGACGAGCTTCAGCCGGCCGTTTGCCGCCCTGGTCACCCGCTCGAGCGCGGGGGTGAGCTGCTTGCAGGGGCCGCACCAGGTCGCCCAGAAATCGACCAGCACAGGGATGCTGCGCGACGCCTCGATGACGTCCTGCATGAAGCTGCGCTGGTCGCCGTCCACGATCATGTCGCCGCCGGGTGCGCCCGGCGCCTGGGCGCTGGCCGCGGCCGGCATGGCGCGGGCAACAGGGGCGCCGGGAGCCTGGGCGCGAGGGGCAGGCGGCAGGCGCGCCCCGCCAGAGACGCCTGGTCTGACGCCCGGTTGACCGCCCGGTTGAGCGCCCGGTTTCTGGCCGATGATGTAGTCCATGCCTGTTCGTCCCTGAACGATCTGGGGCCTAGGGGCCGTTTTCTAACATGTTGCGCCGCGCGATGCGTGCAACCCGCGACGCGCCGGGCGACGCACCCCACCGCTCGCCCGGACCAGCTTGTCCCTGCGCGCCGGGCGCGCCATCTGGCACGCGATGCCGATGATTGCACACCTGCCCGACCGCGCTGTCCTCTCGGTCGCCGGCGCCGACCGGGTCGGCTTCCTCAACGGCCTGGTGTCCAACGACGTGTCCCTGGCGGCACCCGGGCGCGCGATCTGGGCGGCGCTGCTGACGCCGCAAGGCAAGTGGCTGGCCGATTTCTTCGTCGTGGCCGACGGGCCACGGCTGCTGCTCGATTGCCAGGCCGGGTCCGCCGCCATGCTGACCCAGCGCATGTCGCGCTACCGCCTGCGCGCCGACGCGGCGGTTGAGCGGACTGAGCTTGGCGTCTCCGCAGGCTGGGACGGCGCGCCGCAGCCGCCCGGTGCGGCGGCCGACCCGCGTTTGCCCGAGGCGGGCTGGCGGCTGCTGTCGGCCGACGCGCCGGCGGCCAGCGCGGAGGCCGCCGACTGGGACGCCCACCGGCTCCGGCTCGGCCTGCCGGACGGCTCACGCGACCTGGAGGCGGAGAAGACCGTGCTGCTGGAGGCGGGGTTCGACGAGTTGCAGGGCATCTCGTGGACCAAGGGCTGCTACATGGGCCAGGAGCTGACCGCCCGCACCCGCTATCGCGGCCTGGTCAAGCGGCGGCTGCTGCCGGTGCAGGGCGACGCGCTGCCCGCACCCGGCACGCCGGTGCTGTCCGGCGAGCGCGAGGCGGGGCAGATGCGGTCCAGCCGGGAGGGCATCGGGCTGGCGCTGCTGCGTCTGGACGCGCTCGGCGCGGGCGGGCTGACGGCGGCGGGCCAGCCGTTAACCGTACGCATACCGGAATGGGCGAAACTGCCAGAGCTCGCCTGAACCGGGCACTCGTCTTCAAGGCATCGGCCTACCATATCGATCGCATGACCAGATTTCTGTCCCTCCGCCGGTCGGCGCCCCTGCTGCTGGCACTTGTGCTGGCTTTGGCGCCCGCCCTGGCGGACGCCCGCCCGGGCAGCGGCATGTCGTTGGGCAGCCGCGGCAGCCGGACCTGGAGCAGCGCGCCTTCGACCAGCACGTCGCCGTTCGGGGCCGCACCGATGCAGAACAGCATGACGCCGAACGCCGGCTCGTCGTTCGGCAGCCGGTCTTACGGCTCTGGCGGCGGCTATGGTGGCAGCTACGGCATGCGGCCGCGCTCGGCGTTCACCAGCGGGTTGCTGGGCGGGCTGATCGGCGCCGGCCTCGGCGGCATGCTGTTCGGCCGCGGCTTCTTCGGCGGCATGAGCGGGGGCGGCAGCCTGATCGGCCTGCTGCTGCAGCTGTTCCTGCTCTATCTGCTCGGGCGCTGGCTGTATCGGCGGTTCCTCGGCGGGCCCGCGCTGGCCGGCGCCGGGATGGGCTTCGGTCGGACGGCGTCAGGCATGGCCCAAGCGGGCGCTCGGCCGGCCATGTTCGGCGGCGGCGGACAACCGTCGCTGACGCTGACGCCAGCCGATTACAAGGCGTTCGACCAGCTGCTGCACGACATCCAGACTGCGTGGACGGCGCACGACCTCAACGGGCTGCGCGCCATGACGACCCCCGAGATGGCGTCGTTCTTCGCCGAGCAACTGGCCGAGCAGACCAGCCGCGGGGTGCGCAACCAAGTGACCGGCGTACAGCTGCTCAAGGGCGACCTTTCGGAAGCCTGGTCGGAAGGCTCGCGCGAATACGCGACGGTCGCCATGCGCTTCTCGATGGTCGACGTGACCAGGGATGCGGGCGGCCGGATCGTCGACGGCAGCCTGACCGAACGGGTGACTGCCACCGAGATCTGGACCTTCTTGCGCGCGCCTGGCGGCCGCTGGGTGCTGTCGGCCATCCAGCAGGCGCGCTGACCCGGCCCGCCGGACACGGTGAGGCGGACCGACCCACGGCCGGCCCGGCCGCGTCATGCAAACTTCACTCGCGCGACGCGGCGCGTCATCTATTGCGTCGCGCTTGCGCCGGCGAGGTAGGCTGGGCATCCCTTGTGATGGTGAGCAGATGAACGCCTACGCTCAGCCTTTCGGCGACGGCAGGACATACCGCTCGGTCTTCATCTCCGACGTGCATCTGGGAACGCGAGGGTGCCGAAGTGACTTCCTGGCGCATTTCCTCGGATCGTTCAGCACGCATAACCTGTTCCTGGTGGGCGACATCGTCGATGGCTGGCGCCTGCGCAAATCCTGGTACTGGGACGAGATGCACGACGAGGTGGTCAAGCTGATCCTGCGCCACGCCAGCAACGGCGCCCGCACGCTCTACATCCCCGGCAACCACGACGAGATGTTCCGCGACTGGGTCTCGCACGGGCTGGAGATCGGCGGCGTGCGCCTGGCCGACGAGGCCGAGCACGTGACCGCAGACGGCAAGCGGCTTTTGGTCATCCATGGCGACCAGTTCGACAGCGTGGTGCGCTACGCCAAGACGCTCGCCTTCCTGGGCGATTGGGCATACACCGCCGCCCTGAACGTCAACCGCTGGTTCAACGCGCTGCGCCGCCCGCTGGGCTACCCCTACTGGTCGCTCAGCCAATGGGCCAAGCGCCAGGTCAAGGAGGCGGTCAAGGCGGTCGACCGGTTCGAGGAGGCGCTGGCCGGCGAAGCCAGGCGCCGCCAGTTCGACGGCGTGGTGTGCGGCCACATCCACCATGCCGAGATGCGGACCGTGGACGGCGTGCTATACGTCAACACGGGGGACTGGGTGGAAAGCTGCACCGCGCTGGTGGAGCACCATGACGGCCGGCTGGAGCTGATCGATTGGGTGGCGCTGAACCAGCTTTCTTTCTTCTCGCCGCGCCGCGTGTCGGTCGAACCGGCGTGAGCCTCGCCCGAACGGGCGCGCATCCTCGCCCGGCCGGACCGCCCTGATCCCCGATTCGCGCGTCCTCATCGTGTCGGACGCCTGGCGGCCGCAGGTCAACGGCGTGGTGCGGACGCTGGAGACGCTGGTGGCCGAGCTGGAGGCGCTGGGCATCGTGGCCGAAGTGATCGGGCCTGACCGCTTCCGCACGCTGCCCTGCCCCACCTACCCCGACATCCGGCTGTCCGTGCTGCCGCGCCGCAGGCTGGAACCGCTGATCCGTGCGTTCCAGCCCGACGCCCTGCACATCGCGACCGAGGGTCCGCTCGGCATCGCCGCCCGCCGGGTGGCGCGCGCGCAGGGCTGGACCTTCACCACCGCCTTCCACACCCGGTTCCCCGAATACCTGCGCGCCAGGACGCGGGTGCCGACCTGGCTGTCCTACGCCTGGCTGCGGCGGTTCCACGCGGCAGGGCACGGCCTGATGGTGGCGACCGAAAGCCTGCGGCAGGAGCTCGCGGCCCGCGGGTTCCGCGACCTGCGCGCCTGGTCGCGCGGCGTCGACCTCTCGCTGTTCCAGCTGGAGCCGCGCGCCGCCTGGCAGGGGCTGGCCCGGCCGGTCTGCCTGTATGTCGGGCGGGTCGCGGTGGAGAAGAACATCGCGGCCTTCCTCGACCTGGACCTGCCGGGGTCCAAGGTGGTGGTGGGCGACGGCCCGATGCTGGCGGCACTGCAGCGCGACTATCCGGACGTGCATTTCGCCGGCGTGCTGCAGGGGGCGGCGCTGTCGCACGCCTATGCCGGGGCGGACGTGATGGTGTTCCCCTCGCTGACCGACACGTTCGGGCTGGTGATGCTGGAAAGCCTCGCCTGCGGCACCCCAGTCGCCGCGTTTCCGGTGACCGGCCCGAAGGACGTGCTGGCCGGCGCAGGCGACGCGATCGGCGCGGTGGATGCCGACCTGAGGCGGGCGGTGCTGCGGGCGCTGGCGGGCGGCGACCGGCTTGCCTGCCGCGCGTTCGCCGAGACGTTCTCGTGGCGCGCCTGCGCCGAGCGTTTCGTGACCAACCTGGTGCCGATCAGGCAGGGGCTGGCGATCTCGGCGAACCCCGCCGCCGCCGGATAGGCAGCCGGGCGCGGTTTGGCGGCCGCGAGCGGCTGGGGGCGCGGTTTCCCGGCCACGGACGCCCGTGCTAACGCATCGCGTGCCACGCCGTCCGCCACCATGTCCCGCCTGCTGAAAAGCCCGGCACTGCAGCGCGCCGCCGCCGCCCTGCTCGGGCGCTACCTCGACTGGACCCTGCGCAGCACGCGCTGGACGGTGGAGGGGGCGTGCCATCTCGCGCCCTACCTGTCCGGCGGCGCCGTCATCGTCGCCTGCTGGCACGAACGCCTGCCGCTGGCGCCCGCCTTCTGGATCGGCGCCCGAAGCGAGCATCCGGACCGCGGGATCGCGATCCTGGCCAGCCGGCACCGCGACGGACGGTTCATCGCCGCCATCATGGCGCGGTTCGGGGTGCGCGCGGTGCTGGGGTCGTCCGCCCGGGCGAAACCCGGCGCGGGACCGCGGGACCGTGGCGGTGCGGCGGGGCTGCGCGCGCTGCTGGCCGCGCTTGCGCAGGGCCAGGCGGTGGTGATCACGCCTGACGGCCCGCGCGGCCCGCGACGGGTCGCGGCGCGGGGTGCCGGGCTGCTCGCCTCGCTCGCCGGCGCGCCGGTGCTGCCGGTCGCTGGGCAGACGCGGCGCCGCGTCACGCTGCGCAGCTGGGACCGCATGGTGCTGCCG
>CALMVI010000100.1:15651-19410 GCA_937873095.1 uncultured Acetobacteraceae bacterium | reverse complement strand
AGCAACCCCAGCGCCCCCGACTGTGGCAGGGCGGCATCGGCGAAGGTGATCTCGAGCATTCAGGGTTCCTTAGAGCAGCATCGTCCATACTGGAACCAGTCTGGACGATGCAGATGTTCGCTAAAGCAAAAGACAGGGCGCGTCGGGCTGACACAGTCGGCGGGATGTCGCGCGAATGTAGCAGCGGAGCGCCACTTTGCCAGGCCCGCTTGCCTCGGCGTAGATCGCGCCGATGACCGCGCAAGACGACGACGCCCTGCTGGAGCTGGCCTGCGAACTCGCCTGGGAAGCAGCCGACCTCATCCTGGCGTTCCGCGCCCGCGGCTGCGAAACCGAAACCAAGCCGGACAGCTCGGTCGTCACCGAGGCCGACCGCCGGGCGGAACGGCTGATCGTCGACGGGCTGCGCCGCGCCAGCCCGCAGATCGAGGTGGTCGCCGAGGAGGAGGTGTCCGCTGGCCACAGCCCGGCAGCGTCGGACGCCTACTGGATGGTCGACCCGCTCGACGGCACCCGCGACTTCGTGGCCCTGCGCGACGGTTTCACCGTCAATATCGGCCTCGTCCGGCACGGCCGGCCGGCCCTCGGCGTGGTCGCCGTGCCTGCCTCGGCCGAGCTGTTCGGCGGCATCGTCGGGCGCGGCGCCTGGAAGCAGGGCGGCTCGGGACGCCAGCCCATCCACGTTCGCCCGCCGCCGCCATCCGGCCTGGCGGTGCTGTCGTCGCGCCACGGCGCCGACGACGCGGCGATGCGGGCCGCGATCGGGGGCCAGCCCATCGGCAGCATCGTCCATCTCGGTTCGGCCCTGAAATTCTGCCGGCTCGCCGAAGGTGCGGCCGACGCCTACGTTCGTCTCGGCCGCACCATGGAGTGGGACACGGCGGGCCCCGAGGCGGTGCTGGCTGCCGCCGGCGGCAGCCTGCGCCTGCTGGACGGCGCAACGCTGACCTACGAGAAGCCGGGCTGGGCCAACCCGCCCTTCATCTGCAGGGGCGGCGCCTGACCCGCATCCTGCCCAGCCCCGAGGGCATCGCCGACGCGGCGGCGCTGCTGCGCCAGGGGCAGCTCGTCGCTTTCGGCACCGAAACCGTCTACGGCCTCGGCGCGGACGCAACCCTGGGCCAGGCCGTCGCGGCCGTCTTCACGGCCAAGGGCCGCCCGCATTTCAACCCGCTGATCTGCCACTACGCCTCGGCCGAGGCCGCCTTCGCCCACGTCCACGCCCCGCCCGAGGCGGAGCGCCTGGCCGAACGGTTCTGGCCCGGCCCCCTCACCCTGGTGCTGCCGCGCCGCCGGCTCTGCCCGGTCGACCTGCTGGCCGGCGCCGGGCTGGACACGCTGGCGGTGCGCGTGCCTGACCACGCCGGCGCCCGCGCGCTGATCAGCACTCTCGGCGGGCCGGTCGCAGCCCCCTCGGCCAACCGCTCCGGCGCGGTCAGCCCCACCCAGGCCGGCCACGTGCTGGCCGATCTCGGCGGCCGCATCGCCGCCATCCTCGACAGCGGCCCGTGCACCATCGGGCTGGAGAGCACCGTGCTCGACCTGTCCGGCGGCCGCCCGACCCTGCTGCGGCCGGGCGGCGTGCCGGTCGAAGCGATCGAGGCGATGCTGGGACCGGTCGGCCGCGGCCTGTCGCTCGCCCGCGCCCAGGCCGCCAGCAGCCTCCGCTCGCCTGGCCTGCAGCTCTCGCATTACGCGCCGACGCTGCCGCTGCGCCTGGACGCCGAGACGCTCGCCGCACACGAAGCGCTGCTGTCCTTCGGCCCGCCGCTGGCCGCGCCGCTCGCCTGGAACCTCAGCGTCGCCTCCGACCTCACCGAAGCCGCCGCCCGGCTGTTCTCCGGCTTGCGCTGGCTCGACGAGCAGGGGCCACGCCACGGCCTGACCGGCATCGCCGCCATGCCGGTGCCGGCGCACGGCCTGGGCCTGGCCATCAACGACCGGCTGCAGCGGGCGGCGGCGCCACGCGAGTCGGGTATGGTCGGTTCAGGCAGACTCACCTGAACCGACGAACATGCTCGCCCTACGCACAAAGCCGAGGCAAAAAGCAGAGCATGTTCGGTTGAACGTGAACCGAACATGCTCCGAGCGCGCTCGGAACTCGTGTCGCAAGAAACTGTTCTGTGCGCGGGCGAACGACATCGGCAAGGAGCCACCATGAACGAAGACAAGATCGACGGGACCGTCAAGGAATTCACCGGCAAGGCGCAGAGTGCCGCCGGCGATCTGCTCGGCGACACCAAGACCTCCGGCGAGGGCCGCCTCAAGGAAGCCGCCGGCCAGGCGCAGGAATATTACGGCCAGGCCGCCGACCAGATCCGCGGCCTGTCCGAGGAGCTGACCGACCGCATCCACGAGACGCCCCTGCTCGCAGTGCTCGGCGCCATGGGCCTCGGCTACGTGATCGGCCGCCTCAGCTCGCGCTGACCGCCCGTCGCCGTAGGGGGCGGGGCTGCCGCAGCTCCGCCCCAGCCGCGTCACGGCGCGTCAGCCATGCCTGACATCTTCACCATCGGCTACGAAGGCCTGGTCCAGAGCCAGCTGATCGACCTGGTCCGCGCCGCCGGCATACGCCACGTGCTCGACATCCGCGCCGTCGCGTCGTCCCGCAAAGCGGGCTTCTCCAAGACGATCCTCGACACCTCGCTGACCGCCGCCGGCGTCGCCTACCGCCACGACCCCCGGCTCGGCACGCCCAAGCCCGGGCGGCAGGCGGCGCGGGCACATCGCACGGACGAGATGCGGGCCATCTTCACGGCGCACATGGCGACCGACCCGGCCACCGCCGGGCTTGACTGCGCCGTCCAGCAGGCACGGGCCGAAGCCACATGCCTGCTGTGCTTTGAACGCCTGGCGCATGACTGCCACAGGAGCATCGTGGCGAACATGATGCGCGATCTTACCGGGCAGGTCATCCGGCATCTTTAGGACGGTCGCCAGTTCCATCCGGTCAGGAGATGCTTCATCCTTCGTGGATGCCGGACTACAGCTACGAGTCGCAGCATGCGGGACGGGTCGCCGGAATCGACGAGGTCGGGCGCGGCCCGCTCGCCGGGCCTGTCATGGCCGCCGCCGTGGTGTTCACCGCGGGCGTGCCGCCGGACGTCGCAGTCCTGCTGAACGACTCCAAGAAGCTGACCGCCGCGCAGCGCGACGCAGCCTACGCCGCCCTCTTGGTCTGCCCCAACGCCGAGATCGCGGTCGGCGCCGCCTCGGTGGCCGAGATTGCCAGGCTGAACATCCTGCACGCGGCCATGCTGGCGATGGCGCGCGCGGTCATGCGCCTGCCGACCCCGCCGGACGTGGCGCTGGTGGACGGCAACCGCCCGCCGCCGCTGACCTGCGCCATACGCTGCGTGGTCGGCGGCGACGCGCTCTGCCTGTCCATCGCCGCCGCATCCATCGTGGCCAAGGTGGTGCGCGACCGCACCATGGCGCGGCTGTCGGCCCGCTTTCCGCACTACGGCTGGGACCAGAACGCCGGCTACGCAACCGGCGCCCACCGCCGTGCGGTGCAGCTGCACGGCCCCTCCGTGCACCACCGCGCGGCCTTTCGCACCGTCCGCGAGTGGCTGGAGGCGGCTGAAGCCGAATCCGTAGTCGATCCATGCTTAGCAGGGTGCTGAGAATTAAATTTCCTGGGATCCAAACGCCCGGCGTTTGGCGGGGTGCGGGGCCGAGCCCCGCCTGTGTGGGTATTTCGCCATCGGCGGCAGGTAATTAGGCGCCGGAAACAACCAGCCCAGCAAACCGCGCGCC
>CALMVI010000100.1:0-15641 GCA_937873095.1 uncultured Acetobacteraceae bacterium | reverse complement strand
CCCGGGGTGGCTATAAATATATAGGCGGCCAACCCCCCCCGCGGGGGTGGGGGGGGGGGGGGGCCCCCCCCCCCCCGTTTCTGCGTATTGCGCCTTCGGCGCCAGTAAATTCGCAGCCTCAAACAGCCAGCACAGCAAGCCGCTCGCCCACAAGCTCCGTCATCCCAGCCGGCATGGCCCGGAACGCGGTCCCGAACGGCCCCAGCACGCCCGGCGCCCCTTCCAGGCCGGCAGGCAAGGGCACCTCGCCGTCCGACAGGTTGAACAGGCACAGCACCTCCTCGGCCGCGTCGTGGCGGACGAAGCCGACCAGCGGCTCCGGCAGGTCGAGCCGCCGCAGCCCGCCACCGGCCAGGGCGGGATGCGCGCGGCGGTAGGAGAGGAAACGACGCCAGTCATGCAGCAGCGTCGTCTCGTCCCGCTCCTGTGCGTCGACCGCGAGCCTCCTGTGCGCGTCCGGCAGCGGCAGCCAGGGCTTGGCCTCGGTGAACCCGCAGCCGGCCGGCGCCGCCTGCCAGGGCATCGGCGTCCTGCTCCCGTCGCGGCCGCAGAACTCGGGCCAGTAGGCGATGCCGAACGGATCCTGCAGATCGTCCCGGTCCAGCTCTGCTTCGGTCAGCCCGAGTTCCTCGCCCTGATAGACCAGCACGCTGCCGCGCAGGCTCAGCTGCAGCGCCATCAGCAGCCGCGCGAAACGCGGGTCCGGCGGCCGCCCGCGCTCGGGATTCCAGCGGCTGACCGCACGCTCCACGTCGTGGTTGCTGAACGACCAGCACAGCCAGCCGCCGTCGCGGGCCGCCTCGTCGATCAGGCCGCGCACGCTGGCCCAGTCGAACCCGCCACGGGCCGCCCGCAGCGAATACGCCATGTCGAGCTGGCCGCCGCCGCTGGTATAGGCACGGCAGCGGTCATACGCGCCGTCCTGGCTCGACACCTCGCCCAGCGTCGCGCAGCCGGGATACTCATCGGTCAGGGCGCGGATGCGCGCCAGAAAGGTCGCGGTCTGCGGCTGCATCATGTCGTGGCGGTGCATCTGCCGCCCGAACAGCTTGGCCGGCACCGGCCTGCCCGCCTCGGCCGCGGGGTTGCTGCGCAGAAGCGGGTCGTGCGTGAAGAAGTCCAGCGCGTCGAGCCGGAACCCGTCCACCCCGCGATCCAGCCAGAACCGCCCGGTGTCCAGCAGCGCATCCTGCACCGCCGGGTTCAGCAGGTTCAGCTGCGGCTGGTGCGACAGGAAATGGTGCAGGTAGTACTGCCGCCGGCGCGGCTCCCACGTCCATGCGGCCCCGCCGAACACCGACAGCCAGTTGTTGGGCGGCGTCCCGTCTTCGGCCGGGTCGGCCCACACGTACCAGTCGGCCAGCGCGTTGCCGCGCGACGTCCGGCTCTGGGCGAACCAGGCATGCCGGTCCGAGGTGTGGCTCCAGACCTGGTCCACCAGCACCCGCAAGCCCAAGCCATGCGCCTTGGCCACCAGCGCGTCGAAATCGGCCAGCGTGCCGAACAGCGGGTCGATGCCGGTGTGGTCGGACACGTCGTAGCCGAAATCGCGCTGCGGCGAGGGAAACACCGGGCACAGCCAGATCGCGTCCACCCCCAGCCGGGCCACATGCTCGAGATGCGCGGTCACGCCAGGCAGGTCGCCCACGCCGTCGCCGTTGCTGTCGGCAAAGCTGCGCGGATAGATCTGGTAGATCACCGCGCCGCGCCACCAGTCCTGCAGGCTACCCCGAGTTTCCAGCATGCCGCCTCCCTCACGGGATCGTGAGACACTTGCCGTGGCCAAGGCAACCGCGATTCGGACGCGTGCGCTGCCGGATCATGACGATGTCGACTCTAACGCCAAAGCGTTGCGAAAGTGTTTCACTCGACCGCGCCCGAGAGCCCCGCGCCCGCAGCCAGCGGGCAGAGCGGGATGCAAGCGGCGAGGTAGGCCCCCAGCAGCAGCAGCAGCGGGCGCACCGGCAGGCCGGCTACCGCGGCGTCCACCGCGCCCGCGCCGAAGATCAGCACCGGCACGGTCAGCGGCAGCACCAGCACCGGCAGCAGCACGCCGCCGCGCCTGGCCCCCAGCACCACCGCGGCGCAGGCCGTGCCCAGCAGCGACAGCACCGCGCTGCCCATCAGCAGCCCGCCCAGCAGGACGGGCAGCGCCGCGCGCGGCAGCTGCAGCATGACCGCCAGCGGCAGGGACGCGGCCAGCAGCGGCAGCCCCGTCACCAGCCAGTGCGACACCGCCTTGGCCAGCGCCACCAGGCTGCCCGGCAGCCCGGACAGCAGCAGCTGGTCCAGCGATCCATCCTCGAAATCCGCGCCGAACAGACGGTCGAGCGGCAGCAGGGCTGCCAGCAGCGCGCAGACCCAGACGATCCCCGGCGCCAGCCGCGCCAGCACCTCCGGCGCCGGCCCGATCGCCAGCGGGAACAGCGCGCCCGCCACGAAGAAGAACAGCAGCGCCCCGAACGTGTCCCCGCCATGCCTGGCCGCCAGCCGCAGCTCGCGCGCCAGCAGCGCCCCGAACGCCCTCACCCAGGCGCCGGCGCGGTCAGCGTCAACGCGGCCGCCCCAGGCAGCGGCAGCGGCAGGTGGGTGGCCGCAACCACGACCCCTCCCGCCGCCCGGTGCTCGGCGAGCAGCGTGCCGAACGCGGCCACCGACCCGGCATCGACCCCAAGCGTCGGCTCGTCCAGCAGCCAGACCGCCGCACCCGACAGGCACAGCCTGGCCAGCGCCAGACGCCGCCTCTGCCCCGCCGACAGCAGCCGCGCCGGCAGCGCCGCCAGCGGCGACAGGCCGAGTGCGGCCAGCGCGGCGCCGGGGTCGCGGCCGGACACGGCGGCGGCAAAGCGCAGGTTTTCCAGCGCGGTCAGCCCCGCCTTGATGCCGTCCTGGTGGCCGAGATAGGCGGGCCGCACAGCCTCGCCCCCGTCCAGGGACACGCGCCCGCCATCCAGCCGCTTCAGCCCGGCCAGCGCGCGCAACAGGGTCGATTTGCCCGCCCCGTTCGGCCCCAGCAGCAGCAGCGCCCCGCCCGCCGGCACGCCGAAGCTCACCCGGTCCAGCACCAGCCGCTCGCCGCGGAACACGCTCAGCGCCTCGGCGACAAGCCGCATGGCGTCGGCCATCACCAACCCTCCCGCCCGGGGTTGTGAGCCCCACCTGTCGTCGTATAACGCACAGTCACGCCCGATCCAGGAACCCCATCGCATGCCGACCGGCCAGGACAGCCTCCGTACCCGCCGCACCCTGACCGTCCAGGGCCGCGAGTTCTCCTACTTCTCCATCCCGGACGCGGAGAAAACCATCGGCGACGTCAGCCGCCTGCCGGTCAGCCTGAAGATCCTGCTGGAAAACGTGCTGCGCTTCGAGGACGGCCGCAGCTACACGGTGGCCGACGCGCAGAAGATCGCCGACTGGCTCAAGGCCGGCAGCAGCACCCAGGAAGTGCCGTTCAAGCCCGCCCGCATCCTGATGCAGGATTTCACCGGCGTGCCCGCCGTGGTCGATCTGGCCGCGATGCGCGACGGGATCCTCAAGCTGAACGGCGACCCGCAGAAGGTGAACCCCCTGGTGCCGGTCGACCTCGTCATCGACCACTCGGTCATGGTGGATTTCTCCGGCACGCCCCAGGCGTTGCAGCAGAACGTGGCCGTCGAGTTCGAGCGCAACGGCGAACGCTACGCCTTCTTGCGCTGGGGCCAGGAAGCCTTCCAGAATTTTCGCGTGGTTCCGCCAGGGGCGGGCATCTGCCACCAGGTGAACCTCGAATATGTCAGCCAGGTCGTCTGGACCGCGGACGAGCGTGGCGAGACCCTCGCCTACCCCGACACGCTGTACGGCACAGACAGCCACACCACCATGGTGAACGGCGCCGGCGTGCTCGGCTGGGGCGTGGGCGGCATCGAGGCCGAAGCCGCCATGCTCGGCCAGCCGATCGCCATGCTGATCCCCGACGTGGTAGGCTTCCGCCTGACCGGTCAGATGCCGGAAGGGGCGACCGCCACCGACCTCGTGCTCACCGTCACCCAGATGCTCCGCCAGAAGGGCGTGGTCGGCAAGTTCGTCGAGTTCTACGGCCCGGCGCTCGACCACCTCTCGGTCGCCGACCGCGCCACCATCGCCAACATGGCGCCCGAATACGGTGCCACCTGCGGCTTCTTCCCGGTCGACCGCAAGACGCTGGACTACCTGCATTTGACCGGCCGCGACGAAGCCCGCATCGCGCTGGTGGAGGCCTACCTCAAGGCCCAGGGCATGTTCCGCGAGACCAACACGCCGGACCCCGTCTTCACCGACACGATCGAGCTTGATCTCTCGACCGTGGTCCCCAGCCTCGCCGGCCCCAAGCGCCCGCAGGACCGCGTGGCGCTGACCGACGCCGCGCAAGCCTTCATCGACGACGTGACCAGGAACCAGGGCGTGCCCGCAAACGACGTGTTCGCGCGCCATCCCGTCGCCGGCAAGAACTACGACCTCGGCCATGGCGACGTCGTCATCGCCGCAATCACCAGCTGCACCAACACCTCGAACCCCTACGTCCTGGTCGCGGCCGGCCTCGTCGCCCGCAAGGCGCGCGCGCGCGGCCTGCACCCGAAGCCCTGGGTCAAGACCAGCCTCGCCCCCGGCAGCCAGGTGGTCACCGAGTACCTCGACAAGTCCGGCCTGACCGCCGACCTCGACGCGCTCGGCTTCAACACCACGGGCTATGGCTGCACCACCTGCATCGGCAATTCCGGCCCGCTCGACGACGCCATCGCCGACACGATCGAAGGCGACAAGCTGATCGCCGTCAGCGTGCTGTCCGGCAACCGCAATTTCGAGGGCCGCGTGCACGCCAACGTGCGCGCCAACTACCTGGCCAGCCCGCCTCTGGTGGTCGCCTACGCGCTGCTGGGCAACATCCGTGAGGACATCACCAGCAAGCCGCTCGGCACCGGCTCGGACGGCCAGCCCGTCTACCTCCGCGACATCTGGCCCACCAACAAGGAAATCGACGACCTGGTCGCATCCTCGGTGACCCGCGCCCAGTTCCTCGAACGCTACGGCGTGGTCAGCCAGGGCACGCCGGAATGGCGCGCGCTGCGCGTCGAGACGGGCAGCGAGACCTATCGCTGGGACGACGGCTCGACCTACGTCAAGAACCCGCCCTATTTCGAGGGCCTGACCGAGGAGCCGGCCGCCCGCGGCGACATCCTGGGCGCGCGCGTCCTCGCCCTGCTCGGCGACAACATCACCACCGACCACATCAGCCCGGCGGGCAACATCAAGAAGACGTCGCCCGCCGGCGACTATCTCGGCCAGCACCAGGTGCTGCAGAAGGATTTCAACTCCTACGGCAGCCGGCGCGGCAACCACGAAGTCATGATGCGCGGCACCTTCGCCAACATCCGTATCCGTAACGAGATGGTGCCGGGCACCGAGGGCGGCATGACCCGCCATCATCCCGGCGGGGAGACGATGCCGATCTACGATGCCGCCATGCGCTACCACGCCGA
Source organism: uncultured Acetobacteraceae bacterium (assembly GCA_937873095.1). GTDB lineage: Bacteria > Pseudomonadota > Alphaproteobacteria > Acetobacterales > Acetobacteraceae > BOG-908. The sequence goes on along the minus strand of CALMVI010000100.1, from coordinate 10,146 downwards.
AGGCGTGCCGCTGATCGTGTTCGGCGGCCGCGAATACGGCATGGGCAGCTCGCGCGACTGGGCCGCCAAGGGCACCATGCTGCTCGGCATCAAGGCGGTCGTCGCCGAAACCTTCGAACGCATCCATCGCAGCAACCTGGTCGGCATGGGCGTGCTGCCGCTGCTGTTCCGCGCCGGCACCACCCGCCACACGCTCGAGCTGCGCGGCGACGAGGTGATCGACATCGTCGGCCTGGACGACCTGCGTCCCCGCATGGAACTCGCGCTGCGCATCCACCGCAGCAACGGCGCCATTGACGAAGTCGGCGTGCTCTGCCGCGTCGACACCCTGGACGAAGTCGCCTACTACCGCCACGGCGGCATCCTGCACTACGTCCTGCGCGGCATGGCCAAAGCCGCGTAGCGCGGAAGAGCGCAGCGACATCCGCCCCAGATGTCCGCCCACGCGGCATCCTGCACAGCACGACCAAACCCATGTAGGGCGGAAGAGCGCAGCGACATCCGCCAAAAACAAACGCCCGCAAGGGCGGACCTCGCTTCGCTCCTCCGCCCTACGTTCCTTCTCCGGACCAATCGGGCGGATACATGCCCAGAGTGACGCAGCGTCGAAAGGTGGAGTACCGCCAGTCCGCGGCGTTCGCCGCCAAGCCATGCTTGACGGGGTTGAAGTGGACGTAATCGACATGCCGGGCGTAATCGCCATCGTCCCGGATCGTGTGTTCCCAGTAGCGTTTCTGCCAGAGGCCTCGCTCACCCCGGCGTATCCGCGTCGGACACCGGTACTCTCCCCGCGCCATGCGTATCGAGAACAGCGTCTTGATCGCACGCCAACGCTTGGGATCCGAGTCGCCTGCCGGAAGCGTCCACACGCAATGCAGGTGGTTCGGCAGAACCACCCAAGCATCGATATGAAAAGGCGACTCGCGTCTGACTCGAGCCACCACCTCCCTCAGCGTGGCAACCTGATCGGTAAGCAAACTGCTCGCCCGCTCCTGCAGGTTGACCGTAAAGAAATAGCTGCCGCCAGGAACACGGTTTCGGCGGTAATCAGGCATAACCCAAGCCTCGCCTCGAAAGATCACCCAACATAACACCAGTCCATTACCAAACCCAAACGTCGTAGGGCGGAAGAGCGCAGCGACATCCGCCCCCCGCCCACCTCCGCCAAGCCAAACACCGCCCCAGCCGGGAGCCCTCCTGTGGCCAAGCCTTTGCACCGTCACGAAGACAGCTTCCTCACCCTCGCCGAGACCGCGGCCGAGCGGCGGTTCGACATGCCCTACCGCAAGACCTTCGCCTTCGACGGCGAAACCCTCTCCGCCCAGCACGCCGCACTGGCCGCCCGCCTGCACCCGACCGGCATGATCGACATCGGCGTAGAGGGCTGGCTGCTGCCCGCGGACGCGCTGAAGCTCTACGAGATGGCGTATCTCTGCCCGGGCGACATCCTCGAGCTCGGCGCCTATCGCGGCCTGTCGGCGACCGTGATGAACCGCGCCTGCAACGAGGCCGGACGGCACTGCACGATCATCAGCATCGACCTCGACCCGGTCTCGGTCGAGGCGTCGCGCGCGCAGCTCGCGGCCGAACCAGGCGGCGACAGGGCCATGTTCTTCATGGATGACGGCGCGTCCGCCACCCGCAACCTGGCCGGCATCAAGCGGCAGTTCGGCTTCGCCTTCATCGACCACTCGCACCGCTACGAGCACGTCCACGATGCCTGCCTGATCCTGCACCGCGTCGTAGCTGTCGGCGGCTTCGCCCTGTTCCACGATTTCAACGACCCGCGCAACAGCCGCGAGGACGTGCCCGATTACGGCGTCTACCAGGGCGCGATGGACGGGCTGCGCACCGACCGCTGGGCGTTCTGGGGCATCTACGGCTGCACCGGGCTGTTCCGCCGGATCGGCCCCTGCTGAGCCGCCAGCCTACGCCCGGCGGGCGCTCTGTATCGCCACCGGAACGCTGAGCATCTGCCCCGCCGTGTAAGGGTCCGCACTCGGGCCGGACGCGTCCGCCGACCAGATCCGCCGCATTGCGTCCATGCCCGAAACCACCCGCCCGAACGCCGCGAACCCCTGCCCGTCCGGGTTACGCCGCCCGCCGAAATCGAGAGCCGGCTGGTCGCCCACGCAGACGAAGAACTCGCCGCCGGTCGCGGTGCCCACGCGGTCGCGGGGCAGCGACACCGTGCCGTCCAGGTGCCGCAGCCCGGTCTGCCGCGTGCTCTCATGCGCGATGGCCGGCGCCGGCCGGGCCGCCTTGCCCTGCACCACGGCGATCGCCGGCGTGCCGTGGTCGTTGTCGGGCCGCACTACGCGGGTGAACGCGCCGCCGCCGTAGCCGCCCGCATCGACCACGGCCAGGAACGCCGCCGCCGAGACCGGCGCGCGCGCGACCGACAGCGCCAGCGTGATCGCTCCGTGCGGCGTCTGCAGCGCCACCCGCACCTCCGGCTCGGCCGCGGCACGGCCGGCGATCATCAGCACCCCGCTTCCCGCCAGAACAGCCCGTCGCCGCATCATCCGAACCCTCCCCTCCAGGCAGTTTGCTGAAACTTGGGGCCCTGCCCCAAACCCCGCCGGGGGCGGGCGCCCCCGGACCCGCAGATCATTGATGTTACTGGGATCCAAACGCCCTGCGTTTGGCGGGGTGCGGGGCAGAGCCCCGACTTTCTGCCTGCCGTGCCTTCGGCACCGATAAATCCACAGCCTCAACGCCCGTGCCTGTCAAGCTTGCGGCACGCACCCCGCCCTGCTTCTTCCGCCAGATGACCCCTCGCGGCACCACCCGCACCCCCGGCGCAGACCCGACGCGCCTGCCCACCGGCCTCGACCTGCGCGCCGTCAGCCTCGCCGAAGGCGTGCGCGCCTGCCTCGCCACCGCCCTGCCGGTCGCCGTGGCGGTCTGGCTCGGTGCGCCGTCCCTGTCGCTGTCCGCCCTGGGCGCGCTGCTGACCTGCATCGTCGACCCGGGCGGCCCGCTGCGTCGGCGCCTGCCCCTGCTGCTCGCCTTCGTGGTGCTCGGCGCCGCCCTGCTGGGCGGGTTCGGCATGGTCCGCCGCACGGGCATCGTCCTGACCTTGTGCGCGGCCTTCCCCGCGCTGTTCGCCACCGGCTTCCTTCGCGTCTGGGGCGCCCCGGCGCAGGCGCTGGGCAACATCCTGGCCGTCCTCCTGCTGCTCGGCGCCGACGACCCGCTGACGGCGGCGCAGGCGGCGCGCGTGGCGGGCCTGTTCGCCGCCGGCGGCACCTGGTCGCTGCTGCTCGCCGTCGCCCTGTGGCGCATCCATCCCTTCGGCCCGGCACGCCGCGCCGTGGCCGACACCTGGCACGCCCTGGCCAGGCTGGCGCGCATGTCGCTGACCCTGATCGAGGACGAACGGCGCGCGCGCCGCCGCTCCGATGCCGCCTGGGACGCCCAGGCCAGGGCCGGCAGGGGCGCCGTGCGCGCCGCCATCGAGACCGCGCGCGCCATCCTGATGGCGACCGCCGACCGGCGCGGTGCGGCCAGCGGCCCGGCGGTCCAGAACCTGCTGCGCCTGGAAGCGGCCGACCAGCTCTTCGCCGCCATGACCGCCCTGTCGGACCAGACCGAGCACGCCGACCCGGCGACGCAATCGGCCTGCCTCGCCCTGCTGCGCCGCCTGCGTCCGCTGCTGGCCCTGATGGCCGCCGCAACCGAGAGCGAACGCCATCGCGACCAGAAGCGGTTCGAACGCGCGCTTGCCGCCATGCAGGGCCACGCGCAGGCCTGCCGCACCCTGGCGCCGCTCGCCGACATCATCGCCGAGAGGCTGCGCGTCGCCGCCCGTCTGGTCGAACCCGCGCAATACCTGCCCGGCAGCGGCCAGGAGGGTGATGCCGGCATACCCTGGCGCCAGCGGCTGGCCGCTCCCGCCGCCGCCAACTGGCATCTCGGCTCCGCCTCGCTACGCCATGCGGTCAGGGTCGCCGCCGTCACCACGCTGTGCCTGGGCGCCACACTGGTGCGGCACGGCCGATACTCGCACTGGCTGACCATCACCCTGGTGCTGGTCATGCAGCCGTTCTTCGCCACCACCTGGCAGCGCACGCTGGAGCGGGTCGGCGGCACGCTGCTCGGCGGCGTGGCCGCCGCCGGCCTGTCGCTCATGCTGCACACCCGCCTCTATCTCGCCGCCCTGCTGCCGGCGCTGGGCGGGGTGGCGCTGGCCGTCCGCCAGGTGAGCTACGGCGTCTACATCGCCGTCTACACGCCGGTGATCATCCTGCTGGTCGAGCAGGCCAGGCCGCAGGACGACCAGATCGGCATCGCGCTCGCCCGCGCCGGCTACACCATCGCGGGCGGCCTGATCGCGGTCGCCGCCAACCTGCTGCTCTGGCCGGCCTGGCAACCCGAACAGGTGCGCCGGGACCTGTCCCGGGCCATCGCCGCGCATGCGGCCTACGCCGCCGCCGTGCTGCGGCAGGACGGGGAAGACGCCGCGCGCGAGCGGCGGTTGGCCGGCCTGGCCAGCAACAACCTCGAAGCCTCCCTGCAACGCGCGATGCACGAGCCGCGGCGCGGCCAGAGGAACCGGCTGCAGGCGGTGCTGGCCGCCGACGCGACGCTGCGCCGCATTTCCGCCCGGCTGACGGCGATCGCGCTCAGCGGCACACCCCTGCCGTCCGACACCGCCGCCTGGGTGGTCCAGGCGCTGCAAAGCCTGGCCGACGGCGCCCCCGCCCCGCCCCGGCCCGCAGGATCAGGCCCCGCCGGATCAGGCCCCGCGGGATCAGGCTTGGAACAGGTGGACCGCCTGGCAAGCCAGATCGACTTCCTGAGGGCGACGCTCCTGCGCGGCGCCAGCTCTTAGAGCTTAGGGCGAGCATGGTCGGTTCAGGTGATGTCACCTGAACCGACCATGCCCTGAGAATTGGGGGCCTGGGTTTTCAAACCCCAGCGGGGTCCAGCGGCGTCGTGCGAAGCATGCTGGCGCATGACGCCCCTGGCCTGCAAGCCAGCCGCACCAAGGTCACGGGCAACCTGGTCGGCCAGCCCCCCGAGCAGCCCGCTCATGCTGGCGACCAGGTTGGCCGCACCCGCCCCGCCGGGCGGCGCGATCATCGAGAAGCGCCGGGCCGAGAGCGGCTGGTGCGCCCCGCCGCCCCGCTCCACGGCGAGCTGCGCGTCCAGCACCACCGCGCCGGACGCGTCCGCGTCGAAGCGAAGCACGTCCACCTCGACGCGCAGCTGCGGCTCGGCGGTGATCGCGCCCGATTCGGCGAACACGCTGGCTTGCGGCAGCCGCTGCGAGAGGTCCTGCACCAGCACGCGGCCGATCATGTCGCCGAGCGGTTCGCCCCATCGAAGCTGGCTGTTCACGTTCAGCTGGTAGCCCGCCGTCTTCAGCACGATGTCGGACCGGTCGAGGTACCCTGCCAGCCCAGGGCGGCGAAGCTCGACCGACCCCACCGCGGACGGCACGGCCGGCCCGGGCACCGGCTGCAGCGTGTAATAGGCGGGGTCGGGCGACGTGCAGGCCGCGAGCTCGGCGGCCGCGGCGAGCAGGGCGGCGGCGATGGCCGGCCTCACCGCTCGGCCGCCTGCGCCGTGCGGCCGCGTATCAGCGCCTCCGGATGCCGGTCCAGGAAATCGGCCAGCAGCCGGATGCTGCGGGCCGCATCGTTCACCTGGTCCAGCACGCGCGCGACACCCCTCTGGAAATCCGAATTGCCGCCATAGCCGCCCTCGCCCAGCGCCGCGTTCGCCTTCGAGACCGCCTGCTGCAGGTCGGCGCTGATCCTGGGCAGGCGCTGCAGCACCGGCTGCAGGTTCTGGTCGGTGTGCCGCACCAGGTGCTGCACGTCGGTCAGGGTCTCGCTCAGCCGCTGCAGGGCGTTCCTCACGTCGGGTCCGCTGACCGTATGGCTGATCGAGGCGAGCGCCGCGTTCAGGTTGCGCCCGATCTCGTCGAACGGAATACGGTCGAGCTTGGTCGTGATGTCGCTCAGCGTGGTGGTGATGTTGTCCAGCCCGCCGCCCTGGCTCGGCATCACCAGCGCCTCGCCCTCGTGGCCGATGTCCCCGGGCGGCGCGCCCGCCACGAACTCCAGCGATATCGCCTTCTGCCCGGTCAGGAAGCTGCTCGATTCGAGCACGGCGCGCATGCCCTTGCGCACCAGCGCCGACGTCACCACCGCCGGATCGCTGTCGCGGTTGACCTGCTGGCTGGGGAACACCCGGTCGGGCTGCAGCTCGTAGGACACGCGGGCATGGATCGCCGCCGTCGCGTCGTCCAGGATCAGGTGCACGTCGGTCACCGTGCCGATCTGGATGCCGAACACCTCGACGGGCGACCCTCTGCTCAGCCCGGAGACCGAGCTGGTGAAATACGTCACGAACGGAATCTTGCGGTTGAAACCCGCCGCATCCGCGTCGGCCTTGTTGTCGTACAGCGTGAATCGCGTGTCGGGAGCGCTCTCGGCCGCCTCGCCGTGCAGATGCGGGGTTTCGAACGCGATGCCGCCCGACAGGATGGCCTGGATGGATGCCAGCTCCACGTGCAGCCCCTGGGCGCCGAAATTGACCGACACGCCGGACGCGTTCCAGAAATGCGTGTTCTGGTGCACGAACCTGTCGAACGGCTTGCGGACGAACAGGTTGATCGTCACCGGTCCCAGACCGTTGCCGAGGTCGTAGTTGAGCACCTCGCCCACCGTCACGTCGCGGTAGAACACCGGCGCGCCCGGCCCGATCGAGCCGAGACGCGATGCGATCACCGTGTAGGGCCGCCCCGGCTCGTCGGACCGCATGCCTGGCGGCTCCTCCAGGCCCACGAAGTCGCGCTTCGGCGCGCCCCCCGGCGTACCCGGATCGACCTCGATGTAGGCGCCCGAAACCAGCGTCTCCAGCCCGGAGATGTTGCCCGTCGACAGCCTGGGCCGCACCACCCAGAAACGCGCGTGGTCGGTCAGCACCTTGGCACCCTGGCTGTTCATCCTGACATGCACCAGGACGGAGCGCAGGTCGCCCGACAGGTTGATGTCCTCCACCATGCCCAGCGACACCGCCTTGTGCGTCACCTGCGTCTGCTGCGCGCTGATCCCGCTGGCGGTGTTGAACCGTAGGGTGATCAGCGGGCCCTGGCTGGCCAGCGTGGTGACGACCAGGTAGATGGCGATGGCGCCGGCGACGATCGGGATCAGCCAGATCAGAGAGAACCGGCTGCGCCGCCGGACCACGGCGTCCGGCACCTGCGGCCCCTGGCCGCCCTGGCCGCCCTGGGCGCCGCTCACGCGTGCGCCACCCCGGCCGCCGCCGGCATGGCGGGCCGCCTCTCCAGATCCTCCGCCTCCAGGTCGTGCCCGGCGGCAGCGGCCGCGTCCCACATCTGTCTCGGGTCGAAGCTGGCCGCCGCGAACATCGTCAGGATCACGACGGCGGCAAAGGCGATCGCGCCGATGCCCGGCAGCACGGTCGCGATGAAGCCCATGCGGACGAGCGCGCACAGGATGGTCAGCATGAACACGTCGATCATCGACCAGCGTCCGATGCTGTCGATCAGCCGGTACACGCGCGTCCTGTCGCGCAGCCGCGTAGCCGAACCGCGGCCCGTCATGATCAGCAGCGTCGCCAGCGCCACCAGCTTGAACAGCGGCACCAATATGCTCGCGGTCAGGACCAGTATGGCCAGCGGCCACATCTGCGCCTGCGCCAGTTCGAGCACGCCGCCGATGATCGTGCTGGGCGCGCCGCGGCCGAACCGTATCAGCGTCAGGATGGGGTAGATGTTGGCCGGGATGTAGAGTGCCGCCGCAGACCCGGCCAGCGCCCAGGTGCGGAACACCGCCTGCGGCTTGCGCACCCGCAGGCGCGAGAAGCAGCGCGGGCAGCGCGTGCCGGGCCGCGCGCGCACGACCTTGCGGCAGGTGTCGCAGCCGATCGGCGCGTATTGCGGCGTCGGCGGCAGGTTGAGGCACAGCCCGCGCGCCTCGATCGTCTCCCACACGTCCTCGTGGTCGAGCTCCACGTCGACCGCCACGACGCACAGCATCACGCCGCCGAGCGCGATCAGCGCCGGCCCGACCTCCACCTCGGCGATGGCCTGCAGCCGCGAGTACGCGACGAAGGCGCCGAGCAGGAACACCTCCACCATCGACCAGGGGCGCAGCGTCCCCACCCAGGCGAACAGCACCGCCAGGCGCCTGGACGGATGTTTCCGGCGCAGGCCGAGCAGCACGGTGACGATCAGCACGAGCTGGATGATCGGCGCGAACACCAGCGTCACCAGCACCACCGCGCTGATCTCCCACATGCCGTGGACCTTCAGCTGGACGGGACCGGTGAACAGGCTCGCCTGGTAGGTGCGGCCCACCGAACGCAGATCGAGGAACGGCAGCTGGATCGCCAGCAGCAGCAGGCAGAGCGCGGCGATGCTGCAGAAAAGCGCGCGGTTCAGGCTGTCCCGCCGCCCCCGTCGCAGCCTGGCGCGGCAGCGCGGGCAATCGGCCGCCTCGCCCGGCTGCAGGACCGGAACGCCCTGGAACAGCCCGCAATCCTGGCACTCCCGCAGGATCTCGCGCGGCTCCGTCTCGGGGTGGCTGTCCTCGCAGAGGAGAGTCGATGCGTCCATTCGTCTCCGGCGCGCGGCGCCACCCGATCGGTTGCCGAAAGCTATGGAGAGCTTGCCCCTGTCTGGCAAGACTCGGCGCATGAAGGCATATGTCGGCGGCTGCGAAGGAGGCCCACCGCTTGTCCAGCGTCACGTTCGAACGGCGCGCCCACCTGATCGTGCTCGGCAACGAGAAGGGCGGCTCGGGCAAGTCGACCACGGCGATGCACCTGGTCGTGGGCCTGCTGCGCGACGGCTACCGCGTGGGCGCCATCGACCTGGACGCCCGCCAGGGCACGCTGTCCGGCTATCTCGACGCGCGGGCGGCCTACGCGTCCCGGCACGGCGTGGACCTGCCGGTGCCGCACGCCGCCAGCGTGTTCCGCAGCGAACTCGACAGCCGCGAGCAGGCCGAGGCGGCCGAGCGCGCCGCCCTGGACGCGGCCCTGGCCGAGCTGTCGGCCAGCAGCGAGATCATCGTCATCGACTGCCCCGGCGCCGACACCAACCTGGCCCGCCTGGCCCATGCCGCGGCCGACACGCTGATCACGCCCATCAACGACAGCTTCGTCGACTTCGCCATGCTGGCCCGGGTGGACCCGGACAACCACGCGGTGATCAACCCAAGCATCTACAGCGAGATGGTGTGGCAGGCGCGCAAGGCGCGATTCGCCCGCGACCGCGCGCGCATCGACTGGATCGTGATGCGCAACCGCATGGGCAGTACCGAGATGCGCAACAAGCGCGACGTCGGCGCCACGCTGGAGACGCTGGCCAAGCGCATCGGCTTCCGCACCGTCAAGGGCTTCGGCGAGCGCGTGATCTTCCGCGAGCTCTACCTGCAAGGCCTGACCCTGATGGACGTGCGCGAGGCCGGCCTGCAGATCCAGCTCGGCATGAGCCACATCGCCGCCCGTGCCGAGGTGCGCGCGCTGCTCTCGGCCATCCGCAAGCCGCCGCCCCGCCAAGCCGCGGCCTAGACACGGCCGTTCAAGAAGAGATTCCCGATCAGACGGAATCGTCTGATCGGGTGAGGATGCTCGCAAAACGAGCTAGAGCCTGTGGAGTGAACGCGAGCCAACGGAACATGCTCCACCCCGTCACAGCGTGTTCATCGCCGTTCCATGAAAACTGGAACGCTTCGTGCAGGGACAGGGCCCGACCCGGCGATCAGGACCGGGCTGTTGTGGTTTGCATGATTTGAAGGCAGCTTTTGGCAGACAACCGTATCTCCCCCTTGCCGCGGGTGCTGCATGCTCCCGCGGCAAGGGGGTCGCCGACGGTTCGGCACGGGCACGCGCCCGGTTTTGGGGGAGAGTTGTTCGTATGAAGGAGTGCACGGCATGAACTACGCCGAGCAGGGCAGAAGCCCGACCCGCCACGTCGTCGGGCTGGGACTGGTCGTTCTTCTGCATGTGTTCTTGATCTACGGCCTGATCAACGGCCTCGGCTCGACCATCATCGACAAGCTGAAGGCGCCTGTCGAAACCAAGATCATCCAGGACCAGACCAAGCCGCCCCCGCCCCCGCCACCGCCCCCCCGATCAGCCCCGCCAAATCCCCCCGCGCGC
>CALMVI010000099.1 GCA_937873095.1 uncultured Acetobacteraceae bacterium | reverse complement strand
CCCTGGGCGAGGTCGCCGACCCGGTGGGGATCGAGGCCGCGCTGCTGACGCTGATCGCCTGCCCCGATTTGTGCTCGCGCGCCTGGATCACCGACCAGTACGACAGCACGGTCGGCGGCCAGACGGTGCGCCGCCCCGGCACCGCGGATGCCGCCGTGGTCCGCATAGAGGGCAGCAGCCGCGCCCTGGCGCTCACCACCGACTGCACGCCGCGCTACTGCGCGGCCGACCCCCGCACCGGCGGCGCGCAGGCGGTGGCCGAAGCCTGGCGCAACCTGACCGCGGCGGGCGCCCGTCCGCTGGCGGTCACCGACAACCTCAATTTCGGCAACCCCGAAAAGCCGGAGGTCATGGGCCAGATCGTGGCCAGCATCGCCGGCATGGCGGAAGCCTGCCGCGCGCTGGACTTCCCCGTCGTCAGCGGCAATGTCAGCCTCTACAACGAGACCCAGGGCGTGTCCGTCCTGCCCACCCCGGCGATCGGCGGCCTGGGCGTGCTGGACGACGCCGGACGCTCGATGGGGATCGCGCTCTCGGCGGGTGACGCCGTCATCCTGATCGGCCGCACGGTCGGGCATCTCGGCCAGTCGCTGTGGCTGCGCGAAATCCTGGCCCGCCAGGACGGCCCGCCGCCGCCGGTCGACCTGGTGGCGGAGCGCCGCCATGGCGATTTCGTGCGCGCCGCGATCGGGCGCGGCGAGGCCGCTGCCTGCCACGACGTCTCCGATGGCGGCCTGCTGGTGGCCCTGGCCGAGATGGCGATGGCCGGCGGCGCGGGTGCGCACGTGACCATCGCGCCGCGGGACGTGGCCGAGCATGCCTACTGGTTCGGCGAGGATCAGGCCCGCTACCTGCTGGCGACGCAGAACCCTGCCGCGATCCTGCGCAGTGCGGCCGCCTCGGGCATCCCCGCCCAGCTGGTGGCGCGCGCCCACCGCACCGGTTTGACACTGGCGGACGGGACTCCCATATCGGAGGTGACGCTGCGCCAGGCGCATGACCGTTTCTTTGCGGCCTGGATGGCAGAGTGAGGGCTCACCATGGCGATGTCGGCCACCGAGATTGAAACCCTGATCCGCATCGCCCTGCCCGACGCCCTCGTGACGGTCGAGGATCTGGCCGGCGACGGCGACCACTACGCCGCCCGCATCGTCAGCGAGAGTTTCAGGGGGCGTAGCCGCATCCAGCAGCACCAGATGGTGTTTTCCGCCCTGGGCGGCCGAATGGGCGGCGCGTTGCACGCGCTGGCGCTGCAGACCTCAATTCCGGAAGCACGACCGCAGGAGCCGACACGATGAGCGACAGCACGACGGCGCGTATCGAACGCGAAATCGCCGAAAACCCGGTGATGCTCTACATGAAGGGAACCGCGATGTTCCCCCAATGCGGTTTTTCGGCGCGCGTGGTGCAGATACTCACGCATCTCGGCGTGAAGTTCGCCACCGCCAACGTGCTCGAGGATGACGGGCTGCGCGAAGGGATCAAGAGCTTCTCCAACTGGCCGACCGTTCCGCAACTCTACGTCAAGGGCGAGTTCGTGGGCGGCTGCGACATCGTGACCGAAATGTTCCAGGCGGGCGAGCTGGAGACGCTGCTGGCCGAAAAGGGCGTGCAGCACACGGCGCAGGCCTAGGGTCGTCGGTTTTTCAACCGGACGAGTGCCATGGCCGTCGGCTACGACCAAGACGTGGCAGCCTGGGCCACGGAACAGGCTCGTCTCATTCGGGCCCGCCGGTTCGACCAGCTCGATCTGGAGCACATTGCCGACGAGGTCGAAGACGTGGGCAGGAGCGAGAGGCGCGACCTGGCTAGCCGCATGACCGTCCTGCTCGCCCATTGCATGAAATGGCAGTTCCAGCCCTCGTTTCGGAGCGGCAGCTGGGACCGCACGTTGCGAGAGCAGCGCAGGCAGGTCGTCCGCAGGCTGAGGGAGACGCCGAGTCTTGGCACCCTTCTCGACGATGCCGACTGGATCGAAAGCGTCTGGGGGAACGCGGTGACGGTGGCCATCGGGGAAACAGGTCTCGACAGCTTTCCGGACGCGTGCCCCTGGCATCTGCCAGACCTCCTCGCCGAGGACTGGCTGCCGCCCGACTGAGCGTTGCGTTACGGTGCCGGATAGGTTAACGCCGCCTGCGCCATGGGAGCAACGACATGAAACCAGCAGCACTTGCATTGGCTTTGGGGGCCGTCTGCCTGTCGCTCCACGCCGGCGCGTCGCCGCAGCAGGCGGCGTTCCTGCGTCAGCGAGCGCAGGCCCTGACCGAGGCTCTGCGCAACCAGTGGGCGGAGCGCAAGGCAGCCGGCCTGGCGCCAGCTGTGGTGACCGAACCCTCCCTGGTCGCGGGCGCCATACTCACTCCCAACATCGACGTGGGTGTCGCCCCTGGCGTGCCTGCGTTGCAGATGACCGTAAAGTCCGGAACGGTGGGCCTGAACGCGTTCATCGCGACGATGACCTCGCCTGACGGGCTGCACAGCGTCTCCACCAGCTTTCTGACCCCGCCCGCCTACCCGGCCGAGCCCGCCAAGCAGACGATCAAGTTCGTCATCGCGTCTCCGTTCAGCAACTCCGGATTCGGCCTGTACACCCTCCCCGGCCGATGGTCGCTGTCGAACGTGACCCTGTTCACCAGGGACGGCCAGATCGTCGATTACGGGCCCGGCCAGTTGCCGGCATTGTTCTCCAGCACGACCGTGAACGTCACCAACAACGGCACGCCCGACTCCGCACCGCCGACCGCACGGAAGGGCGTGGTGCTGACCCCGACGGTCAGCCTAGGCGCTGCGGCGCCGGTGTTTGCCGCACGGGTTTATGTGAAGGACGACGTATCCGGGGTCGGCTCCGTGAACATCGGCATCTCGGGACCGGCGGGAACCAACTTCTCGACCGGCGCCTATGACCAGCCGCTCGACCCGGTGACCGAGGGAAGCGTGATACCGACCGCGACGCTTCCCGCCACCAGTCCCGTGGGGACCTACACCATCACGTCGTTCGGGGTTTGCGACGTCGCCCAGAACTGCTCCTTCGTCGACAGCCAGGCCGAGATCGAGGCGCTGTTCGGGACGACGACGTTCACCGTTACCAACTGAGCGGGCCCGAACCGGCCGGGAGGCGCTGGGACTTGCAGGCGGATTGATGTAATACCGCCGAACATGAGCTTCAGCCCTCGCCCGCGCGCCAGCTACCACCATGGCAACCTGCGGGAAGCCATGATCCAGGCGGCGCTGGACCTGATCGCCACGGCCGGTCCGAACGGGTTCACGCTTGCGGAAGTGGCGCGCGCCGTGGGGGTCAGCGGTGCTGCCCCCTACCGCCACTTCAAGGACCGCAACGCGCTGGTGGCCGAGATCGCGCGCCAGGGCTTCGACAAGTTCGCCGAGGAGTTGTTCTCTGCCTGGGACGACGGACGGCCAAGCCCGGTCGCTTCCATCGAAGCCGTCGCCCGCGCCTATCTCGGCTTCGCCCGCCGCGAGCCCGCCTTCTACGCCGTCATGTTCGAGCCAGGCTTCCCGCTGGAAGACGACGCCACCCTGCTCGCCTCCTCCGAGCGCGCCTTCGGCGTGCTGCGCCTTGCAGCCGATGCCGCGACCCGCGCCATGCCCGCCCGGGGCCGCCCGCCGGCGCTGATGGTCGCCCTGCATATCTGGTCGATGGCCCACGGCATCGCCTCGCTGTTCATCGAGGGGCCGAGCGGGTCGCACCGCAAGCTGCCCATGTCGCCGGAAGACCTGCTTGAAGCGGGCCTGCTGATCTATCTGCAATCCGTCGGCGCAACACCACACACCCCTTGACGCCGAGGCCTGCGTCGTCCAATTATGTAAATGTGTTTCACATTCACAGCGGAGCCCACGATGCCTTTCGTCGACAAAATGGATGAGTACGGCAAGGGAGCCTGGATCGCCCTGATCGTCCTGGGCTTCTACGTGTTCTGGCCGATCGGGCTGACGGCGCTGGCCTTCGTGGTGTTCAGCGGCCGCGGGCGGAGCTGGCGCATGCAGTCGCGCGGCCACTGGCACAACACGGGCGCGCGCGGCTTCGGCCGGGGCCGTCGCATGGGCGGCAGCGGCAACGCGGCGTTCGACGAGTACCGCGCCGAGACGATCAAGCGGCTCGAGGACGAGCAGAAGGAGTTCGTCGAGTATCTGGAGAAGCTGCGCCAGGCCAAGGACAAGTCCGAGTTCGACCAGTTCATGGCCGACCGCCGCGGCAAGTCCGACCTCGCGGCTTGAGATAAAAGGCCAGGGGCTCTGCCCCATAAGCGCGAAGCTAAGCTTCCATAAGGCTCTTCCACTG
>CALMVI010000098.1:47754-54092 GCA_937873095.1 uncultured Acetobacteraceae bacterium | reverse complement strand
CCGCCGGGCTACTACCGTCCGCCGCCGCCGCCGCCCGGCTACTACCAGCAGCCAGGCTACCAGCAGGGCTATCAGCAGGGGGGGTATCAGCAGGGCTACCAGCAGCAGCCGCCTCCGCCCCCGCCCGGATATAACGGCTACTGATGCGCGTCGGCCCATTTCCGCAGCGGGAGATGGGCCGATCCGATGCCCGCCCTGGTTGTCGGCCCTTGCGGCCGGCGGGGCAGATCGGGTTTTCGTCGGAAGATTTCAGCCCGACGTCCTGAAACTCACGGCCTTTGCTGTGGCGGGTCACAGCCCCCGCCGTCATGACACCAGCCGACAGCCGGTCGAACCGACCGGCAGATTTCGGTGGGTGGGACAGCATGGCGACGATCACGTGGACGGGTGCGGCGGGCGACGGCAACTACAACAACCCGGTCAACTGGTCTCCCCAGCAGGTGCCGGGCGCCGTTGACACGGCGGTCATCAACACGGCGTCCCCCACCACGATCACGGCCGGCAACGACTCGATCCAGGGCCTCTCGCTCAACAAGAACGTGACGTTGGCCGTCAGCACCGGAACGTCGCTCACGGTGGGCAGCGGCACCGGCACCACCACGGTGGCCAACGCCGGCACGATCGCGCTCAACTCGACGTATTACGATAGCGACCTGATCATCAACGCCGCCAAGGTGACGCTCAACGGCGGCGGCACGGTGCTGCTGGGCAACGGCGACGACAACAACCGCATCGTCGCGTCCGCCGCGGGCGACCAGCTCGTCAACGCCAACAACACCATCGTGGGCGCGGGGCAGATCGGCGCCGGAACGTCGCTGGCCTTCACCAACCAGGCATCCGGCATCGTGGACGCCAACGCCAGCAACCAGCTGGTCGTCAACACCGGCACCGCGACCGCCGTGAACGCCGGCCTGTTCGAGTCCACGGCCGGCAGCGGCGGCCTGGTCCTGCAGACCGCAATCAACGACGGCACCGCCGGACGGATTGCGGCCAACGGCGGCACGGTGCTGCTGAACGGCGCCACCATCGAGGGGGGAACGCTGTCCAGCGCGGCCGGCTCGTCGATCCAGGTGGTCAGCACCTCGACGCTGGACGGCACCGCCAACCAGGTGACCAACGCCGGCAGCCTGGTGGTCAACACGGGCGAGACGCTGAGCGTGCTGGGCACGGTCAACAACACCGGCGTGCTGTCGCTGCAATCGACCTATTACGACAGCGACCTCGTCTTCGGGCCGGGCGGCTCCACGCCCGGCACCGCCACCCTGACCGGCGGCGGCTCCGTCGTCCTCGGTGACGCGGACTCCAACAACCGCATCTACGGCGCCATCGCCGGCGACACGCTGGTCAACCTGAACAACACCATCTCCGGCAGCGGCACCATCGGCGCGGGGCAGCTCAACCTGGTCAACGACGGCACGATCAGCGCCACCGGCACCAGCAACGCCCTGTTCCTGCAGACCAGTTCGCTGATCAACACCGGGCTGATCGAGGCGGTGGGCAGCGCCGGCCTGGTCGTCCAGGCGGTCATCAGCAACGCTGGCGGCACCGTTGCTTCGGCCGGTGGCACCGTGCAGCTTGCCGGGGGAACGATTGCAGGCGGCGTGCTGGCGAGCAGCGCGGGCGGATCGTTCGCGGTCGTCAGTTCCGGCACCCTGGACGGTTCGGCCGCCGCCGTCACCAATCTCGGCACCGTCGAGGTGAACACCGGCTGCACGCTGACCGCGCTGGGCACGCTGACCAACCAGGGCGTGCTCGGGCTGAACTCGACCTATTATGACAGCGACCTGATCGTCGGCTCCGCCACGCTGACGCTGAACGGCGGCGGCACCATCGCCCTGTCCGACAGCGACACCGCCGACCGCATCTACGGCGCTGCCGGCGCCGACGTGCTGGACAACGTCAACAACACGATCGAAGGATCGGGCCAGATCGGCGCGGGCCAGCTGACGCTGGTCAACGAAAAGGCCGGCATCATCGATTCGACCGGCGCACAGGGCCTGACGCTCAACACCGGCTCGCTCGTGACCAATGACGGGCTGATCGAGGCGACCGGCACAGGCGGCCTGGCGATCGAGAGCACCGTCAACAGCAGCGCCGGCGGCACCATCCTGGCCGCCGGCAGCGACGTCTATCTGAACGGCGCCGACCTGCAGGGCGGCCTGCTGAGCAGCAGCGGCACCGGCGCGTTCATCGGCAACGGGCAGACCACGCTGGACGGCTCGGCCTACAAGCTCGTCAACACGGGCGCGATCGAGGTGAGCACCGGCGACACGACGACGCTGCTCGGCACCATCACCAACCAGGGCACCATCGGGCTGAACTCGACCTATTACGACAGCGACCTGGTGGTCGGCGGCGCCACCGTGACACTGACCGGGAGCGGCGTGGTCGTGCTGTCGGACAGCGACACGGCCGACCGCATCTACGGCGCCACCGGGTCGGACGTCCTGGTGAACGTGAACAACACCATTGAAGGCTCCGGCCAGATCGGCGCGGGCCAGCTGACGCTGGTCAACGACCGCGCCGGCATCATCGATTCGACCGGCGCCCAGGGCCTGACCATCAGCACCGGATCCACCGTCGTCAATGACGGGCTGATCGAGTCGACCGGCACGGGCGGGCTTGCCATCGCCAGCGCCGTGGACGACGGCGGCGGCGGCACGCTTCTGGCGGCTGGCAGCACCATCTACCTGAACGGCGCCGACCTGATCGGCGGCCTGCTCAAGAGCACCGGCGCCGGCCAGTTCGTGGGCAACGGCCAGACCACCATCGACGGCTCTGCCCATACGGTGACCAACGCCGGCACCATCGAGATCAGCACCGGCGACACGACGACGATGCTAGGCACGATCAACAACCAGGGCACGATCGGCCTCAATTCGTCCTATTACGACAGCGACCTCATCGTCGCCTCGCCGACGCTCACGCTGAACGGTGGCGGCACGGTGGCGCTGTCGGACTATTCGGCAAACCGCATCTACGGCCAGTCGGCCAGCAACGTGCTCGACAACGTCAACAACACGATCCAAGGCGCGGGCCAGATCGGCGCGGGCCAGCTGACGCTCGTCAACGGCGGCACCATCGCAGCCACCGGCAGCAACGCCCTGACCGTCAACCTCGGCAGCACCGGCGCCAACACGGCCGGCGGGCAGATGCTGGGAATGGGGGCGGGCGGGCTCGTGTTCCAGAACGGCACCTACGGCAACAGCGGGCTGATCCAGGCCGATAGCGGCAGCAGCGTCACGTTCCAGTCCGGTGCGGTGCTGACCAACGACAGCGCGTCGGGCACGCTGACCGGCGGCAGCTACGGCGCGGTCTCGGCGGGCGGCACCGCGACAGCCGCGGCCAGCTTCACCGGGGCAGCGGTGGCGGAGGACGCCGCCAGACTCATCCTGTCGGGCGCGGGCTCCGAAATCAGCTTCGGCGGCACCGCCATCGAGACGAGCCTGAAGTCGATCGCCAGGAACGGCAGCCTCTCTGTCCTGGGCGGCCGGAACTACACCACGAAGAACATCATCGCCAACAACGGCACGCTTGCGCTGGGGGGCGGCACGTTCTCCGACCGCCTCCTGAACCAGAATTCGGCCGGCACCCTGTCCGGGTTCGGCACATTGTCGGGCGATTTCAAAGACGCGGGCGTGGTGAATGCGTCGGGCGGCACGCTGGACATCAAGGGGCTGAGCAACAGCCTCGCCGGCAGGCTGAGCGGCAGCGGCACGCTGGCCTTCGATCACGGCACGACCACGCTGGGCAGCGGCACAGTGCTGGGCGTGAGCGAGATCGCCCTGATCAACGCGGCAACGCTGAACATCGCGGCCCCGGTCAGCTTCGGCGGCACGTTCGACGTGGTCGGCAGGGAGACCCTTTCCGGCGCCGGCACCTTCACCAATACCGGCCTGTTCGAGCAGACCGGCCACGCGCTTGCCACCATCTCCGACCCGTTCGCCAATGCCGGCACCGTGTCGGTGGCCGGGGGCGGCACGCTGGCCTTCGCGGGCGGGCTGGCCAATACCGGCAGCATCCTGGACAGCGGCGTGTTCACCGACACGGCCGCACTGACCGGCGGGTCGTTGACGGTCGCCGCGGGTGCTGCCGCCACCCTGGCCAGCGGCGGCGCCTCGCCCAGCACGCTGGCGACCCTGACCACCGCCGGCGCCGTGAACCTGAACGGCACGCTGACCGTGACTGGCGACTACGACAACACGGCCGCCGGCCGCGGCAACAGCTACACTCCGTTTGCCGGCGTTACCGGCACGGTGGACGGACAAGGGACGCGGCTTGCTGTGGTGGGCGTCGACGGCACCACGATCACCTCGTCGGGCGGGACTCTGACGATCGCGGTGGCGTCGGGCGGATCGGCCCATTTCGAGATCGAGAACACCGGGCCTGCCGGGTCGGCCGCGCTGCGCGGCGCGCTGCAGACGACGGTGAACGGCGGCAGCATCACCGGCACCGCGCTGTCCGGCAACGGGGTGACGGCCGGCAGTTTCGGCCCGATCGCCGCGGGAGCCACGAGCGGGGTGTATACGATCCACGACAGCGGCGGGCCGCTGAACGGCCAGGCGATCCACCTGGCAAGCGACTTCGCCAACGTCGCCGGGCTGACGATCGACATCGTGGCCGCGCCGAACGCGCCTGCCGTCCCACCGGCCCTGGCCGGATACTGGCGGCCGGACCTGACGCACGACCTGCTCGCCCTGCCGGGTCAGCATGCCGTTTGAGGGCTGAGGAAGGCCAGGGGCGTCATTCGCAAGCGTGCTTCGCACGCCACGCGCTAGCGTGCTTCGCACGCCACCCCCTGGACCCCGCTGGGGTTTGAAGCCGCCGGCCTCGTTCAGGCCATTTCCGGACGCGGCGGACGCCGGCCCGGTCACGGGGGCGGGGGCAGGCCGGAGTCGGAGGGGGCGCCTGGCCAGTCCAGCCCGGCCAGCACGGCCTGTGCGGCGCGGGTGCGTGCGTTGGTCGGGCCGAGGCTTGCGGACAGGGCGCGGACGCTTGCGGCCAGGCTCTCTCGCGCCGCCGATATCTTCTTGGCCTGCGCCTGCACCTGGCCGAGCAGCATCTCGAAATGTCCGGTGTTCCACTCCCCCCGGGTGAAGACGCGGTGCGAGCGGGCGACGATGTCGGCCAGGATCGACTCAGCCTTCGCGAGGTCGCCGGCCCCTGCGTACTCGCTCGCCAGGTAGCTTTCGATCCAGAGCGTGTCCTCGTTGTCCGGACCGTACTCCGCCCGCTGCAGGTCGAAGGCGCGTTCGCCAAGCGGTATCGCCTCTCGGCTGCGGCCGGCATCCGACAGCGCCTTGGCCAGCACGATCATGCCGTGGCGGGTGAACTCGTACTCCTCGCCATGCGTGCGCTGGGTGAAGGCGAGTGACGCGCGCAGCAGAGGGATCGCCTCGTCGAAGCGTCGCGCGCCGGCGTACACGCGGCCGAGCTGGGTTGCCACGCGGTTGGACAGCTCGGTCTCCGTCCCGGCCAACTCGAGCAGCCGGCGGCGGACGTCGAGCAGGATCGTGATGGCTTCGTCCGGCTGGCTCGAATCCTTGAGCACGGTGGCCAGGAAGAAGCGCCTCTCCTGGGTGTGCAGGCTGTCCGGGCCGAACGCGGCCTGCGACTGCGCCACCGTCCGTCGGGCCAGCTCCACCGCCTCGGCGGTGTGCTGGCCCTCTGCGAGCTGGTAGGCGAGCAGGTCCTGCGTGCGCTGGGCGAGCAGGCTGCCGGACCCCGTCAGGCGCTGCACGTCTGCCAGGAAGGGACGCAGCTTGGCCACGCAGGCACTGTCGGTGTCGTCGGCCAGGCATGCGCCGTAGAGCACGGCGTAACGCGCGCGCAACGCCGTTTCGGGATCGGCGGGATGGGCGGCCAGCACCGCCTCGCCCTGGCTCCTCATGGTCTTCAGGTCGGCCAGCCGCTCGGCCAGATCGGCCATGACCAGGCGCACGGCGAGCGTCCGGGGCGCCGCATCGCCCAGGGTGCGGCGCAGCGTTGCCAGGGCCGACCGCAGCAGCGGCATGGCGTGTTCAGGGTCGGCAAGCCCGGCATACGCACCGCCTATGGCCGCCTCCACGGTCGCCCGCTCCAGCGCGCCGGGGGCGAAGTGGCGGTCCAGGTCGGCGGCGGCGGACGCGAGCACGGCCTTCACCGGCACGTTGGGGTTGGCGCCGAGGACGGGGTTTGCCGCCGAGAACAGGTCGTCGGTGAGGAAGCTCGTCACCGCCCTGGCGCTGGCCGCTTCCGCCTCGGCCCGTCGGTCGGCGCGTTCGGCCCGTATCGTCAGCAGCGTGGCCGCAGCCAGGCCCAGCAACAGCGCCCCCGCCAGGGCGCGCATCGGCCCGCGC
>CALMVI010000098.1:0-47654 GCA_937873095.1 uncultured Acetobacteraceae bacterium | reverse complement strand
GCCCGCGCTCATCTGGAACAGCAGCACGCCCAGCGCATAGATGTCGGCCTGCGCGGTGGGCGCGCAGCCGGGCTCGAGCTCCGGCGCCTGGTAGAGCCGCGCCGCGCGGCCGGGCGCGTCGCGGTCGGACCCGCCCGGCGCTTCGGCCGGGTCGGACGCGGCGCCGCCCCTGCCGAAATCGGCCAGCACGATGCCGGGCCGCCCGTCGGGTTTGGTGCGCACCAGGATGTTGGCCGGCTTGAGGCTGGCGTGGAGCACGCCCGCGGCGTGGGCGGCAGCCAGCGCGTCGGCGATGTCCGCGACCAACTCGATCCGCAGGCCGGAATCGAGCCTGTCCACGCCGCCCTGCGACGCCGCCCAGTCTTCCAGGTTGCCGAGCGGCCGCCAGGCGGTGGCGATGAAGTAGGGCGGCTCGGCGAAGTTCCAGTCGAGCACGCGGGACAGGTCGTCGCGCTGTCCCACCGCGTCGGGCAGCACGCGGCCGAGCGTGACCTCGCGCCGCAGGGCGGCCGAGTCGGTCGCGTCGCGGGCGAATTTGAGCGCCCTGCGATCCTGGGTCGCCGCGTCCTCGCACAGCCAGGTCTCGCCGTCGGCGCCGCTGCCGAGATGGCGGACCAGGGACCAGCCGGGCCGCGCGGGCACGGCCTG
Source organism: uncultured Acetobacteraceae bacterium (assembly GCA_937873095.1). GTDB lineage: Bacteria > Pseudomonadota > Alphaproteobacteria > Acetobacterales > Acetobacteraceae > BOG-908. Next base: position 47,006 of record CALMVI010000098.1, on the reverse strand, counting down.
CCCTGGCCGAAGCGGCGCCGCGCCCGACGCAGGGCGCGGCGCCGGCCGTGCTTCGGCGGTGACCGGGATCGCGAGGCGGTAGCCATAGCCGTGGACGGTGTGCACGGTCGTGTGGTCGGTGTCGTTCAGCGCCCGGCGCAGGCGTGCGACGCATTTTGTCAGCGACGCGTCCGAGACTTCCCGCCCGGTCCACAGCGCGGCCAGGATCTCGCCCTTGGTCACCACTTCGCCGGCATGGCTGAGCAGAAGCGCTAGGAGCTCCAGCGGGCGGCGCTCAAGCTCGACGGGCTGGCCGTCCTGAGTCAGCGCCAGGCTGGCTTCGTCGAGGCAGGACGAGCCGAAATACCACCTCAGCGGTGGCCGGCTGGAGGAGAGTACGGGTGTGGGCCGCATGCGGCGGCAGACCTAGCACGTTCTGCCGCCAGATCGAGCAGTTTTTGAGATTGCTCGGGGGCCCGTCTCTCCTGTCGGTCATGCGATACGGAAAAGGCCAGGGGCGGTGAGTCTGTGGGCGCCGCAGGCGCAAACAGGCAGGAAGCGGGGCTCCGCCCCGCACCCCGCCAAACGCCGGGCGTTTGGATCCCAATAACACCGATGATCTGCGGGTCCGGGGGCGCCCGCCCCCGGCGGGGTTTGGGGCGGAGCCCCAAGCTTGCTCGCTAGCGCTTGGCGGGCTTCCTTACGGTCTTCGGCTTGCCCTTTTCGTCCGCCTCGCCCGGCTCCTCGTCCTGGTCCGGCTCGCTGGCCTGCTCGTCCTGGCCGCGCTTGCCGGAGGCTTCGGTGTTGACGCCGCCATCGGCGATCCTGGTGAGTTCCTCGTCATCGGCATGGGCGGCGTCGCGCAGTTTCTGCAGTTCCTCGACCGCGCTGTGCAGGCCCATCTTGCGGGCGAAGGCGAGCAGCGAGCCGTAGCGGGTGACCTCGTAGGTCTTGATCCCCTGCACGCTGGCGATCAGGGCCGCGTCCAGCACCGGGCCCGGCTCGCCCTCCTCTATGGCTTCCTGGCACTCGGCAAGCAGGCCGTTCATCGCCTCGCAGGTCTTGCCGCGCGGCCGCTTGTCGACCGCCTCGAACACGCGGTCGAGCGCCTCGATCGGCTCCTGCGCGTTGTCCTTGGCCTTCTTGAGGATCTTGCGGACCTCCTCGTTCTGGACCGCCTTCATGATCTTGGTCGAGGATTTCGCGAACGCCTTTTCGGCGTAGTAGATGTCCTGCAGGAAGTGCAGGAACAGGTCGTTCATCGTCTTCATCGTGGCTGCTCCAAAGCCGGGCGACATCGCCCGCTGGCGGCGCAACGCCGCTGACCGCCCGCGGGTTGTGGCGCGTGCGCGCCTCGGCGCAGCCGGCTTGGACGCGCCAGCAATCCGGCACCCCCGCCGGGAACGGCTATCCCGTGGCCGACAGTTCCGCGGGCTGGGTGCGCAGGCGCTTGACCATCAGCTTGTTCAGCGCGTGCACGTAGGCGCGGGCCGAGGCGACGATCGTGTCGGTGTCCGCACCCTGGCCGTCCACCATCTTTCCGTCCTCGCTGAGCCGGACCGTGGTCTTGGCCTGTGCGTCGGTCCCTTCGGTGACGGCGCCGACCGAGAACAGCACCAGGGTCGCCTCGTGCGGGAAGATGGTGCGGATGGCGCGGAAGGTGGCGTCCACCGGGCCGTCTCCGGTTTCGGTGGCGGACCTGCGGACGCCGTCCACCTCGAGCGTCAGCTCGGCGCGCGCCGGGCCGCGGGAGCCTGCGTGCAGGTCGAGCTCGCAGAACCTGATCCTGGTGTGGTCGCGGCCGAGTTCGTCGTCGACCAGGGCCGCGATGTCCTCGTCGTAGACGATCTTCTTGCGGTCGGCGATGTCCTTGAAGCGGCGGAATGCGTCGTTTAGCGCGTTGTCGCCGATGCCGGCGTAGCCCATGGAGGCGAGCTTGTCGCGGAACGCTGCACGCCCGGAATGCTTGCCCATGACCAGGCTGGTCTTGGTCCAGCCGACCGATTCGGGGGTCATGATCTCGTAGGTCTGCGCGTTCTTCAGCATGCCGTCCTGGTGGATGCCGCTTTCATGCGCAAAGGCGTTGCGGCCGACGATCGCCTTGTTGGGCTGCACGTCGAAACCGGTGATGGTGGAGAGCAGGCGCGACGTGCGCAGGATGCGCTCTGACGCGATGCCGGTGTGCCACGGCATCGCGTCCTGGCGCGTGCGCAGCGCCATGGTGATCTCCTCGAGCGCGGCATTGCCGGCGCGCTCGCCGATGCCGTTGATGGTGCATTCGACCTGCCGCGCGCCGGCGCGCAGGGCGGCCACCGTATTGGCCACCGCCAGGCCGAGATCGTTGTGGTTGTGGGCCGAGAGAACGACCGTGTCGGCGCCCGGCACGCGGCGCAGCAGGTCGGTGAAGATGCGCGTCAGATCCTCGGGCAGCGCGTAGCCGACCGTGTCGGGGATGTTGATGGTGGTGGCGCCGGCAGCGATCGCCGCCTCCACGCAGCGGGCCAGGAAATCGGGCTCGGTGCGGCTGCCGTCCTCGGCCGACCACTCCACGTCGGCGACATGGTTGCGGGCCAGCGTCACCGACGACGTGACGGCGGCGAGCACGTCCTCCGGCGTCATGCGCAGCTTGTACTTCATGTGCAGCTTGCTGGTGCTGATGAAGGTGTGGATGCGCGCGCGCTCGGCGGGGCGGACCGCCTCGGCGGCGCGCGCGATGTCGCCCGGGGCCGAGCGCGCCAGGCCGCAGATGACCGGGCCGCGGACCTCGCGGGCGATCGCCTCCACGCTGTCGAAATCGCCTGGCGAGGCGATGGGGAACCCTGCCTCGATCACGTCGGCGCCGAGTTCGGCCAGCGCGTGAGCCAGGCGGATCTTTTCGGCCAGATTCATCGAGAAGCCGGGCGACTGCTCGCCGTCACGCAAGGTTGTGTCGAACACGACCACGCGGTCGGGCGGCAATTGGCCGAAGCTTGGATGGTTGATGGTCATTGTACTGCGCCCCAAAGTAATGGGCCCGAAGTAATGCGCCCCGGATTTGGTCGATCGCGGCCGGTGCGTGGCACCGGTATGCCCTGAACGCGCCGGCTGTGGCCGGCATCCCGTTCAGGGGGCGATAAGTCGGAGAGCTGTAAGTCGGGGGGCCGTAAGTCGGGGGGCCATAAGTCGGGCGGCGCCGGCGCTGCACCCTTGGGTGCGCGGCAGGACGGCGGGAACGGGCTGGGCTACCCTCATGAGACGTGCCGTAGCAGGAAAGCCGGTGCGCAGCAAGAAAAGGCACGAACGCCGGGGATCGCTACGCCTGCGAAGCAATCCCCGGCTGGGCGTTACTTCGGCGTGGCGTCGGACGCGGCCGGCGCGGACGCATCCGGGGCGGCGGAGCTGTCGGACGTGGAGGACGCCTTCTTGGTGTGGTGGTGGTGCGAGGAGCGGTGGTGATGCGTGGTGGTCTTGGGCGCCATGCTGCTGCTGGAATCGGAGGCGGGCGGGGTGGTGTCAGGGGTGGTGGTGGCAGGCGCCGGTGCTGCCGGGGCGGTGGTGCTCTGGGCCAGGACGGGTGCGGTGAACAGGGCGGTCGCCAGGACGGCGGCGCTCATCAGGGGGAGCTTCATGGGGTCTCCAAACGGATTGCAAGGTGGGTCGGCGATGATGCGTCCGCCACACACGGCGCTGTGGCAGCATGTCTGAAACGCACGCTCCTATGGGCACAACATCGCTGGGTCGTCAGCTTTTTTTTCGGTAATGATTGTAGAACGTCCGGTTGCCAAGGCGGGTGGTCAGTTCCGGGCGGGGTCCACCAGCGCGTTCTTGGCGATCCACGGCATCATGCCGCGCAGCCGTTCACCCACGCGTTCGATCGGGTGCTCGGCGTTGCGGCGGCGGGTGGCGCGGAAGCTCGCCTGGTTGACCCGGTTCTCGAGTATCCAGTCGCGGGTGAAGCGGCCTGACTGGATGTCCTCCAGCACGCGCTTCATCTCCGCCTTGGTCTGGCTGGTGATGATGCGCGGGCCGGTGACGTATTCGCCGTACTCGGCGGTGTTGCTGATCGAGTAGTTCATGTTGGCGATGCCGCCCTCGTAGATCAGGTCGACGATCAGCTTGACCTCGTGCAGGCACTCGAAATAGGCCATCTCCGGCGCGTAGCCGGCCTCGGTCAGCGTCTCGAACCCTGCCTTGATGAGCTCGACCAGGCCGCCGCACAGCACCGCCTGCTCGCCGAACAGGTCGGTCTCGCACTCCTCCTTGAACGTGGTCTCGATGATGCCCGCGCGTCCGCCGCCGATGGCGCTGGCGTAGCTGAGCGCCGTTTCCAGCGCGCGGCCGGTCGGGTTCTGCTCGACCGCGACCAGGCAGGGCACGCCGCCGCCGCGCTCGTATTCGGAGCGGACCGTGTGGCCCGGCCCCTTGGGCGCGATCATGAACACGTCGATGTCCGGCCGCGGGTCGATCAGGTTGAAGTGGATGTTCAGCCCGTGCGCGAAGGCCAGGGCCGCGCCCTCGCGCATGTTGGGGCCGAGATGGTCGCGGTAGAGTTCGCCCTGGCCCTCGTCGGGGGTCAGCACCATCACCACGTCGGCCCAGGCCGCGGCGGCGGACGGGTCGAGCACGCGCAGGCCGGCCGCTTCGGCCTTGGCGACCCCCGCCGAGCCGGGGCGCAGGCCGACCGCCACGTCGCGCACCCCGCTGTCGTGCAGGTTGCGGGCATGGGCGTGGCCCTGGCTGCCATAGCCGATGACGGCGACGCGGCGGGATTTGATCAGGTTAACGTCGGCGTCGCGGTCGTAGTAAACGCGCATGGTGTCGTCCTTGAGATGGTCCTGGGGATTCTGCTTGCGATCGGGTAAGGTCATGCCAGGATTAGGATCACGCCCGAGTGACCATACCGATCTTGTCTCTCAAGGCTTGGAGGCGCAAATTGACAGCGATGCAAGTCGAGGTTTTTGAGGCTTTCCGGTCGATCAACGTGCCGGAAGACAAGGCGCTGAAGGCGGCTCAGGCACTGAGCGGACGCGACAACGATGTCATCGACCTGAAACGTGACATGACGCTTTTGAAGTGGATGGTTGGCACGCTTTATCCTCTGATCTTCGCCATATTGCTGAAAGATTTCTATCGCTGATCACGGCAGCCAAGTGGGGCCTGCGCTGCCTAACTAGATGGTTGCCGCACCGCGGGCGATAGCCGCAATTCCCGTGCGCGAGACCTCTGCCAAGCCGATCGGCCGCATCAGCTCGATGAACGCGTCGATCTTGTCGGCGGCGCCGGTGAGTTCGAAGACGAAGCTGCCCGTGGTGGTGTCGACCACGCGCGCGCGGAACGATTCGGCGATGCGCAGCGATTCCGAGCGGTTCTCGCCGCCGGCCACCACTTTGACCAGCGCCATCTCGCGCGCCACGTGCGGGCCCTGCTGTGTCAGGTCGGCCACGCGGTGCACCGGCACCAGCCGGCCCAGCTGCGCCTTGATCTGGTCGATCACCATTTCGGTGCCCGACGTCACCACGTTGATCCTGCTGCGCCCGCCATCGTCGTCCACGGGGGCCACGGTCAGGCTGTCGATGTTGTAGCCGCGTCCGGAAAACAGCCCGATCACGCGCGCCAGAACGCCGGATTCGTTGTCAACCAGCACCGATATGGTCGCGGTCCGCGCGGAGTCCGCCACCGCCCGCGACGCCGTCCCGTCGACCTCGGATGGCATCAGACCAGCATCAGGCCTTCGTCGGTGATGCTGGCCGCGCGGCCGGCATGCTCGGCGCCCAGGATCATCTCGTTATGCGCCGCACCCGACGGGATCATCGGGTAGACGTTCTCCGCCTGGTCGACCGCGATGTCGGCGATCACCGGGCCGGGCGTGTCCAGCATGGCGCGAATCACCCCGTCCAGTTCGCCGTAGTTGCGCGCCCGCAGGCCGGTCGCGTGAAAGCTTTCGGCGAGCTTTACGAAATCCGGCAGCGCCGCACTGTAGCTTTCGGAATAGCGCGAGCCGTGCAGCAATTCCTGCCACTGGCGCACCATGCCCATGTACTCGTTGTTCAGCACGAACACCTTCACCGGCAGCCTGTACTGCGCGAGCGTGCCCATCTCCTGGATGTTCATCAGGATGCTGGCCTCGCCCGCGATGTCGATCACCAGCGCGTCAGGGTGCGCCACCTGGACGCCCATGCCGGCGGGCAGGCCGTAGCCCATGGTGCCCAGTCCGCCGGAGGTCATCCAGCGGTTCGGCCGCTCGAACGGGAAATGCTGGGCGGCCCACATCTGGTGCTGGCCCACCTCGGTGGTGATGAACGTGTCGCGCCCGGTCTGCGCGCAGAGCTGCGCCAGGCGCTGCACCGCGTATTGCGGTTTTATGATCGCGTCGGTGTCCGCGCTTTGGGTGAAGCGCAGGCTGTCGATGCTGCGCCAGCCGGCGATGGTCTTCCACCACGCCTGCAAGGCGGCGCCGTCCTGCCGGGCCGGCTCGGCGTGCCAGGCCTCGATGAGCGCGCGCAGGGTGAGCGCCGCGTCGCCGACGATGGGGACGTCGACAGCCACGTTCTTGTTGATGTTGGACGGATCAATGTCCGCGTGGATCTTGAAGCTGTCTGGCGAGAACGCATTCAGCCTGCCGGTGACGCGGTCGTCGAAACGCGCGCCGATGTTGAGCATGACGTCGCAATCATGCATCGCCAGATTGGCTTCGTACGTGCCGTGCATGCCGAGCATGCCGATGAAATGCGGGTCCGAGGACGGAAACGCGCCTAGGCCCATCAGCGTGTTGGTGCAGGGCAGGTCGCCCAGGCGGACCAGCTCGCCCAGCAGCCGGCTGGCCTCCGGCCCCGCGTTGATCACGCCGCCGCCCGCATAGACCACCGGGCGGCGCGCCGCCTTCAGCGCGCGCACCGCGGCGCGAATGGCGGCCGGGTCGGGCTGGGTCACCGGGCGGTAGCTGCGATGCGGTCTCGTGCCGGCCGCCTCGTACGGCGCGGGCGCGATCAGGATGTCCTTGGGCAGGTCGACCACCACCGGCCCGGGACGGCCGCTGCGCGCCACGTAGAACGCGTCGTGCACGGTGCGCGCCAGGTCGCGGCTGTGCTTGACCAGGTAGTTGTGCTTGGTCACCGGGCGGGTGATGCCGGTGGTGTCGGCCTCCTGGAACGCGTCGTTGCCGATCAGGTGCGTGGGCACCTGGCCGGTCAGGCAGACGACCGGCACGCTGTCCATCAGCGCGTCCAGCAGGCCGGTGACCGCGTTGGTCGCACCGGGGCCGCTGGTCACCAGCACCACGCCCACCCGGCCGGTGCTGCGCGCATAGCCCTCGGCGGCGTGGACGGCCGCCTGCTCGTGCCGCACCAGGACGTGACGGATCGCCGTCTGCTGGAACAGCGCGTCGTAGATCGGCAGCACCGCCCCGCCTGGGTAGCCGAAGATGACCTCCACCCCCTGCTCGCGCAGCGCACGCAGCAGGGTCTCGGCGCCGCTCGAGACGAAGGCGGCCTGGGCCAGCCCGGCGGACGGGGTGATTGCGTTCATGGCGGTGATCTACGGCGGTGCGTCGTCTGGGTCAACCGGCACTTAGAATAAACTGGCTCTCTACCCAGGACAAACTTTCAGAAAGTTGCGCCCGACCCTCGTATCGAGCAATTAACCTATGCAATGCCGTAGGGGCTGCAATGTGTCTGTGCCGGAACCAGGTCGCCTGCCGCTTCGTGTACTGGCCGGTGGCGGCGCAGGTCAGGCGCCTGGCTTCGGCCAGGTCGATGGTACCCGTCCTGTAGGCGGCCAGTTCCGGCACGCCATGCGCCCGCATCACCGGCAGTGCAGGGTCCAGGCGCCGCGCCAGCAGCGCGTCCAGCTCGGCCAGCGCGCCGTTGCGGATCATCGCGTCGAAGCGCAAGGCGATCGCGTCGCGCAGCGCCTGCCGCGGCGGGTCCAGCAGGATGGCGTGCACGGTCCATGGGAAATCCTCGGTGCCGGCGCTTCGGTCCAGCCACGCGGCCAGCCCGAGGCCGGTGCCGCGCCACACCTCCCAGGCGCGCGCCAGGCGCTGGCTGTCGCTGGGCCGCAACCGGTCGGCCGTGGCCGCATCGGCGTCCGCCAGCCGTGCGTGCAGGCCGGCCGGGCCCAGCTCGCGCAGCAGCCGGCGCGCTTCCGCCCGCGCCGCCTCCCCAGGATCGGGGATGTCGGCCAGCCCCTGGGTGAGCGCCGCCAGATAGAGGCCGGTGCCGCCGCACAGGATCGGGATCCGCCCGGCCTGTTCGGACCGGCGCATGGCCAGCAACGCCTCGCGCCGCCACCAGGCGACGCTTGCGGCCTCATCGGCGGGGCGGACGCCGTACAGGGCGTGCGGCACGCGCGCCTCGTCCGCAGGGCTCGGCCGGGCGGTGAGCACGCGCAGCTCGCGATAGACCTGCATGGAATCGGCGTTGATGACCTCGCCGCCGAGCCGCTCTGCCAGGTCGAGCGCCAGGGCCGACTTGCCGCTGCAGGTCGGGCCGGCCACGACGAGCGCGTGCGTCTTGCGGGCCGCACTCATCGCCCGCGGCCGCTCCGGCGGCGGTGCCCGGCCTTGCCGGTGCGGTGATTCCACGCCGCAAGGAAATGCTCTAGACCCCCGCCGAGCATGCCGCCCGGGGACCGATCATGAGCTACGTCGTCACCCTCGTCGCGTCGCGGAACGCGGCGATGCTGAGCGGCGGCATGATCGACCGGGTGCGCGATGCGGTGGGCGGCGGGCTGACGCCGGTCATCCTCTCGCCCGGCGAGGCGGCCGACATCCCGGGCGTCGCCGGCGCCGAGCTCGCCCCCGCACGCGCGGCGCTGGAGGGCGCAGCCGTCGACGTGCTCGTCACGCGCGAGCGTGGGCGCCGGCGCAAGCTGCTGGTGGCCGACATGGACAGCACCATCGTCACCGGCGAGACGCTGGACGAGCTGGCGGCGCGGGCCGGCCTCGGGGAGCGCGTGGCCGCCATCACGCGGCGGAGCATGAACGGCGAGATCGATTTTGCCGAGGCCCTGCGCACCAGGGTCGGCCTGCTGAAAGGCCTGGCTCTGGCCGCGCTGGAGGAAACCTGGCGCGGCGTGACACTGACGCCGGGCGCGCGCACGCTGGTGGCGACGATGCGCGCGCATGGCGCCTCGGCCGCCCTGGTCTCTGGCGGGTTCACCTTCTTCACCGAACGGGTGGCGGCGCTGTGCGGCTTCGACCACCATCTGGCCAACGTGCTGCTGGCAGAGCACGGCGTCCTGACCGGGGCGGTGGCCGAGCCGATCCTGGACCGCGACGCCAAGCTGGCGGCGTTGCGCCGGCTGGCGGGGCAGGCGGGCCTGCGGCGGGACGCGACGCTGGCGGTGGGCGACGGTGCGAACGACCTGGCGATGCTGCGCGAGGCGGGGCTCGGCGTCGCCTTCCACGCCATGCCGGTCGTGACCGCCGAGCTGGCAAACAGGATCGATTTCGCCGATTTGCGCGCGCTGCTGTTCGTGCAGGGCTACCCGGCGGCGTCGTTCCGCGATCATGAGTCCTGAGGCGGGCAGCGGAACACGGGCAAGTGACAGTTGCGGACGCCGCGCGGTCGAACCTGCGCACGCGATGGTAGTTGCGGACAGCACACCACGCTGACGGAGACCGACGTGAACAGACGAGACGCACTCTGCACCATCACCGGCATCGCCGGAACCGCCCTGCTCGCACGCCCGCTCGCGGCGATGGCGCAGCAGGCCGAACCGGTGACCGGCGCCAAGCTGACGATGATGCAGTACAAGAAATTCACCCTGCTGGGCGGCACGTTTGCCAAGCAGACCAGCCAGGTTGCGCTGACGCAGGCCACGAACCCGAAAGTGAGGCAGTTCGCCCAGTTCGAGTTCGACGAGCAGACCGTGGTGGCGCAGGTTCTGACCAACCTCGCCGACCCGCCGCCCATGCCGCTCGATTCCGGCCATGCTGCCACGCTGAAGGAGCTGCAGGCGCAGAGCGGCCACGCCTTCGACGTCGCCTACGTCAAGGGCCAGATCGCCGGCCACCAGGAGCTGCTCAGCATCCAGCAGGGCTACCTCGCGGCGCGCCCGACCGACATCGACAGCGAGCACGCCGCGATGTTCGCCCGCATGTCGATCATGATGCACCTGACCATGCTCGCCGACATCCAGACGATGCTCTCGGCCTGACGTTCCGCGCGCGCCGCCGGGCGGGCGCTGCTGCCCGTCCGGCCGTCAGGATTCGAGCATCTTCCTGAGCAGGTCGACATCTTCGGCAAAACCGCTATCGGCGCCCATCAGCTCGCTGACGCGCGAACAGGCGTGCATGACGGTCGTGTGGTCGCGGTTGCCGAACTTCTTGCCGATCTCCGGCAACGATCGGCTGGTCAGCTGCTTGGCCAGGAACATCGCCACCTGCCGCGGACGGGCGACGGCGCGGGCGCGGCGCGCGCTGACCATGTCGCCGATGCGCATGTTGTAATGCTCGGCGACACGGCGCTGGATTTCGTCGATCGTCACCCGCTTGTCGTGCGCGCGCAGCACGTCGTGCAGCACTTCCTGCGTCGTCTCCAGCGTGATCGGCCGGCTGAACAGGTTGGCGTGCGCAACCACGCGGTTCAGCGAGCCTTCCAGCTCGCGCACGTTGGTGGTGATCTTGTGCGCCAGGAACTCCATCACGCGTGCCGGCACCGCCTTGCCGGCACGCGCCGCCTTGGCTTCCAGTATGCTTATGCGCAGCTCGTAGGTGGTGGCGTGCAGGTCGGCCACCATGCCGCATCCCAGGCGGGTGCGCAGCCGGTCTTCCAGCCCCGACAGGTCGGAGGGCGACTTGTCCGCGCTGACGACGATCTGCTTGCCCGCATCCACCAGCGCGTTGAAGGTGTGGAAGAACTCCTCCTGCGTGTTGTCCTTCCCGATCAGGAACTGCAGGTCGTCGATCATCAGCACGTCGGCCGACCGCAGCTGGTCCTTGAACTCGATCGTCTGCTGCGACCGAATCGCCGCGATGAAGCGGTACATGAACTTTTCGGCCGACATGTAGGACACGGTGGTCGGCCCGGCGCCGTGCCTGGCGAGTTCCAGGCCGATGGCGTGCATCAGGTGCGTCTTGCCCAGGCCGACGCCGCCGTACAGGAACAGCGGGTTGAACTCCTTGCTGCCTGGGTGCTCGGCCACGCGGCGGGCGCAGGCATAGGCGAATTCGTTCGGCTTGCCGACGACGAAGCTGTCGAAGGTGAACCGCAGGTCGAGCGGAGCGGACACCTCGTCGGACACGCGAAGCTGCGCGCCAGGACGCGCCGCCGCCGCCGGCGCCGCCTGCGCGGGCGGGCAGGGAGCAGCCGCCAGGCTTTCCGCCAGCCCGGCCGAGGGACGGCCGCCCACGCGGATCTCCACGCGCTGCACGGCGGCGTTTTCCTCGCGCCACAACGCGCTGATCCGCTCTCCGTAATGGCTGCGCACCCAATCGCGCAGGAAGCGCGTGGGCAGGTGCACCGTGATCTCGTCGCCATCCAGGCCAGCGAGCGTCATCTGCCTGAGCCAGCTTCGGTATTCGACGTCGCCGACCTCCGATTGCAGGCGGCCGCGGATGCGGGCCCATTGCGCCGCCATCTGCGGTCCGGACTCCCCATCGCCGGCGTGATCCTCCGCCAGCACGTCGACCGCCCGTTCCTGTGATCTGCCGGAGTTCAAGTCGCACGTCTCCAGTTATCGAAGTCGGCAGTTCGGTCAGAGCGCAGACAGCCGGCCTGGCCTGTGCAGCCAGGGTAACCATCCCACGAAATCTGTCAGTAACTCCGGCCTAAGCCCGCAGCAAAACCTAGGTCAGGCAATGGCCGAACGCAAATTAATTCACCCGCGTCCGCACCGAATGCCAAGAATACGCAGCGGATACTATCGCGCTAGACGACAAGTGCTGATGCACTCGCGCCGCGCAATCGTCTTGTATTGAGTTGTGGACTGGCGCGCAGGACGCGCGTTAGCGGCGAGCGTGCAGACGGGGCGTCAGACGCCGATCTGCTTGATCGCGGCGCTCAGCCGGGACAGCTTGCGCGCCACCGTGTTGCGGTGGATCACGCCTTTTCCCGCCGCCCGCTGCATCTCCGGCTGTGCCTCGCGCAGGGCGGCGTTGGCAGCCTCCCTGTCGCCGCCCGAAATCGCGGCTTCGACCTTCTTGACGAACGTGCGCATGCGCGACTTGCGGGCCGTGTTGCGGGCCGTGCGCACGGTGTTCTGCCGGATGCGCTTGCGCGCTGAATCGGTGTTCGCCATCAGGTCGGATCAATCTCTGTCTGTCGCAGGGCACTCTGTCCGGGGCACTGGGAGACTTTGCCGCGGCATCGGAGAGACAGTTTTCTAGGAGTGGGGCCGGGGCGAGTCAAGCGGAGTCGCGCCGCTTGCGGACCGGCCGAGGGCGACGGGCGGAGGGTCGCCTGGACGGCACGCGCGCCGCAGAGTCAGGCCGCGCGGCGCGCCAGATCCGGGTGCACCGCGAACTCTGCAGCGGTGGCGGCGCGCACATCGGCGATGCTCACACCGGGGGCGAGATCAACCAGGGTCAGACCAGGCCGGGCGACGTCGAAGACGCACAGATCGGTCACCACCAGGTCCACGACGCCGGTCCCGGTCAGGGGCAGCGTGCAGGCGGGCAGGATCTTCGGCTCGCCGCGGGCGGTGTGCTCCATCACCACCACCACGCGCTGCACGCCGGCGACCAGGTCCATCGCACCGCCCATGCCCTTGACCATCTTGCCAGGCACCATCCAGTTGGCCAGGTCGCCGTTCTGGGCCACCTGCAACGCGCCCAGCACGGCGAGCTGGATGTGGCCGCCGCGGATCATCCCGAAGCTTTGCGCGCTGTCGAAGAAGCTGGTGACCGGCAGCTTGCTGACCGTCTGCTTGCCGGCGTTGACGAGGTCGGCATCCTCATCCCCCTCATAGGGGAACGGGCCGATGCCCAGCATGCCGTTCTCGCTCTGCAGCACCACGTTCATGCCGGGCGGGATGTGGTTGGCGACCAGCGTGGGGATGCCGATCCCCAGGTTGACGTAGAACCCGTCCTGCAACTCATGCGCGGCGCGGGCCGCCATCTCGTCTCTGGTCCAGGGCATGTCAGGCTCCCGCCTGGGGCCGGGGGCGCGTGGTCCGCTGCTCGATCGGCTTTTCGCAGGGCGGCAGCGCGATCAGGCGTTTGACGAAGATGCCGGGGGTGACGATGTGGTCGGCATCGATCTCGCCGGGCTGCACCAGCTCCTCCACCTCGGCCACCGTCACGCGCGCCGCGGTCGCCATCGGCGGGTTGAAGTTGCGCGCGGTCATCCGGTAGACGAGGTTGCCCTCGGTGTCGCCGCGCCAGGCATGGACGACGGCAAGGTCGGCGACCAGGCCGGTCTCCATGATGGTGCGGGCGCCGTCGAAGGCGCGCTCCTCCTTGCCCTCGGCGATCAGCGTGCCGACGCCTGTCCTGGTGAAGAAGGCGGGGATGCCGGCGCCGCCGGCGCGTATGCGCTCGGCCAGCGTGCCCTGCGGGTTGAATTCGATCTCCAGCTCGCCTGCCAGGTACTGGCGCATGAACGTCTTGTTCTCGCCCACGTAGCTGCTGACCATGCGCTTGACCTGCCGGCTCTCCAGCAGCAGGCCCAGGCCCTGGCCGTCGGTGCCGGCGTTGTTGCTGATGATCGTCAGGCCGGTGACACCGCTGTCGTGGATCGCGCGGATCAGCGTGTTGGGCACGCCGCACAGGCCGAAACCGCCTGACATGATGGTCATGCCGTCCTCCAGCAGCCCGGAGAGCGCCTGCGCCGCGTCCGCAAAAACCTTCACCGCCATGGTCGGCCTCCGCCGCACTCAGGTGCGGACAATATGACGCGCCGCACTCAGGTGCGGACAATATGATCCGCCGCACTCAGGTGCGGACGATATGATCCGCCGCACTCAGGTGCGGACGATGTCATGCCGCCTCAGAAAGCCCAGAAGCGGCGTCAAGGGAAGACCCAGAATGGCGCTGTGCTCGCCCTCGATCCAGTCGAACAGGTGGACGCCCAGGCCCTCCAGACGATAGGCGCCGACCGAGCCCAGCACAGCGTCACCCTCGAGCCGCAGGTACTCGTCGAGGAAGGCGTCGCTGAACGGGCGCATCGCCAGCCTTGGTGCCGCGGCGTGGCGCCATGCGGCCGCGCCGTGGCGGACGGCGACGGTGGCGGTTTCGAGGGTGTGAGTGCGGCCGCGCAGCGCCATCAGCTGCGCGCGGGCGGCGGGCAGGTCGGCCGGCTTGTCGAACCAGGCTCCCTGGCAGACCAGTATCTGGTCGCAGCCGATCACCACCGCGCCTGGCCGGCTGACCGCCTCGGCCTTGCGGCTGGCCAGGGTCATGGCGGCGGAGGCCGGGGTGGCACGGACGGCCTGCGCCTCGGACTTGATCGCGGCCTCGTCCACCCCTGACGCCACCGCCTCGAATTGCAGCCCTGCGGCGGCGAGCAGGCGAGCGCGCGTGGGCGACCCGCTTGCCAGGACCAGCCGGGGCGACGGGGCCTGGATGCCCAGGCCTGGAGCGGACGTTGAGGCTACCAGCCTCCGCCGTCGCCGCCCGCATCAGGCGCCCCGCCGCCCGACCAGGCGTCGCCGGCCGATGCGTCCGGTGCGCCGGCGCCCGCCCAGGGGTCGCCGCCCGCGCCCGCGCCGCCGTCCTGCGGGCCGTAGTTGTTCACCGTGGTCTCGTTGACGACTTCGCCGCCGCCGCCGAAGCCCCCGCCGCCAAACCCGCCGCCGCCGAAGCCGCCTCCGTGGCCGCCGCTGAACATGCTGGTCAGCGCGTCGGCGGCCAGCACGCCGCCGGCCACACCCGCGGCGGTGCTGAGTGCGGACCCCATGAAGCCCGAGCCGCCGCCGCTGAACATGCCGGGCTGGTAGCCTGGCGGGTAGGAGGGCTGGGGAGGGGGCGCGTATTGCGGCTGCTGGTAGGCCTGCTGCGGCCTGGCCTGGCCGCCCCCGAACAGCCCGCCGAACAGGCCGCCGGACCGCTGCTGCGGCTGGGCCTGGGCTTGCTGGGCGTTCTGCAGGTCGTATTCGAGCCGCTTGATGCGGTTCTGCGCCTCGGCCAGCGCCGCCTCCTGGACGAAGGCCATCTGGGTGATGCGGTAGCGCGCCTGGGGGTAAGCGCCGAACTGGTCGTTGATGAAGCGGTCGGCATCCGGATCGATCGGCGGCAGGGCCACCTGGGTGGAGGGCACGCTGCCCGGGGCGCCCGGCGGCTGCGCGCCGGCGACGCGGGCGATGAAGCGGCCGATGATGTCGCGTTCCTGCGGTGTCATGGAGAAACCTCCGAACCGTTGAGCGGTCAACTGGTGACAGGTAAGGCGGCGCCGTTCAAGACGGTGGGGTCTCCGCTTCGGCCTCGGACGCGGCGGCGCTGGGATAGCGCGGGTTGCCCATGCCGAGGCGGAAAAACTCGATCTTGGGGCAGCGGTCCATCACCACGGTCACGCCAGCCCGCCGCGCCCGGTCGGCGGCGGCGTGATCGACCACGCCCAGCTGCAGCCAGACCACGCGGGCGTGCAGCCGGACCGCCTCGTCCACCACCGCCCCCGCGCTGTCCGACCGGCGGAACACGTCCACCATGTCGAGCGGGAAGGCGGCGTTCAGCGTTGCCGCGACCGCGCGGCCCAGCAGGGTGCGGCCCTGCAGCGCCGGGTTGACGGGGACCACCTCGTAGCCGCGCGAAACGAGCCAGGCCGTCACGCCGAAGGAGGGCCGCTCCGGCCGCTCGGACGCGCCGACGACGGCGACCCGCCTCGTCCGGGTCAGCACGTCGCGCACGGCGTCGTCGCTCAGCCCGTCAAGCGCCATCGCCGCTATCCGCCCCCGGGTGCATCGGGTAACCACCGCGCATGCGCAGCATGCCGCCGCTCCTGTTCCTGCTCGGTGCTATCGTGGTCGCGTGCTGGTGGGTTCCCAACCGCCTGCAGGATCCGGCGCCGGGTGCGGGCGCGCAGAAATTCGTCAGCCTGTCCTACGCCGCGTACCGCCCCGGCCAGTCGCCGCTGACCGACCGTTTCGCCAGCGCGGCCGAGGTGGACCAGGACCTGGCCCTGCTCGCCCCGATCACGCGCAGCATACGCACCTACGCCGCGATCGAAGGGCCGTACGACATCCCGGCCATCGCCGAGCGGCACGGGCTGCACGTGTGGCAGGGTATCTGGCTCGGCGGCGACCGGGCAAAGAACGAGCTGGAGATGGCGCGCGCGATCGCCATGGCGCACCGCTACCCAGGCACGATCGAACGCGTGGTGGTGGGCAACGAGGTGCTGCTGCGGCGCGACCTGCCGCCGGCCGAACTGATCGCCGACATCGACCGGGTGCGCGCGGCCGTGCGCCAGCCCGTGGCCTACGCGGACGTCTCGGATTTCTGGGACCAGTTTCCGCAGGTGGCCGGGCACGTCGACCTGGTGCTGGTCCACCTTCTTCCTTACTGGGAGGACGTGCCCACCGGCATCGACCACGCGGTGGCGACGGTAGGGGCCGTGTACGACCATTTCGCGCGGCTGTTCGCGGGCAAGGCGATCGCCATCGGCGAGACCGGCTGGCCGAGCCGCGGCCGCCAGCGGCGCGACGCGCTGCCCAGCCGCATCAACGAGGCGCGGTTCCTGCGCGAATTCATCGCCTTGGCGGCCGTCAAGCGGTTCGACTACAACTTCATCGAAGCCTTCGACCAGGACTGGAAATACGAGAACGAGGGCATCGTCGGCGCGAACTGGGGCATCATGACCGATACGCGGGCCGAGAAGATCCCGCCCAGCGGCATGCTGCGGGAGGATCCGCTCTGGTGGCGGCACGCGCTGTTCTCCGTCGTCTGCGGCCTGCTGCTGACCGGCGTTGCCCTGGTCAATCGCGCCCCGGACCCGCACCAGGCAGCCCTGCTGGGCATGACGCTGGGCGGCGCGCTGGGCCTGGCGCAGGCCGATGCGGCGCCGGTGCTGTACGACGTGCACGTGCGCCTGGCCGCGATCGTGAACCTCGGCGGCCAGGCGCTGCTCGCCACCCTGGCCATGCTGCGGATGGCGCGCGCGGTCAGCCCGGCACCCTGGCGCACCGGCGGGCAGGCGACCGCGCGCGCCGTCAACCTGCTGCGCGGCCGGCGGATGGCCTGGCCCGGCCTGTTCGAGGACGTGCTGTTCCTGTTCGTCTGGGCAGCCGCGGTGGACCAGGCGTTGCTGGTGTTCGACCCGCGCTACCGCGACTTCCCCGTCGCCAGCTACGCCGTGCCCCTGGTGGTGATCGCGGCGCGGGCCGCACAGGGCGACCTGCCGAGCAACACCGGCCGGCGCGAGGAGGCGTTCCTGGCCGTGGCACTGACGCTGGGCGCGGTTGCCAGCGCGGTGGCCGAGGGTGGGCTGAACGGACAGTCGCTGGCCTGGAACGCCTGTGCGCTGGTGCTGACGATACCGCTCTGGACGAGCCTCGCCACCAGCCTCGCCCATGCGGGGCGCAGGGCGCTGCGGCCGGACTGAGCCGGGGATGGACCGGCTCACGGCCTTCGGCCTGTTTGCGGTTTCGGCCATGCTGCTGTGCTACGCGTTCGAGAGCCGGAGCCGCTGGTTCGTGCTCGGCTTCGCGGTGTCCTGCGCGCTCGGCTCCACGTACGGGTTCCTGCAGGGCGCCTGGCCGTTCGGCGCGGTGGAGGCGGTCTGGGCGGTCGTTGCGCTGCAGCGCTGGCGGCACGCGCCTGGCGGTTCGCGGTAGGACGGCGCACCCGGACGGTCAGACGGCGCAGGGCTCGGCCGCCTAGGCGCGCGAGCAGGTTCCGAGCAGGCTGGCGACCGCGTCGGCGAGCGATCCTGCGGAACATGGCTTGCGAAGCACCATGATCCTGGCAGGGTCCCAGCCGACGGCCGCCGGCGATGCGTCGACGTTGCCGGTGATGAGGAGCAGCGCGAGCCCGGGGTGGTTCTGCCCTGCGACCGCCGCGAGTGCGGCGCCGTCGCTGGCCGGCATGGACGAGTCGGTGAGTACCAGGTCGACAGTTACGCCGGCGCGCAGGTAGGCCAGCGCGGAGGCGCCGCCTTCGGCCTCGATCACGGTGCATCCGAGGTCGACCAGCAGGCCTGCGAGCGTGGAGCGCACCAGCCCGTCGTCATCGACGACGAGCACGCAGGGCGGCCGGCCGTCGAGCCTGGCGCCGGCTGTAGGCGCGGCCGACCCTGGGGGACGGGCCGCCTGCACGGCCGGCAGCCAGATCGACACGGTCGTGCCGCGCCCGGGCTGGCTGGACAGCATCAGCCCGCCGCCGGATTGTTCGACGAAGCCGCGCGCCATCGCGAGCCCCAGGCCGGTTCCCTGGCCGGCCGGCTTGGTGGTGAAGAACGGCTCGCAGGCGCGGCCGAGCACCTCGGCCGTCATGCCGGTTCCGGTGTCTTGCATCGAGATCTGGACGTATCCGCCCGCGCCGAGGCCGGGCGGCATGCCGGCTTGCAGCGGTGCGCCCGCGTGCACCGCCGCATGGCGCGCGGCGACGGACAGCGTGCCGCCCCGCGGCATCGCCCGGCATGCGTTGACGGCCAGGTCGACGAGCACCGTCTCGAGCTGGGCCCGGTCGGCCAGGAAGGCCTGCAGCCCAGGCTCGCTGACGGCGTAGAGGGCGATGCCGGCGCCGAGCTTCGGGCCGAGCAGGTCGAGCAGGCCGTCCAGCAGGGACTGCGCATCCACCCGCTCGGGCTGCAGCTCGCCGCGCCGGGCGAAGGCGAGGAGCCGGCCGGTGATGGCGACGCCGCGGTCGACCGCCCCGCTGGTGCGCGCGGCGAGCTGGCGCACCTGGTCCGGCCGGTCGGCCCGGCGTTGCAGGAGTTCCAGGCCGCCCATCACCCCCTGCAGGACGTTGTTGAAATCATGCGCGATGCCGCCCGCGAGCTGGCCCAGCGCCTCCAGCCGCTGCGACTGGGCCCGCTGTGCCTGGGCCTGCTCGCGCGCCAGCACCTCACGCCGCACCTGCGCTTCCAGGCCGGCACTGAGGTCCTGCAGGCGCTGACGGGTGGCGTTCAGCTCCAGCTCGGCCCGCCGGCGTTCCGACATGTCGACCAGCACGCCGCAGAGCCGGGCGTTTCGTCCGGCGCCTGGATCGGCGCCGGGATCAGCCCCTGGGTCGGGCCCAAAATCGGCCGTGCTGCTGCCGAGGCTGCCGAGCCAGCGTACGTCGCCGTTGGGCAGCAGGATCCGGAACTCGGCCCGGTGCTCGGCCTGGCCGCCCCGGCGCGCGCGGGCGGCGGCGCGCGCGAACGCGGCCCTGGTCCCGGCGCGATCCTGGGGGTGCAGCAGCGCCGCGACGTCGGCCGCGCTGCGTATGGCGCCGTCCGGCCGGCCGAAGAAGGTGGCGGCGAAGCCTGGCGACGCCTCCACCAGGCCGGTCTCGATATCGAACTCCCACGTGCCCACCCGCGCGCCGGCCAGGGCACGGACGAAACGCTCCTTGTCGGAACGCAGCGCGGCCTCGACGCGCGTGCTGCGGCGGAGTTCGGCGATGGCGCAGAGCGCCCGCCAGATGCGGGCCCCTGCGTCGCGCAGCAGGGCAAGGTCGACGTCGCTCCAGATGAAGGGCTGCCTGTGAGCCGCAGCGAGGATGGCGGTGGCCTGTCCGTGCAGGAGCACCGGCGCCGCCGCAAGAGCCAGCACCTGCCTGGCCGCCCACCCCGCCTGTACGGCCGCTCCCGTCAGGCGGGGGTCGAGGCGGACGTCCATCACCTTCAGCATGTGACCTTCGGCCAGCCTTGCAGCCGCCGCGCCGAAATCTTCCAGCCGGTCCTGGCCGTCGAGATGCAGCAGCAGCGCTTCGGCAACGCCGAGATGGGCCGCAACCATGCCGCAGGCCGTGCGCGCCAGTTGCCCGGGATCGTCAAGGTCGCGCAGCCGGTCCTCGAGACGCAGGAGGAATGCCGGGCAGGGCTGGGCGGCCAGCGCGTGACCGGCCCGGACGGCCGCGCCATCGGTGTCGGCGCCAGGCCAGGCCGGGCCGCGCGCCCGGGCGGTCCCCCGGGTCATTGCATCTGGCGGGCCCGTCCGCGCCCCGGCATGTGGAAACGAATATGCATCATCAGGCCATCTTCGCTCGTGCCACCGTGACGGCGGGCGCGGCCCAGACTGACAGGCTCTGGTTGCCATGGTGCTAACGCCAGGGCGTGCCATTTGTGCGACGGAACGGGTCGACGCGCCGAGAAGCCCCGGCGACAGCCGTCGGGCGCCGGGCCGGCCGGCGGGGGATCGAGCCAGATGAACCAGGCCGGGCAGGGCGTCGTGCCGGCGCGCGGAGCCGCCCATCCGCGCCTGCTGCTCGCCACCTGCATACTGGCGTCGAGCCTGGCCTTCGTGGACGGCTCGGTGGTCAATGTCGGCCTGCCCGCCATCGGCCGCGACCTGCAGGCAGGCGCCGGCGCGCTGCAATGGGTGGTCAACGCCTATCTGCTGCCGCTCAGCGCGCTGCTTCTGCTGGGCGGTGCGGCGGGCGACCGCTACGGCCGCCGGCGGCTGCTGATCGGCGGCATAGCTGCGTTCGCGGCGGCCTCGCTCGGCTGTGCGCTGGCGCCGAACCTCGCCGTGCTGCTCGGCGGGCGGGCGCTGCAGGGCGCCGGTGCGGCGATGCTGATGCCGAGCAGCCTGGCGATCCTGGGCAACGCGTTCGCGGGCCGGGCCAAGGGCCGGGCGGTCGGCATCTGGGCCGCCACGGGGGCGGCCATGGGCGCGCTCGGCCCTGTGCTCGGCGGCTGGCTGATCGACGCCGTGGGCTGGCGCGCGATCTTCCTCATCAACCTGCCGCTGGCGGCGGGCGCGGTGATCCTCGCCTGGCGCTTCGTCCAGCCGGATGCCGACGGGTGGGACCGCCCGCTCGACGTCTGGGGCGGGCTGCTCGCGACCCTCAGCCTGGGGGCGGCCACCTGGGCGCTGACGGTCGGCGCGGGTCCCGCAGGATGGACGGCGGGCGCGCTTGCCGCGGCAGGTGCGGCGGGGGTGCTCGCGGCGGCGTTCGTGGCGGTGGAGCGGCGGCTCGGCGAGCACGCGATGACGCCCGCCTCGCTGTTCGGCTCCAGGGTGTTCGTGGGGCTGAGCCTGCTGACGCTGCTGCTCTACGGCACGCTCGGCGGCCTGTTCGTGCTGCTGCCCTTCCTGCTGATCGTGGCCGGCGGCTATTCCGGCAGCGAGGCGGGCGCAGCCCTGCTGCCGCTGCCGCTGATGCTGGCGGTGGGTTCGCCGGGGATGGGCGCGCTGGCCGGCCGGATCGGCCCGCGCCTGCCGCTATCGGTCGGGCCGGTGGTGCTCGCCTGCGGGCTGCTGCTGGCGACCAGGATCGACGCGCGCGCGGAGTACTGGACGCAGGTGCTGCCCGCGCTCCTGGTGATGGCCGTCGGGTTGAGCGGCGCGGTCGCACCGCTGACCACCGCGGTGCTGGGCTCGGTGGACGAGCGCCATACCGGATCGGCGTCGGGGTTCAACAGCGCGGTGGCGCGGACCGGCGGCCTGGTCGCGACCGCGCTGGCGGGCGGGGTCCTGGCCGCGCGCGGGGCGGCGCTGGTCGCGGGCTTCCACAGGGCGGCGCTGGCCGGGGCTGCCGCCTGCGTGCTGGCGGCGCTGAGCGCGTTCTGGCTGGTCCGCGCCGATGGGGTCCGGCAGAGCGAGTAGAGGGCAGGGTGTTGAGGCTGGGGCTCTGCCCCAAACCCCGCCGGGGGCGGGCGCCCCTGGACCCGCAGATCATTGGTGTTATTGGGATCCAAACGCCCGGCGTTTGGCGGGGTGCGGGGGAGCGCCCCGCGGTTATGTCCCTCGCCCCCGCGGCGGCCGTAAAATAACCACCGCAGAGAGGCCCCGGGCGTCGCCCGCCGAAGCCCGACGCCGCCCGGATGCTGACGGGCGGCGTGCCGGTCAGCAGGCCGGGAAGCTGCAGCAGCGCGCCGGTTCCGAACACCACCGCCAGGGTCAGCACCGCGGCGCGCCCGGCCGAGAGGTCGAGCACGTGGCGCGCGGTGAACCAGTTGAACCACAGCATGTAGAGCAGCAGGGCCCCCATCATCGAGCCCACGGCGACCGGCACCGGCAGCCCCGCGGCGACGCACGTGCTGGCCAGCGGCAGCAGCAGCACCAGCACGGCCAGCATCAGCCATTGCGCGCAGTTCAGCACGTTGGCGTAGAGCGGCCAGTGTTGCCGGCGCTGCCATGCCCGGCAGAACCCGTCGGCGATGATCGCCGGCGCCAGCAGGCCGCACACGCCGGTCAGGAACGCGCTCAACCCGGCCAGGGGATGGCCGTACCAGGCGAGCACGCCGCACGACACGATCAGGCAGCCGAGCAGGGGTGCGAGGCTGGCCAGGAACGCGTCCACGCTGGCGCCGAACTGGGCGAAGCCCGCGGCCCGCCCGGTGCCGATCAGCAGCAGGCCGAAGCCCACGCGGCCGTTCGGCCGGCCGGCGGGCTTCCCCGCGCCCGGGGGCGGGCCGCCCTGCGGCAGCTTGATACGCGGCATCCTCATGGCAGCAGGTCCTGCAGCATTGCGGCGTAGATATCGGCCAGAAGCGTTAACTCCGCCACCTGCACGCACTCGTCCGCGCGGTGCATGGTGGTACCGACCAGGCCGAACTCGGCCACCGGACAGTAGCGCGCGACGAAGCGGGCGTCCGACGTGCCGCCCCCTGTATCGAGTTGCGGCATGCGCCCGACCACGCGGGCGACGCTGGCGGCCAGCTGCCCGCCGAAGGCCGGCGGGGTGAGGAACGCCTCGCCGCTGACGGCGATCTCGAGCTCGGCACCGGGGGCGTGTCGGGCCACCCGGTCGCGCAGCAGCTGTGCGAGCGAGGCGCCGCTGTGCCGGTCGTTGAAGCGGATGTTCAGCCGCGCCTGCGCCATGCCGGGGATGACGTTGGCGGCGGGGTTGCCGACATCGACAGAGGTGACCTGCAGGCAGGACGGTTCGAAGCGGTCGGTCCCCTGGTCGAGCGCCAGGCTCGAGAGCTCGTGCAGCACGGCCAGCAGCGGCGGGATAGGGTTGTGCGCCCGGTGCGGGTAGGCGACGTGGCCCTGCACGCCGCGCAGGGTGAGCACGGCGTTGAGGCTGCCGCGGCGGCCGATCTTGATCGTGTCGCCGAGCGTTGCCTGGCTGGTGGGTTCGCCCACGATGCAGCAATCGGGCAACTGGCCGCGCGCCTGCATCCATTCGAGCACCCGGATCGTGCCGTCCGTCGCCGGTCCTTCCTCGTCGCCGGTGATCAGCAGGCTGATCGAGCCGCGTGGCGGTCCTGCGGCCAGGTGGCGAGCGGACGCGGCGACGAAGGCCGCGATCGCGCCTTTCATGTCGCAGGCGCCGCGTCCGTACAGGGCGCCGTCCTCCACAACCGCGGCGAACGGGTCGTGCCGCCAGCCGGGCCCTGCCGGCACCACGTCGGTATGGCCGGCGAAGCAGACATGCGGGGGGCGGCTGCCGATGCGGGCGAACAGGTTTTCGGTCCGTCCGTAGCGCAGCCTGGTGACCGTGAAGCCCAGCCCGGCCAGCGCCGCATCCAGCACGGCCTGCGCGCCGGCATCCTCCGGCGTGACGGAGGCGCAGCGCAGCAGCGCGCAAGCGAGCGGCAGCGGGTCGGTCACGCCCCTTCGGGCGCCAGCGACACCACGAAGCGCGTGCCCCTGTGCGCCCGGTCGAGCTCCACCGTGGCGCGCAGCGACTTGGCCATCGACCCCACGATCAGGGACCCCAGCCCGCTGCCCTTGGGTGCGGTTCCGCTGTTGGGGTAGCCGATGCCGTCATCCTCGACCACCAGCCGCAGCCCCTCGCCGAACCGCTTGAGCTGCACGCGCACCGGGCCGGGCTGGCCTTTCGGGTAGGCGTATTTTAGGGCGTTGGTGACCAGCTCGTTGACCATCAGCCCGATCGGCACCGCGCGGTCGGTCTCCACCCGGACGGCATCGGATTGCAGTTCGATCCTGGGGGCGGGGCCGTCATCGGCCGTGGCGGCGTCCTGCGTCGCGCGGTCGAGCTCGTCGACGAGGCCCCTGAGATAGTCGTCCATCTCGACGAACTCGACGTTGTCGCCGGTGTAGAGGCGGCGGTGCACCAGGGTCACTGCCTCCACCCGTTCGGCGGCCTGGCGCAGCAGCTGGCGGGCGACGGGGTCGGCCACGCGCCGAGCCTGCATCTCGATCAGCGAGGTGATCAGCTGCAGGCTGTTGGCGACGCGGTGGTTGACCTCGCGCAGCAGCACGGCCTGCTGCGAGGCCAGCACCGCCAGCCGGTCGCGGCTGTCGCGCACCTGCTGCTCGGCGGCGTCGCGCTCGCGCTGCAGGCGTGCGCGGGTGATTTCCTGGGCCACGCTGGCGCCGAGCAGATCGATGAACGAGCCGTGCACGTCCTTGACGACGTAGTCGGCGGCCCCGTTCTTCAGGGCGGTCACCGCGATCCTGGGCTCTTCGGCGCCGGTCACGAAGATCACCGGCGGCGGGTCGGGCAGAGCCTGCAGCGCCTCGAGCACCTCCAGGCCGTCCTGGCCGGGCATGTAGTGGTCGAGCCCGATCGCATCGAAACGTTCGGTGGCGGCCAGCGCCAGCCCGTCGGCGCCGTTGGCCGCAAGGGTCACGCGCACGCCGGCGCGCTGCAGGTGGCGCTGCACCAGGCGCCCGATGCCCGGGTCGTCGTCGATGTACAGGATGTGGGCAGATGCCGCCCCATAGGGCATCAAGGCAGGCTCCTTGGGGAAGGGGTCAGGCAGGCTGCGGCACCTGCATGACCGTCAGGAACAGGCCGAGCTGCCGGATGGCGGCAGCGAAACCCTCGTACTCGACGGGCTTGGTGATGTAGACGTTGCAGCCGAGGTCGTAGCAGCGCTGGATTTCCTGCCGGTCGTCAGTGGTGGTCAGGACGATGACGGGCGTGCGGCGCAGCAGCGGGTCCGCCTTGATGCGGGCCAGTACGTCGGTCCCGCTCATGTCTGGCAGGTTCAGGTCGAGCAGCACCAGGATCGGGTCCGCCTTGGCGGTGTCGCCGCGCCCGAACAGGTGGGCGAGCGCCGTGGTCCCGTCGGGCACGTGGGTGATCTCGTTGGCGACGCCCGCGCGCCGCACGTTCTTCTCGATCAGCCTGGCATGGCCCGAGTCGTCCTCGATGAGCAGGATCGTCACCGGCACTGCATTCATTCCGCCTCTGCCCTAACCTGTAGCATCGCGGCGCTGCCCGGCGCCAGCACGGCCGGTAGCTGCACGACGAACATCGACCCCGAGCCGTGCACGGACGAGCATTCTATGGTTCCGCCAAGACGCCGGAGCAAGGTGCGGACGTGGGCCAGTCCGATCCCCTCGCCGGTGGTGTCCTGCGGGCCGGCGCGACGGAACAGCTCGAAGATGCGTTCCCGGTCGCGTTCGGCAATGCCGCGGCCGTTGTCGTGCACCTCGTAACGCGCCATGCCGGCGCTGTAGCCGCCGCCGATGGTGATCACCCCCGGACGCCCCGGCTGCAGGTATTTCAGGGCGTTCTCCACCAGGTTGGAGAACACCTGCTCCAGGGCGAGCCGGTCGGAGACGACCGGCGGCACCGCGCCCAGCGTCAGCGTGGCGCCGCACGCCTCTGCCTGATGCGTGACGGTGTCGAGCACGCCGCGCAGCAGCACGCCCATGTCCAGCCGCTCGGGCACCAGCACGCGCCTGCCCTCGCGCGACAGGCGCAGGATGGCGGTGATCAGCCGGTCCATCTTGGACGTGCTGGTCTGGATGAAGCGAATCGCCTCGGGCAGATCCTCCTGGCTCGCCTCGCGAACGTCGGGCGGAACCACGATGCCGGCGGGCTCGAGATGGTCCGAGACGAACCGGTTGAGCCGGCTCGTGGCGTTCTCCAGCTCGCTGGTGAAGCCGATGATGTTGAGCAGAGGGGCGCGCAGGTCGTGGCTGACGATGTAGGCGAAACGCTGGATCTCGTCGTTCGCGTCGGTCAGCTCGGCGGTGCGTTCGGCCACCGCCAGTTCGAGGCGCTCGCGCCCTCCCTCCAGCGCGACGTTGGCGGTCTGCAGGGCGGCGCCGGACCGGCGCAGTGCGCCCACGGTCTTGCGCAGGCTGCGGCTGACGAAGCCCGACAGGACCAGCAGCTGGACCAGGGCGACCGCGTCGACCAGGACGAGCAGGCGGGTGCCGCGCTGGCTGCTGCGCAGCCTGTCCCTGGCGCGCTCGTCCTCGGTCGCGGAAAGCCCGGCGGCGATGGCGCGTATGGCGGTCATGTCGTTGCGCCCGCGGTCGGTGTTGACCACCGCAAGGGCGTCCGCGTGCCGGCCCGCCTCCTGCAGATGGACGGTCTCGCCCAGTTCGGCCATCTTGGCGTCGATCAGGCTGCGCCACCGCGCCAGCCGGTGGTCCTCCAGCAGGGAGCGGTTCAGCCGGTCGAGCAGCCCGGGCAGCTTGGCCACCGCGCTGTCGTAAGGGCCGCGATAGTCGGCGCGTTCGGTGAGCAGGTAGCCGCGCTGCCCGGTTTCGGCCAGCGTCACCGTCTGCAGCACCTCGGCCGTCAGCGCGCGCGCGCCCTGCGCGAGCGCCGCCTGGGCCAGGTTGGCGTTGGTGCGTTCGGCGATCAAGGCGGACAGGACGACGATGCCGAGCATGATCAGCGCGCCGGCGACCAGGGCCAGCCGTTCCAGCCGGCCGTAGAGTGCCTGGTCGGCCGTGGGTCCGGCGGCGCCCTCCGCGTCGTCTGACGTTGTGCTCATGCAACTCCCGTTGGCGGACGGCGCAGAAATGCGGTCGATCCGGCAATGCGGCAAGTTGTGCCGGGACCGCCCCGCTGCGTATGGAGGGACGAACCACGAGGAGCGGGCATGCCCGGCACCGTCCCGCAGCCGCATCTGACCGTCAGGGACGTCGTGTTCGGCAACGACCTGCCGCTGGCCGTCATCGCCGGACCCTGCCAGATCGAGAGTGCCGCGCATGCCATGGAGTGCGCGGCCGCCCTGCGCGAGGCGACGGCGCGGTCGGGCGTCGGGCTGGTGTTCAAGAGCAGCTACGACAAGGCGAACCGCACCAGCCTGGCAGGGGCGCGCGGCGTCGGCATGCGGGCGGCGCTGCAGATCTTCGCCGACCTCCGCGCGCAGGGCTTCGCCGTGCTGACCGACGTGCACGAGCGGGAGCACTGCGCCCCTGTGGCAGAGGTGTGCGACGTGCTGCAGATACCCGCCTTTCTGTGCCGGCAGACCGACCTGATCGTGGCCGCAGCCCGCACCGGGCGCGCGGTGAACGTGAAGAAGGGGCAGTTCCTGGCCCCCTGGGACATGGCCAACGTGGTCGCCAAGGTGACCGGCGCGGGCAACAGCCAGGTGCTGGTGACCGAGCGCGGCACCAGCTTCGGCTACAACACGCTGGTGTCCGACTTCCGCGGCCTGCCGATCATGGCGGCGATGGGTGCGCCGGTGGTCTTCGACGCCACCCATTCGGTGCAGCAGCCTGGCGGGCAGGGCGCCTCGTCGGGCGGGCAGCGCGAGTTCGTGGCCGTGCTGGCGCGCGCCGCGGTGGCCGTCGGCGTCGCCGGCCTGTTCATCGAGGCGCATCCGGACCCCGACCGCGCGCCGTCCGACGGGCCGAACATGATCGCGCTGCGCGATTTCGGCCCTCTGCTGGCCGAGCTGATGCAGTACGACCGCATCCGCAAGGGCGGTGCTGCGTGACCCCGCTGGTGCTGATCCCTGCGCGCATGGCGGCCAGCCGGCTGCCCGGCAAGCCGCTGGCCGACATCGCGGGCGAGCCGATGATCGTGCATGTCTGGCGGCGCGCGGTGGAAAGCGATCTGGGGCCGGTCATCGTCGCGGCCGATCACCCCGACATCGTGCAGGCGGAGGGCCGCGCGGGGGGGCGGGCCGTGCTGACCCGGGCCGACCACCCGTCCGGCACGGACCGCATCGCCGAGGCGTTGTCGGGCGTGGAGTCCCGCGCGCACGACGTGATCGTCAATTTTCAGGGGGATCTGCCGACGGTGGCGCCGCACGTGCTGCGGCAGACGGCGGCCCTGCTGGACGATCCGGCGGTGGATATCGGCACGGCCGTCGCCCCGATCACCGACCCGCAGGAGGGCGAGGCGCCAAGCGTGGTGAAGATGGTGGGCTCGCAGCACGGCCCCGATCGTTTCCGCGCGCTGTATTTCACCCGCGCGCGCGCCCCCTGGGGGGAGGGTCCGCTGTTCCACCACATCGGGCTGTACGTGTGGCGGCGGGCGGCGCTGGAGCGGTTCGTGGCGCTGCCGCCTTCGGTGCTGGAGCGGCGGGAACGCCTCGAACAGCTGCGGGCGCTGGAGGCGGGCATGCGGATCGATGCGGCGCTGGTCGACGACGTGCCTCTGGGGGTGGACACGCCGGAAGACTTGGAGAAGGCAAGAGTCTTCTTTTCTGAAGAAAAGAAGCAAAAGACTTTTGTTGCGCTGTCGCGGCCTAAATGAACAAAAGTTTTTTGGTCCTTTTTTTCAAAAAAGGACTACTTGCTGAATATCGTCCCGCTGACGTGATCACCAACCCCGATGTCCAGCTTGGCCGTGATCCCCCCCTGCAGCTCCAGGGTCGCGCGCACCGGCCCGCCAGACGAAATGTTGGCCAGGCTTTCGGGCACGGTGTTCTCGGCGATGTGGGTGATCGTGCCGTCCTGCCCGATGAACACCATGTCCTCGGGCACCGGGCAGTTCTTCATCCACATCGGCACCGGGCGCGGCGTGCCCCAGTCGAAGAACATGCCGTGGTCGGCGGGGATGTTCGTGCGGAACATCTCGCCGATCTCCTGCTGCTGCGGCGTGGTCGCCATTTCGACGGTAAAATCGTGCCGCGCGCCCGACCTGGTCACGATCGTCAGCGTCTTGGTGGGCAGGGTCGGTTGCGGGCCGTCCACCGCCTCGGCGGCCATGGGCCAAACCACCAGTAAAGCGACAGCCCAGCGCATATCCCTACTCCATCGCCTGGGCGGCCAGCGCCCGTATTTCGGGCCGCACCATCCCTTCGCGCGGGGCGTCGCGCAAGGTGGTGAACCAGTGGGCCGGCGGGTTGCGGCCGGCGGCGCGGTTGTAGCGCAAAGCACGGAGCACCGCCTCGGCCTCCGGCGGCACCTGGTCGGGGATCGTGAACCCGTTCAGCACCGCCCACACGCCGGCCCAGCAGCGCGCGACGCTCCATGGGTTGTAGCCGCCACCGCCGGTGACGATCAGCCTTGGCGCGTGGCGGACCGCGCCCACCACCTCCCAATGCGCGTTGTTGGACAGGGACAGGCGCGAGAGCGGGTCCTCCTCCAGCGCGTCGGCGCCGCATTGCAGGAAGATCGCCTGCGGGCGGGCGGCGCGGATCAGCGGCAGGATGGCGTCGTGCAGCAGGGTCCGCAGCTCGGTGTCGTTGAAGCCGGCCGGCACGGGAAAGTTGCGGGCCTGGCCGCCGGCGCGGTCGTCCGCGGCGCCGGTGCGTGGCCAGCGCCCGGCCTCGTGCACGCTGAGGGTCAGCACGCGGTCGTCGCCCGCGAACGCGTCCTGCACGCCGTCGCCGTGATGCGCGTCGATGTCGAGGTAGACGATGCGGTCGAGGCCCTGGTCGAGCCAGGCGAGGATGCCGAGCGCCGGGTCGTTGAGGTAGCAGAAGCCGCTGGCGCGTGCGGGGCGCCCGTGATGCGTGCCGCCGCCCGGGCAGAACACCGTGCCGCCCTTCGCGGTCAGGCGCGCGGCCATAAGCACGCCGCCCGCGGAAATCATCGGCCGCCGGTAGACTTCGGGATAGACGGGGTTGCCCTCCGCGCCGATGCGGTAGGCGTCGCGGTCCGCCTCGCTGACCGACTGGGCCGCCTCCGCCCGCGCGAGTGCTGCGACGTAGGCTGGGTCGTGGAAGCGCGCGGCCTGGGCGGGTGTCGCCATCGGCGCCTCGCGATAGGCGCGGGCGTCGAGCCAGCCCAGGGCGCGGCAGAGGTCGGTGACGGTGGACACGCGCGGCACGGCCAGCGGGTGCGCGGCGCCGTATGTCGATTTCCGGTATATCTCGCTGCCGATGTAGAGGGGCTGGTCGGGCGCCATGCCGCTGATATGCGGCGCGCGGCCGGCCGGGGAAGACGCGGCGGAGGTCTGGTCATCGAAACCTTGGGTCAGCTCGCCTTCGGCGCAGGTGCGGGCACGCGGCACCTGCTGGATGGGTGGTCGGACCCGGAAGACGGGTTCACCTGGGCGGTCGGGAACCGGGCGCGCTTCACCCTGCCGGTCGAAGGTGACAGGCAAGCGGGCGGGCGGCTGATGCTCGAGCTCGATCTGAACCCGTTCGCGCCGCCGGGCAGCCTGCGCGGCCAGCGCCTGACGGTTCTGGCGGGCGGCGTGCCGGTGTTCGAGCAGCGCGTGGTGGGCGAGGGGACGCTCGGCATCATCGTGCCGGACGCTGCCTGGCCGGCCGACGGCCTGCTGGTGGTGACACTGCTGATGCCCGATGCGTGCCGGCCGGTCGATGCGGGTTTCGGCGCCGACGGCCGCGTGCTTGGGTTCATGCTGCGCTCAGCCGCGCTGCGCCGGGTCGAGTCACGGCCCGCGCTGCGCCGCACGCTGCCGCCGCTCGGCCTGGCGCAGCATTTGCCCGCGCCGCGTCTGGGCGAGGCTTTCCGCCTGCTGACCGGCATGCCCTCGGCGGACATGCTGGCCGGCTGCGAAAGCCTCGGCCACAACTGCGAGTTCGGGGTGGCGCAGCGCCATTTCGGCGCCGAGCCGCTCGGGCTGCTGCGCTTCTCCGGCATCACGCTGCCGGACCTGCTGAGGGGGGTGGAGCGCCGTTTCGCGGGAGCGGGCGACCCGGACCAGCTGGAGGTTCTGGTCGCCGACGGAGTGCGGCGCGAGTTCATGGTGCGCGACCGGCTCAACCGCTTCAGCCTGCACACGCTGCGCTTCGAGGACGAGGCAGAGGCCGGCCAGGTCCGCCGGGAAGCCCAGCGGCATCTTGGGTTCCTGCAGCGCATGTTCGCCGAAACCCTGGCCGGCGGCGAGAAGCTGTTCGTG
This sequence comes from uncultured Acetobacteraceae bacterium, assembly GCA_937873095.1. Classification (GTDB taxonomy): domain Bacteria; phylum Pseudomonadota; class Alphaproteobacteria; order Acetobacterales; family Acetobacteraceae; genus BOG-908. The sequence continues at coordinate 16,099 of CALMVI010000098.1, read as the reverse complement.
TTCGCGCGCGCCGGCCAGACGCTGGAGGCCCAGGCGCGCCCGCTGCTGGCCCGCCTGCGCGCGCACGGCCCGAACGCGCTGCTGTTCGTGACCGAAGGCGACGCGCACCCGCCCGGCACGGTGGAGGAGCTCGATCACGGCCTGTTCCGCGGCTGGACCGACCGGATGGCGCCGCAGGAGGACGTGGGCAGCTCCAACCTTCCGGCGTGGCTCAGCAACTGTGCGAACGCCAGGCGCCTGTGGTCCGTGCAGCGCTCGTCAGCCTGACGCGCGCGCGCCGGTCTTGGCGAGCACCAACGCCACGAGGTCGCCCACAGTGTGCACCTCGTCGATCTCCGGCCCGTCCAGTTCGATGCCGTAGGTCGTTTCCAGCTCGACGATGATTTCGACGTAGCGGAACGAATCCCATCCGGCGATGGTCTGCGACGTGGCGCCGGCGTCCAGCGCGCCCGGCTCGCGCCCGAACACGCGCCGGAAGATCGCGGCGAGCGTCGCGTACACCGCGTCGGCGGGCGGGGTCATTGCGGCATCTCCTGCAGCAGGCGCGCGGCGCGCGCCGTGTCGATCTTGTCGTTCTCGTTGCGGGGCAGCGCCGCGACGGAGGCGATGCGCGAGGGGATGGCGTAGGCGTCGAGCATGCGCCCCAGCGCCAGCCGCAGCGCGTCTGCGTCCAGCGTCTGGCCGGGCTGGCATTCGACCAGGGCGGCGAGCAGGCCGTCATGCTTGAACACGCACACGTTGGGCCAGTCGAGCGACCGTATGGCGCCTGCCACCTCGTCGGGTTCGATCCGGTGGCCGCGTATCTTGACCTGTGCGTCGATGCGGCCGCGGCAGAAGATGAGCCCGCGGTGCCGCTCGCCCCAATCGCCCGTGTAGTAGCCGCGCACGGTCTGTCCGTCCGCCTCGATGGGGCGGAACGCGGCCGCGGTGCGGGCGGGGTCGTTCAGGTAGCCGCTCGCCAGTTGCGGGCCGGAGATGACGATCTCGCCCTCGTCGGCATGCGCGCCGCCCGCCAGGTGCAGGCGCATGCCGGGGATGGCCGGGCCGATGGAGACGGCGCGGCCGAGGCAGGCATGGTCGTAGCGGTCGGCGCGCAGCCTCATCTGGCTGACCGTGACGGTCGCTTCGGTGGGGCCGTAGGCGTTCTGGATGGCGGCGTCGGGGCAGGCGGCGAAGATCGCATCCAGATGCGTGCGCAGCAGCGGCTCGCCCGCCAGGGTGAACAGCCGGACGCGGCCGAGATTGGCGCGGGTCAGCTGGCCTGCGGTGCGCATCAGGTCGATGGCGCTGGGCACGGAGGTCCAGACGGTGATGCCCTCGCGCGCGATGGCGCGGGCAGGCATCAGCCTGTCGCCCCGGCCGCCGAGCGGCACCAGGGTGGCGCCGGTGCAGAGCGCGCCGTAGATGTCGAGCACGCTGACGTCGAAGGCCAGGTTGTTGAATTGGGACACCACGTCGCCGGGCAGGACGGTGCCGGATTGCCGGATCCAGTGCACGTAATGGTTCAGCGCGGTGCGCGGCACGACGACGCCCTTCGGCTCGCCGGTCGAGCCGCTGGTGAAGGTGATGTAGGCGGTCGCGTGCCGGGGTTTCGGTTCCGCCAGCCGCATTCCGGGTGCCAGGTCCGCGGGATCGATGATCCTGGTGCTTGAGGATGCCTTTGCGAGCATCGCCGCGAGCGGGTTGCCGGCGACAATGATGTTTGGCGCGAGCAGGTCAGCGATGCGGCGCAGCTTGTGCGGCGGCGACGCATCGCTGACCGGTGTGTAACACCCGCCGGCAAGACCTGCGCCAAACATGGCCGCGTAGGCCTCCGCTCCGCGCGGGAGGGCGATCAGCACTCGGGGCACATCTTCGGCGGCGAAAGCGGCCGCATAACTTCGCGTGCGACACGCTAATTCGGCGTAGCTGACGCAGCGTCCGCCGATCCGAATGGCAGCGCCCGTTGAGTGCATGACGGCTGTTTGCAGCATCTGTTCGACGGCGTCGAGCGGGAGCGTACCAACCCTGCCGGACGGAATATGATCTATCGGGGTTTCTCCACATCAAGAAGGGCCGTCCACAGACGGCGCACTGCCTCGGTGAAGCCGGGAGTTAGCGCGTATTCTGCCCTAACGAATGGCACAGGCAGAGTCCTTGGCTCGCTGAAAAAATCCAGGGCGACGGGGGGCAGCACGCAGGCGTCGTAGCGCCGGCGATTATCGTTCAGCACACAGCGCACAGGCGGATCGTAGTCGCTCAGCTCGATAGTTGTGACAAACGTTTCGAGCCGGGCCAGAACATCGCGCAATGGCGCCGGCGGATGCTGCAAGTAGAAAAACCGGAGCAGACGGCTGCTGTCAACTAGGGACTCTCGGCCCAGCAAATTAAATAGCCGCATCAACTCCGTCTGCGTTGCAGTCAAGGACACGTTGACGCGGTGTCGTTCGGGCAACCTAAGCCTCAGGCCGGAGAGGAAAACACCTGCAAAATGCTCGAACACGTCAGCTCCGCTAGCGAGGACCTCATCGTAAGAAACAATCTTGATGGAGTCTCTGCCGAACAGCTCAGCATAGACCGACAAGCATCTATCAATGTTGATGATTCGCGACGTCACAGGATTACGCAGATTATGTGCCAAAACCTCCAAAAACTGCAGCGTTGATCCTTGCTTGACGTACTCGCGCCACTCTGAGAACAGCAAATCAGACCAGCGTCGAACGTAAAACAAAATTGTAGTATGCGAGTCGTCAAGAAGTTCACGCAGCATAAGAACCTTGACAGGCTCCAGGCTCATTGCAGCGAGGTCCTCGCACGATATGATTATTTTTTCGTAGCGGGATTTTCGCAGGCGATCGAATACGGGCTGTAGTTCGGACCGGCGCTCCGTGTTTAGCCGATGGACCAGCCCAGTGTGTGACGGTTTTAAGTGATTATCGTTCCACACGCTAGTGAGATGGACATTGTTGTCCTCGAGAAAGTCCATGTTCTGATGAAGGCAGGTCTGAAGATAAGTCGATGCAGTCTTGTGAGGTCCTATGTGGATTATAAATTGGGCCATTTTATCCCCGTGTGTCGTATGTGGATGCATCTCGGGATTTTAGTTTCGATGTTCCAGACCGTGAAAGGAGGCAGGTTGCATACTCATGTATTATTAATGCTCGCTGGCGTGACCTGCTTAACGGCTTGACATTCGACATCAACATGGGAAAGCTCCTAACGAGCTGCCATAATGGATACGAAGCCATGCCGAAACAATGTTCGACCTCCCCTGATGCCTCTTGCAGTGAGACCAAAGAACGCTTCAAATCCGGTATATCGCGTCGTAGCGTTCTTAGTTTTGGCTCAGCCGCGACAGCGTTGGGTATTTGGTCGACCGACAAGGCTTCGGCGACGACTGGCGTGATAGACGTTACGGCTTCGCCGTACAACGCAAGCCCTTCTCTGGCCGACAACTCTCCAAATTTCCAGTCAGCGTTGAACGCGATTCAGGGGTTGGGCGGCGGCGTCCTGCAAATTCCCCCGGGCAAATATAATCTCAAGTCCGCTTTGACCTATTCTGGGGAATCGCTGAGTGTCATTGGCTTCGGTCAAGAGCTGAGTGTGTTGTTGATTTACCACACCTCCACCGCCTTATCAGTGTCGTTAACGATAACAACAGTACTTTCGTAGTACGTGACATAGGGTTTTCGCCATTTCCGGGTGGAACGGTTCTTGCTGGGACGGCATTAGCTGTAACCGCTCCATCAGGTGCATCCGGTTGGCAAAATTGCTTAGTCGAAAATGTTGATTTCGGAGTTCCCTACGGAGCGGCCGGCTCACAATACACGAATTTCGCTTTTGCTGTTAGTTTAACGAACACGTTTCGTTCGAGGATCAGCAACTGTAATGGGCATGCTAACGTGTACGGTGGCACATTCGTCTCGATGAACGGATTATGCGTGGACTGCCGGGTTGTGGGTTGTAGTATAGATGGGTACGCAGCTGGCATCGCAGTAAATAGCTACTCCGAGGGTTTGCATCTGATTGATAGCGTCTTCATCTGTGGGACAGCGATAACAACCGGCACGTCCGACTACGGCGGATCAGGTGGCGGAATAAATCTACTTGGGTTGTACGTTCAGGGTTGCGAGTTGAACTGCACAAACACTGTGCTGATGCTTTATCAAGTTAACAGCGCTTGGATATCCGACACTGATTTATATGGACCTAGACAAGCCAATCAACAAGCTAGCGGAACAGCTAACACAATTGCATGCCTATTGCAGGGGACCGGAAGGGTCCAAATCTCCCACTGCCTTTTCGGAGGGTTTTTCAACACAAGCAATCCATCCAACCAGGTAGCAATTGCAACGGCCGCTTCAACGGCCCAAGGCGCATATGCCGTTTCGATAAACGACTGCCAGTTTGAGAATACGACGACCGCGGTCCAAATCGGGGCAGGTTCCTTCAACATAACGGCAGGTGCTTCAAGGATGTTTCAGCCCGGAGACGGTGCTCTGGTTAATACACCGATCACCTACGGTTCAGTCACCCAGCAGGTCGTCCTCGATAACAGTGGAAACACGTCAAATGACGTTACTTGGTTTTCGACGACTAACGGAACAAACCGAACAAGCTACCGGGTGCTCTACGAGCGATAGAACGCGTAGTCGTCGGTCATCGACCCGTCTTTCTGGGTAATGTGATCGGTTGCATGCATGACGATGTGGCGTCCAGCCGTTTTCGGACGTGGCCGGAGGTGCCTCCCATCCTCGCCTATGACGACGCCGACCTGCGGGTCATCTTCCAGCCTGGCGGGTCGGATTTTTTGCTGATCACCTTTGGCGACGCGCTGGCGCTGGTGGACGGGATGCGGTTCGCGGCCGACGCGCTGGCCCGCAAGCACGGGCTCGCGTGCCTGGGGTTCATGGCGCACCACCTGCACTGGTTTCCGGCCGACGCCATCGCGCGCGCGATCCCGCACATCGCCTACACGCTGAAATCGTTCCGGCGCATCCTCGCCTATGGCAGCTCGATGGGCGCGCACGCCGCCATCAAGCACGCGCGCGTGCTGGGTGCGACCGAGGTGCTGGCGCTGGCGCCGCAATTCTCGATCGACCCCGCCGAATGCGCGTTCGACTGCGGCTACCACGGGTTTTTCACGCCGCGGATGGCGGGCATGGGCATCCGAAGCGCCGACCTGTCCGGGCGGATCGCGCTGCTGCACGACCCGGGCTACGCGCTGGACCGGCACCACGCCGACGCCATCGCGGCACTCGGCCCCTCCGTCACGCGCATCCACGTGCCGAGCGCCGAGCACCACCTGGCGCCGATGCTGGCCGGTTCGGATTCGACGTTCGGCGTGATGCAGGCCTGGATGCAGAACGATACGGCAGCGCTGACCCGGCTGATCGCCGCGCGCCGCCGCCCGAGCCACATACGGGTGCGCGTGCTGCTGGCGCGCGCGGTGCTGCGGCACCCGGTGCTGGCGCTGGCCGCCATCGAGCGGCTGGCGCAGTCCGGCCGCATCGGGCTGGTCGAGCCGGGGCTGCATGTGACGCCTCTGCTGCGCGCGCTGATCGACCGCGGCGAGGCGGGGCTGGCGGCACGCGCGCTCGACGTGGCGGGAGGGGTGCTGCCGCCGGTGCAGGCCCGCGTGCTGCGGCAGGATCTGGCCGGCGCGCCCGCGCCCGACAACGGCCACCCATGGGTCTGCACGCATCACGGCACCGCGGTGTTCTACGACGCGGTGGCAGGGGCGCTGCGCCACCGCACGGCCCCGCGGAACGCGGCCGAGGCGTTCGGCCTGCATCCGGCCAGCCTGGCGCAGGACGCGGCCGAGGCGCCGCTTCTGGTCCGGATACGCGGCGCCGCGCTGGCCTGCGCGCCGGGCGCGGACGGCCGGCTGGGGCTGGTGGACGATGCGGGCGACGCCGCCTGCCTGCGCGTGGTGCGTCGGGCGCATGGCTTCGCCCTGTCAGACGGGGCGCGTTACGCCTGCGCCTCGCCTGACGGACACATGTCCTGCGACCGGGTGGAGGTGAACGCCTGGGAGGTTTTCAGTGCGGGTTAGGCGAGTTACTGGGGGTCTGGGGTTTCAAACCCCAGCGGGGTCCAGGGGCGTCGTGCGAAGCACGCTAGCGCATGACGCCCCTGGCCTTGACTTGGCATAAGGCACGCGCGCCAGCAGCGAGGCCCAGTCTTCGGGCGGCGCCTTGATGGTCCGGCCGGGCTGCGGATGACCGACCAGGCGCATTGGCGCCAGCTGCACGCGCGGGTCCTCGGGCGGCGGGCCGGACAGCGTGTCGCGGCCGGGATAGTGCACCAGCAGGATGGAAAACCGCAGCGCCGGATACAGGCCGGCGATCAGCCTGGCGCAGCGGTCGAGCTCGACGCCGGAAAACGCCTCGCCCGCCGTGAAGCGGTCCTGCGGACCGTCGGTGGTGACGCCGGAGCGCAGGAACAGCACGCAGCCGCCGCCCTCGCAGGCGGCTTTCATCCGCGCCATCTTGTGCAGCAGCTTCTCCCGCGCCTGACGGGCCGCCTCGGGCGTGATCACAGGATGCTCCTGCTTGTCGCGCGCGAACTCGTGCCAGTAGATCAGGTGGTAATGCGCGCACACCGCGCTCAGCCCGCCATGCGAGGCATAGAAATCGGTGGCCAACCGCGCGCCGCCATCTTCCAGCACGGCCATCATCGAGTCCCACGGCGTGATCAGCCAGTCGAACACGGACGGCGTCTGGTGCCACCCTGCCTCCTGCAGCACCTGCGCGGTGTCGCAGTCGGAGCCCAGGCTGACGATGTGGTCGAAAGCGACGGTCACGGCACGCCGGCCAGGGCGATGCCGTGCGCCGGCTGCGCCTCGTCGGCCAGCGACCGGACGTTGGCGCACACGCTCAGCCACGCCTCGTCGGACGGATCGCCCTCGACCTCTCCGGCCGCGTCGAGTTGCCCGAAATACAGCCCGGGCGCCTGTCGCCGCACCGTTCCCGGCGGCAGCGGCCCGGACTGGTTGGTCCAGAGCAGCGCGTTGCGGGCCGGCATGTCGAGCACGGTGAACAGCGCCAGAGCTTCGGCATCCGTCAGCACGTAGGGGCTGTTCACCACGAACACCCTGCGGCCGTCCGCCAGGCATTTCAGGAACTTGCGCCGCAGGAACGGCAGGTGGCGGGCGGCCGTCCCGACCACCTCGGACGCGGCCGTCTCGAGCGGCTGCGCGGTGTTGAACCAGATCTCGCGCACGCGGTCGTACACGCTGTACAGCCCGGCGTTGTTCTCTCGGATGAAAGCGTGCAGGTCGGGCGGATTGCCCAGCCCCTCGAACCCGCGCAGCAGCTCGCGTATCAGGATGGGCGTGTGCAGGCCTGCGAACCGCAGCAGGCCGAGTTGGTCCACGCCATGACGCTGCTGCAGCAGGCCGAAGGCGCAGCGATGCCCCAGGCTCTCGAAGCCGGCCAGCAAGGTGCGCCGGTCCGCCGCGGCAACGCGCACGGGCGGCAGCTCCGCCGGCGGAGCTGCCGGCCGGGGCGTGGTTCGGAACAGCCTGACGCTCAGCCCCATCATGTTGAGCGAGCTGCCGTCGCGATAGGTGTCGAACGCGGCGCCTGCTGGCCCGTCGATGTGGTCGATGCTGACGGCCAGCTCGCCGCCTGTGGTGAGCGCGGCCGGCACGGGCAGGCCGACGGCCATCGGGTGGGTGATCGCCAGCGATCCCGCCAGCCTGCCGTTGAACCCGACCATGATGCGCTGCCGGGTGACCTGCGGCGGGTGCAGCCAGGGCACCACGTCCAGCACCAGCACGTGCGGCTGTCCGCGCGCGGCCACCGGCAGGCGCAGCCGGCTGGTGCGGCCGATGGCCCAGCGATGGTGCTTCTCCGGCCCGCCCCAGCCGTCGACGACGAACGCCTGGCTGGAGGTGTGGCCGAGAGGCACGTCGAGTTCCAGGCTGGACACCGGGCGGCTAGACCGGTGTGACTCTTGGGCGTCCACGGCCAGGCAGACGGCGAACCGGGGGCGCGATCGGCATGGACCCGAGCCTACCGCCCCGTGAGGATGCGCTCCACCAGTTCGCGCACGCTCGGGATGTAGCCGTTGGAGTAGAACGGGTCGCTGCCGAAGCGGTAGGCGTTGTGGCCGGCGAACATCAGGTTGCGGTCCAGGGCATCTTCGTCGTCGCGCGTGTGGGCGATGTCCTGCAGCGTCTTCTGGATGCAGAAGCTGCGCGGGTCCGCCTTCTTGCCGTTGGAGAAATCCGGCTCCTCCTGGCTCCAGTTGGAGAAGCGGCAGGTGCTCAGGCAGCCCATGCACGCCACCTGGTCGGCGTTGATCTGCGCCGCCTGCTCGGACGTGACGAAGACCAGCGTGGTGTCCGGCGTGCGCAGGGCTTCGGTGTACCCTTCGTTCACCCATTGCCGCACGCGCCCGAAATCGCCCACCGCGAGGTAGACCAGGCGGCGGCGGGGGCCCACCCCGAACTCGGCCACGTGCTCGCCCACCGGTTCGGTCGAGTAGGCGACCTGGCGTTCGCTGCGGCCGCGCAGCTCGCCGATGAACGCGTTGTTCACCGCGCTGGAGTAGAAGCCGGTCGGGCTGAACCGGTTGAGGAACACGTCCCCCGGCTTGAGGCTCAGCAGGCGCTGCTTCCAGCCCGGGCTGATCGGGGATTCCTGGGTCAGCAGCGGGCGGGTGCCGAACTGGAACGCGATCGGCCCCAATTCGGGGTTGTCGATCCAGTCCTGCCACTCCTCCAGCCACCAAACGCCGCCCGCCATGATGATCGGCGTCTGGTCCAGCCCGAAGGTGCGCATCAGTTTACGGAGCGCCAGCACGCGCGGGAACGGATCCTCCGGCTGGTCCGGCGCCTCGCCGTTGGACAGGCCGTTATGGCCGCCCGCGAGCCACGGGTCCTCGTACACCACGCCGCCCAGCAGTGCCGCCGCCTTGGAGTAGGCGCGCTTCCATAGCGCGTTGAAGGCCCGCGCCGAGGACACGATCGGGTAGTAATGCACGCCGAAGCGGGCGGCGATCTCGGACAACCGGTACGGCATGCCGGCGCCGCAGGTGATGCCGTTGATCAGGCCGCGCGCCCCCTCCAGCACGCCTGTGATCACCCGCTCGGCGCCGCCCATCTCCCACAGCAGGTTGGCGTGGATGCGCCCGCGTCCGCCGGCGATGTCGTGCGCCTGCTGCGCCTGGGTGATGCCGCCGGCGATGGCGTAGTCCACCAGCTCCTCGTGCCTGTCGCGCCGCGTGCGGCCGCGATAGGTTTGCGGGATGGGGTGGCCGGCCTCGTCATAGCTGTCGGGGTTGACCGCGCTGAACGTGCCGGCGCCGCCGGACGACGCCCAGGCGCCGCAGGTGAAACCGTTGGACACGGCGACCCCCTTGCCCCCTTCGACCAGGGGAAGGACGTCCACACCGCCCATGCGGATCGCGTTCAGCGCTTTCATTCTTCAGCCCTCGGCAGTCAGCAGTCAGTCATCAGACAACCTTTGCCTTCTGATGACTGAAGGCTGATACCTGACAGCTGTTAAGCTGCCTCTTCCCGGCGTCCGCCCTTCGGGCCGACCTTGTCGGATATGTCCTCTCCGGACGCCTGATCAACTACCCGCATGGACAGCTTGACCTTGCCGCGGTCGTCGAAGCCCAGGCACTTGACCTTCACGGCGTCGCCGACATTGACCACGTCGGTGGTCTTGTTGACCCGCCCATGGGTCAGCTCGCTGATGTGCACCAGGCCGTCGCGCGAGCCCAGGAAGTTGACGAAGGCGCCAAAATCGGCGGTTTTCACTACCTTGCCGTCGTAGATCGCGTTCAGCTCCGGCTCGGCCACGATGCCGCGTATCCAGCCGATGGCGCGCTGCGCCGCCTCTTCGGTGGTGGCGGCGATCTTGATCGTGCCGTCGTCCTCGATGTCGATCTTGGCGCCGGTCTGCTCGACGATCTCGCGGATCACCTTGCCGCCGGTGCCGATCACCTCGCGGATTTTCTCCTTGGGCACGTTGATCACGGTGATCCTCGGCGCGGTCGACGCGACCGCCGTGCGGGCGCCGGTCAAGGCGCGGCTCATCTCGCCCAGGATGTGCATGCGGCCCTCGCGCGCCTGGTCCAGCGCGATGCGCATGATGTCCTGGGTGATGGACGTGATCTTGATGTCCATCTGCAGGCTGGTGATGCCGTGTTCGGTGCCGGCCACCTTGAAGTCCATGTCGCCGAGATGGTCCTCGTCGCCCAGGATGTCGGACAGCACGGCGAAGCCGCGATCCTCCTTGATCAGGCCCATGGCGATGCCGGCGACCGGGCGCTTCAGCGGCACCCCGCCATCCATCATGGCAAGCGAGCTGCCGCAGACGGTGGCCATGGACGAGCTGCCGTTGCTCTCCAGGATCTCCGACACGATGCGCAGCGTGTACGGGAAGTCGGCCTTTTCCGGCAGCAGCGGATGAATGGCGCGCCAGGCGAGCTTGCCATGCCCGATCTCGCGCCGACCAGGCGAGCCCATGCGGCCCGCCTCGCCCACCGAGAAGGGCGGGAAATTGTAGTGCAGCATGAAGTTTTCCTTGTACTCGCCCTCCAGCGAGTCCATGTACTGCTCGTCCTGGCCGGTGCCGAGCGTGACCACGCACAGCGCCTGCGTCTCGCCTCGGGTGAACAGGGCGCTGCCGTGCGCGCGCGGCAGCACGCCCACTTCGGCCACGATCTGCCGCACCGTCTTGGTGTCCCGCCCGTCGATGCGCGTGCCGGTATCCAGGATGGCGTTGCGGACGATGTCCGCCTCCAGATCCTTCAGCAGGTGCTTCGCCGCGTCCGCGTGCAGGCCCTCCTCGGTCAGCTGGGCGACCACCGCCTTCTTGGCCGCGCCCACCTTTTCGTAACGCGCCTGCTTGACACGCTCCTGATACGCCTCGGCGATGCTCGCCCGTCCCAGCTCGTCGATGCGCTTCTTGAGCGCCGTCTCGCTCTCGCTCGGCTCGGCCAGCGTCCAGGGCTCCTTGGCCGCGTGTTCGGCGAGCTCGATGATCGCCTGGATCACCGGCTGGAACGCCGCGTGGCCGAACGCCACCGCGCCCAGCATCACGTCCTCGGGCAGCTCGCGCGCCTCGCTCTCGACCATCAGCACGCCCTCGGCGGTGCCGGCCAGGACGAGGTCGAGCGTCGCGCCCTCCATCTGCTCGACGGTCGGGTTCAGGATGTACTCGCCATTCTCGTAGCCGACGCGCGCCGCGCCGACCGGGCCGAAGAACGGGATGCCCGACAGCGTCAGCGCCGCCGAACAGCCGACCAGCGCCACGATGTCGGGGTCGTTTTCCATGTCGTGGCTCAGCACGGTGGCGACGACCTGGACCTCGTTGCGGAAATTGTCCGGGAACAGTGGACGCAGCGGCCGGTCGATCAGCCGGCTGACCAGCGTCTCGTTCTCGCTCGGCCGCCCCTCGCGCTTGAAGAAGCCGCCAGGGATGCGGCCGGCGGCATAGGCCTTTTCCTGGTAGTTCACCGTCAGCGGGAAGAAATCCTGGCCGGGCTTCACGTTTTTCGCGCCGACCGCGGTGCACAGCACGATGGTGTCGCCGTAGCTCGCCAGCACGGCGCCGTCGGCCTGCCTGGCCATCTTGCCTGTCTCCAGCACGAGCTTGCGCCCGCCCCAGTCCAGCTCTTTACGAAAATAATTGAACATGGCTGATCCTTACAGAAGTTTTGGTGCAAGGAAGCGCCTCGGACTGCATGGATGGATCATCCATGTGGCCGGAAGCGCTTGTGGCACCCAAGATAAGGCCAGGGGCTCTGCCCCTGGACCCCGCTAAGGGCTAGCCCTTAGAACCTTTTTATCGGCGCAGTTTCAGGCGGCCGATGAGCTGTTCGTAGCGCGATTGATCCTTGCGCTTCAGGTAATCTAGAAGCCGGCGACGCCGGCCTACCAGCATCAGCAGACCTCTACGCGAATGGAAATCCTTCGCATGCGTCTTCAGATGCTCCGTCAGGTTGGTGATCCGCTCCGAGAGCAGGGCCACCTGAACCTCCGGGCTGCCGGTGTCGGCGGCCTGGGCCTGATACTCGCCAATGAGCGTCGTGCGACGCTCCGCTGTGATCGACATCGATCATACTCCCAAGGAAATTAGAGGATGCGCTCGGGACGCAGCCAGCCCTCATCCAGGCGGCAAAGCCCGATCACGCGTCCCCCCGCCATGGCACGCGCCAGACCCCCTGCGGGGTCGGCCTGCCCGGGAATGCGGCCCATCAGGGTGAGCAGGCTGATCGCCTGGCCCTGGGTGAGCAGCACGGCCTCCTCGTCGGTCAAGGCCAGCGCCGGGATGTCGGCCAGCGCGGTCAGAACAGGCAGGAGGAGGTCCGGAGAAGATCGCGCCGTATCCTCCGCCGGCATCGCTTTGTCCAGCGAAATCGCGTCCCGCTCCAGAAACGGCCCCACCCGCAGGCGACGCAACGCCGCAATGTGCCCCACCGCCCCGCACGCCGCGGCCAGGTCGCGCGCCAGGCTGCGCATATAGACGCCCTTGCCCGACTGCACCTCGAACACCGCGCGGTCGGCGTCCGGCCGCTCCACCAGCTCGAACCGGTCCACCCTGGCGGGCCTGGCCTCCAGCACCGGGGCGCGGCCCTCGCGCGCCATGTCGTAGGCCCGCTCGCCCGCCACCTTGATCGCCGAATACACCGGCGGCACCTGCATGATGTCCCCGGTGAACGCCGGCAGCGCCGCCCGCAACGCATCATCGGTCGGCCGCATGGCGCTCTCGGCCACCACCGCCCCGTCCGCATCGTCGGTGTCCCGCGCCTCGCCCAGCCGCAGCGTGAAGCGGTAGAGCTTTGTGCCGTCCATCACGTAGGGCACGGTCTTGGTGGCCGAGCCGAACGCGATCGGCAGCACGCCGGTCGCCAGCGGGTCCAGCGTCCCGCCATGCCCCGCCTTCTGCGCATCGAACCCGCGCTTGACCCGGTTCACCACGTCCGTGCTGGTCATCTGCCCCGGCTTGTCGATGATCAACCACCCGTCGAGCGGCCGGCCGCGCTTGCGTCGCATGGTGTTCGTATCCGAGTGCGGGGGAAGCGCTGTGTCGTGGATCGGGGTCGCAGGGTCAATGCGCAGCATGTCGCGGTTGCGCCAGAGAGCGCGGCCGCCCCGACGATGCAGTTTCGCAACACTGCGGGCAAACCTCGGCAACAGGCGGCGGCGCCGCTTGCTGCGCTGTTTGTCTTGGATGACAACGACCCGGTCAGCGAGCGGAGTATGCCCGTGCGGTTTCGTAGCGCCTTACTGGCAAGCGCCGTGACTCTGCCGGCCTGCGCCCTGGCGCAGCCGATCACCGGTCCTTACGTGGACCTCGGCGGCGGCGGCAACTTCCTGCAGAACCAGAAGGAAACCCCGTTCGAGAATTTCGGCTCCAGCGCGCGGACGTTCACTTTCGACCAGGGAGCCGCAGCGCAGGCGGGCGCAGGTTACGGTTTCGGTAACGGCTTCCGTATCGAACTGAACGGTGACTACACCTACAACCACGTGCATGGCGTGAAATATTCGGGTCCGTTACGCGCCGGCGGTTCGGAAGATCAGTACGGCGGCTTCCTCGACGGCATCTACGATTTCAGCCTGGGCCTGCCGGTCAGTCCCTATCTTGGCGCCGGCGCAGGTGCCCAGGCAGTAGAACTCTACCACGTCAACTCGAGTTATTACCAAACGGTGGTTCACCCACCCTTCGACCAGACCAAGACGAAGTTCGCCTATCAGGCGATCGCCGGCTTCAGCGTGCCGCTCTTCCTGCCCGGGTTGTCGCTGACGGCGGAGTACCGCTTCATCGGCGTGATCAACCCCGAGCCTTACCTTCGTAACGATCGAACAGAGGCGCAGGCCAACGGCCTCATCATCCAATACCGCGACACGTTCCACAACATCTTCAGTCACCAGGCGCTGCTCGGCCTGCGCTACGCGCTGTTCCAGCCGCCGCCACCCGCGCCGCCGTCCCCGGCCGCTGCGGCTGCACCCGCACCCGCGCCGGAGCCGTCGCGCACCTACCTGGTGTTCTTCGACTGGGACCGCGCCGACCTGACCGGGCGGGCGCGGCAGATCGTGGCCGAGGCGGCGCAGGCCAGCACCCACGTGCAGACCACGCGCATCGAGGTGAACGGCTACACCGACCTGTCAGGCACCGCCGCCTACAACCAGCGCCTCTCGGTGCGCCGCGCGCAGAGCGTAGAGGCCGAACTGGTGCGCGACGGCGTGGCCCGCAACGAGATCACCATCCACGGCTTCGGCGAGAGCAACCCCCTGGTGCCAACGGCCAAGGGCGTGCGCGAGCCGCAGAACCGTCGGGTGGAGATCGTGCTGAGGTAAGCCGGCATACGCACGCCCGCTCGGCTCCGCGCGGCCGGCCGAGCGCCTGTTTCGCACCGGCCGCAGCCGAAGCTTGACGGCAATCGCCAAGGTCGCCTGCCGAAAGCTCGACATGCTGGACGCCGCCGAGACGCTTGCCGACCTGCGTGTTCCACCTGGCAACCGCCTCGAAGCGTTGAGCGGCGACCGGGCCGGCCTGCACAGCATCCGCATCAACGACCAGTTCCGCATCTGCTTTCGCTGGACCAGGAGGGACCGGAGAATGTCGTCATCGTCGATGACCACTGACCGCCTGCGCACCCACCCGGGCGAGGTGTTGCGCAAGGAGTTCATGCGTCCGTTGGGCTTGTCGGCCAGCGAGCTGGCGCGAGCGCTGAAGGTGCCGCCCAACCGCGGAACGTCCATCGTCGCCGAAACTGAACCGCGCGCGATAACCCCGGACACCGCGTTGCGCCTGGCCCGCTGCTTCGGCACGTCGCCCCGGTTCTGGTTAAACCTGCAGGTGTCCTACGATCTGTCCGCGGCCGAACGGACGGCAGGCAGCCGTATCAACGCAGAGGTACAAAGGCTTCCGGCTGGTTCAGCGTCGTAGCACCGGGTGGCCCACGACTTCGTACTTAGCGACACCGAAGAACCCGTGGGCTGCACCCAGGCTACGGCTAAGAGCTACTGTGAGCATATATTGTCGGGTGGGTAGGGAGCCACTGTCTTCCACATAATCCAGAACGTTCAAGAGGAGGTGCGATGCTGGAGGTTGCCTGGGAATCGCTTGATTATGTCGAACCGACTAAGGAAAGCGTCAAACGAATAAAGCGACTTGGGATCGGCACCGCCGTCTGGAAGATCTTCTACCGTTTCAAAGGCACGCAGCTTGTCTTCATCGGGGAAACTGACAGTCACCTGCACGATCGTGTCAGGGAGGCGATCCTCAGAGCAACTCAAAGAAATTGGGAGGAGTTCTTCCGCTGCGCCCTGACCAAAAAGGTTGGGTTTGCTGAGTTGTTCGTATGGCATGTGGAATTGGAGAGGGCTGAGAGGAGAAAAAAAGTCGCTCTGCTGATTGAGGAGGAGGAGGAGGCTGATGGAACGATCGTTCTAAACGAGAAGGGACGCCCGTCATGGCCGGATTGGCTGTGGGAAATCTATGCTCGTTCGATTACGCAGGCCATGGACGACCATAGGCGCAGAGGACAATTGGCTGAATTTGACGAACGGCTGTTCCGTGAGCTGGTTGGCAAGCTGGAAACACTGTCACCCGTCCATCTCAGCATCCAGAACGACGATGCTATTGACGACCTTGATCAACCCATGCCGCAACGGGTTCTGGTTTCCGGAACACGATTCCAGCGTGACATGCGAGTTCGTACGGAGGTGATGAAACGGGCAAAAGGTCGATGCGAATTTTGCGGGATGGAGGGCTTCCTTTGTCCAGACGGCTCTCGCTATCTCGAGTGCCACCACATTATCAGGCTAGCAGACCAGGGACCCGACACCGCTGGTAACGTCATCGCTTTGTGCTCGGAGCATCATCGCGAAGCTCCCTTTGGTGAGCGGGCCGATTGGTTAGAAGAGAGGATGAAAGAGAAGTTGTCGGAGCTTGGGAGCTTAAAGTCTGCCATGGCTACGATGGGCGGTTAACGCTCGCGGCGACACGCAGCCCTTTATCGGCCAAGATTGAGACGTCGGGCAACGGTCCTTCCCCTGCTGCGCTGACATCGGCTTCTCCTGATCTCGGGCAGGCTATCCCTGCAATGTCTGCGGCGCAACGTCACCCGCCAACCCGACCCCCTCCGGCAACAC
>CALMVI010000097.1 GCA_937873095.1 uncultured Acetobacteraceae bacterium | reverse complement strand
GCCTGCGGCCGTGGAGACCAAGGTGCTGGACACGGCCAGGCTGCCGCCCCCGCCGCCCAGCGAGCAGGCGGAGGCGATCAAACCGCCGCCGCCGGTGAGGGTCGTGGCGACCCAGGAACCGCCCAGGCCGGTGGTGCCAGCACCACCCAAGCCGCCGATCAAGGAACCGCTGGCGCCAGCCAAGCCGCTGGACACCGTGCGCCACCAGCCCAACCCGACGAAGAACCCCGTGCCCGACACCAAGAGCCTGATGAACACGCTCGACAAGCTGCTCGCCGACCAGAAGCAGGACCGCCCGCCGACCCACGTCTACAACCCGTCCCGTGGCGGCGCGCACGATGCTGGCGGCCAGAAGCACGGCAATTTGACGGGCGCACTGTCCGAGGGTCAGCGCAAGACCATCGGCGACGAGGTACGGCGTTGTTATTCGGAGGACACCGCGGCGAAAGACTACGCGACGTACAGTGCCATGATGACGGTGACGGTGGATGCGGGCGGCGTGGTCAGGGACGTGGTGTTGCTGGGCGCCGACGCTGCCCGGGCAACGCGCGACCCGGCATACCGCGCGTTTGCCGAGCGGGCGGAGCACGCGGTGCTCGACCCCGCCTGTTCCCGCCTGCCGCTGCCCCCCACCGCCCTGGGCCAGCCAGCCGCCCAGTTCACCTTCCGCTTCCGGCCTTGATGGAGCTTTCGCCTATGAAACCGATCGACGATGCGCGTCGCGTTGAAACCGCATTTTTCCGCCGTGGCTTCCTGGCCGGCGCCGCGGGGCTGCTGGCCACGCCGGCCCTGGCCCAGGCGCCTTTGGCCGCACCCGGCACGCCAGGCGGCCAGCCGATCATCGACGTGCCAGGCGCGCAGAGGAACCCTATCCCGATCGCGATTACAGGCCTGTCGGGCTCGCCCGGCGGCGTGGATGTCGGCGGGGTGGTCAGCGCCGACCTGGCGCGCTGCGGCCTGTTCCGGCCGCTGGGCGAGGCGGGCTTTGCCGCCGACGCAGCCACCACGCCCAACTTCCAGAACTGGCGCGCGTCCGGCGCCCACGCGCTGGTGACGGGCCAGGTAACAGGAACCGACCCGCTGCGCGTAGAGTTCCGGCTGTGGGACGTGCTGCAGGGCACCCAGATCCAGGGCACCGCCTACACCACCACGGCCGCCAACTGGCGGCGGATCGCGCATATCGTGGCCGACGTGGTCTATGAGCGGCTGGTGGGCGAGAAAGGCTATTTCGACACCCGCATCGTCTACGTGGCGGCCAGCGGGCGGCGCGGCAGCCAGAGCAAGCGGCTGGCGATCATGGACCAGGACAGCGCCAACAACCGCATCCTGACCGACGGATCCTGGTTGGTGCTGACGCCGCGCTTCAACCCGGTGCGCGACCAGATCGCCTTCATGAGCTACGCCAACAACCGCCCGCGCGTTTACCTCTTCGACCTCGGCACCGGCCGGCAGACCACGTTCGGCGAGTTCGAGGGCATGAGCTTCGCCCCGCGCTTCTCGCCAGATGGTGGGTCGTGCATCCTGTCGGTCACCCGCGGCGGTGGGTCGGACATCTTCGTCGTCGATGCGGCCACCCACGCCGCCCGCCGCCTGACCAGTTCGGGATCGATCGACACCAGCCCGTGCTACTCGCCGGACGGCAGCCAGATTGTGTTCAACTCGGACCGCGGCGGCGACCAGCAACTCTACATCATGGGGGCGGGCGGCGGCGGGGCGCGGCGTATCAGCTACGGGCATGGCCGGTATGCGACGCCGGTCTGGTCGCCGCGCGGCGACCTGATCGCCTTCACCAGGCTGTCTGGCGGCACGTTCGCCATCGGCGTGATGGCGCCGGACGGCAGCGGCGAGCGCATCCTGTCGGAAAGCTTCTCGGTGGAGGGTCCGACCTTCGCACCGAACGGCCGCGTGCTGATGTTCTGCCGCGAGACCCAGGCGCATGATTCGAGCGGTTCGGGCTACTCTGCGCGCCTCGTCTCGATCGACATCACCGGCTTCAACGAGCGCCAGGTGCCGACCGGATCGGACGCCTCCGACCCTGCCTGGTCGCCCCTGAATGCTTAGATCAGCAGACAGCCGTCAGTTGAGTACAAGAGTAGCGCCGCCGTTCTCTGATGACTGAAAGCTGATTGCTGCAAGCTGTCCCCGCTTGACCATGACGCGTGCGAAATCGTATTCGCGCTGCATCGCGGCAACGATTCGTCGATCGTGTCGTTACAGGCGTGGTCGATCAATCACCTACCGACAGACAGGAACGGACTTCCATGAAAACCAAGCTTCTGGGCGCGATTTCCGCGATCGCTCTCCTCGCTGCCTGCTCGCACAACCCGCCCGCCAACACCGGCGGCGCTGGCGGCATGGCCAACACCAACAGTGGACCCAGCACCGGCTCCGTCGTGCCCGGCAGCCAGGAAGACCTGGTGGCCAACGTGGGCGACCGCGTGTTCTACGAGTTGAATTCGTCCACGCTGACCGATGCCGGGCAGGCCACCCTGTCCAAGCAGGCCGACTGGCTGGCCAAATACCCCAACGTCAGCATCCAGATCGCTGGCAATTGTGACGATCGCGGGACCGAGGAGTTCAACCTCGCACTCGGGCAGCGCCGCGCCAACGCAGCCAAGGATTTCCTGCAGGCCAAGGGCGTATCATCGTCGCGCATCACGACGATCAGCTACGGCAAGGACCGCCCGACCGCGCTCGGCGACGACGAGCAGGCCTGGTCGCAGAACCGCAACGCGATCACCTCGGTGAAGTCAGGCCCCGGCGTCTGATCCTCTAGAGCATGTTCCGTTCACTTGCGTTCACTCCACAGGCTCTAGCTTGTTGTTTTGCGAGCATCTTCACCCGATCAGACGATTCCGTCTGATCGGGATCTGCTCTAGAACGGGTTCATGCTGAGTGTGTCAGCCTGAATTCGCTCTAAGCTTTTGTATTGGCGAGCAGCTTTATCAGCAAGACTGATTCCAGTCTGGCTGATGCTGCTCTAAATGCGTTCCTGTCCGGGCGCCCCTTGACAGGGGTGGCCCGGCGGCAAAGTCCGGGGTCACGCTCCGGACTTTTCTTTTGTCCTGGCACGGGCGATCCTTCGGCGTCGTTTGGAGCCTGCATGAACCACCTCGTGACATCGTTGCTGGCGTGCGGCGCCATGCTGGCGGCCAGTGCGGTCCCTGCGGCCGCCCAGGTGGACAGCCGGGAAGGCATCGCGCTGCAGAACCAGATCGCCGAGCTGCGCCAGGAGCTGCAGGCGGTCCAGCA
Source organism: uncultured Acetobacteraceae bacterium (assembly GCA_937873095.1). Lineage (GTDB taxonomy): Bacteria > Pseudomonadota > Alphaproteobacteria > Acetobacterales > Acetobacteraceae > BOG-908. Next base: position 362 of record CALMVI010000097.1, on the reverse strand, counting down.
ATCCCGGGAGCAGGGCGGCGCGCCCCAGGGCTACGTGCCGCAGCAGCCGGGCGGCGCGGTCGGGGACACGGCGGCCGAGCTGGTGGTGCGGGTGGGCACGCTGGAGGAACAGAACCGCCAGTTGCAGGGCAGGGTGGACGACCTCACCAACCAGCTGCAGCGCCAGCATGACGAGCTGATCAAGCAGATAGGCGACCTCGCCTTCAAGCTTGGCCAGGGGGGTGCCGCCCCTGCCGCCGCACCACCCGACCAGGCGCCCGCCCAGGAGCAGGCGGCGCCGGAGTCAGCACCCGCACCGCGCCCTGCCCCCGCCGCCGCCCCTCGCCGCAACGCCAGCTCGGCGGTGCGGGAGGGCAATGCCG
>CALMVI010000096.1 GCA_937873095.1 uncultured Acetobacteraceae bacterium | reverse complement strand
ATGCAGCAACTATTTCCAGGCCGCAGGATATGCGTCTGATTAAACGTCCGCCGCTTCTAAGCGTGCCGCGTCACCCGCCGCCATGTTGCCGATGCTGGCCAAGATCGCGGGGCTTCTCCCGACGCACACGCGCCGCGCGGAGGAGAGCCAGGCGTTCCAACAATTCTCGACGCCGATCACGCTCGGTCTCGCGGCCAGCACCGCCGCCGCGATTACGCCGGCGGACCTCGTGCTGGAGCCCTCCGCCGGGACCGGCCTGCTCGCCATCCTCGCCGAGCTGGCGGGCGCCGCCCTCGTGCTCAACGAGCTGGCGGAGACCCGCGCCGGGCTGCTGGACCACCTCTTTCCAGGCGTTTCCGTCTCCAGGTTCGATGCCGCGCAGATCGATGACCATCTTGGCACCGATGTGCGTCCGAGCGTCGTGCTGATGAATCCGCCCTTCTCGGCGATGGCCAATGTCGATCGCCGCATGGTCGACACCATCCTCCGCCACGTCCGCTCCGCCCTGGCACGCCTCGCCGACGGTGGCCGCCTGGTCGCCATCACAGGGGCAAACTTCGCGCCGGACAATCCCGCCTGGACGGATGCGTTCGTTGAGCTTCAGGAGCGCGGCCGTGTGGTGTTCTCGGCTGCGATCGATGGGGCGGTCTACGCCAAGCACGGCACAACCATCGACACGCGCCTGACCGTGATCGATAAGCAGCTCGCCGACGATCGCTGCATATTCCCAGCGTCGCTGGGGATGGTCCCAGACGCCGCCACACTGCTGGACTTGGTGCTGCGGCATGTCCCGGCCCGGCAGCCGATCGCTGGCGCCGATGTGGCTCGCGCTGTTTCCCGTAACGTCATGCCTCGGACATTGCGCGGCAGCACCGTCCGCCCATCATCCGTTCCGCCCGTCGTAGTCGCCGCCGAGGCCATCGAACTCGGCTACGAGACCCTGGATTGGCAGCCGGCCGAGAGCGGGCGCATCACGGAGGCGCTTTACGAAGAATACGGATTGCAGACGATCCGTATTCCCGACTCTCAGGCGCACCCCACCAAGCTGGTGCAGTCGGTGGCAATGGCGTCGGTCGCACCCCCGAAGCCGTCCTATCGTCCGCATCTGCCGCCCGCAGTCATTTCGGGCGGATTGCTGTCGGGTGCCCAGCTGGAGAGCGTCATCTATGCCGGCGAGGCCCATTCCGGCCATTTGGCCGGGTCGTGGAAGGTCGATGAGACCTTCGACATCGTTTCGGCTGCGCCCGATGACCCGGAGAATGCTGTGCGCTTCCGCCGAGGCTGGTTTCTCGGCGACGGCACCGGCGCCGGCAAAGGCCGCCAGGTTGCCGGCATCCTCCTCGACAACTGGCTGAAGGGCCGCCGCCGCGCCGTCTGGGTCTCCAAATCCGACAAGCTGATCGAGGACGCGCAGCGCGACTGGTCGGCGCTCGGCGAGGAACGTCTGCTGGTGACGCCGCTGTCGCGCTTCCGCCAGGGCACGCCGATCCGGCTGGATCAGGGCATCCTATTTACGACCTACGCCACGCTGCGCACCGATGGGCGTGATGCGAAGGTTTCGCGCGTGCGGCAGATCGTCGATTGGTTGGGCACCGATTTCGACGGCGTCATCATCTTCGATGAGAGCCATGCCATGCAGAACGCCGCTGGCAACAAAAGCGAGCGCGGCGGCCAGGCCGCCTCGCAGCAGGGCCGTGCCGGCTTGCGCCTGCAACACGCGCTGCCGAATGCCCGCATCGTCTATGTCTCAGCGACCGGTGCCACCACGGTCCACAATCTTGCTTATGCCCAGCGGCTCGGTCTGTGGGGTGGCGAGGACTTCCCGTTCGCCACCCGCGCCGAGTTTGTCGAGGCGATCGAGGCCGGCGGCGTCGCGGCCATGGAGGTGCTGGCGCGCGATCTGCGGGCGCTTGGTCTCTATGCAGCACGGTCACTCAGCTACGAGGGCGTCGAATATGACATGGTTGAGCACCAGCGAGGGCAATCTCTGCTCGCGCCCGGTCTTTCGCGAAGGCCAGGCTGTCCAGAGCCGCGATGCCGTCGCACGGCGGGATCGGCTGATCGAAAAGCTGGCATCGCTGCCGCCAGTGCATTGCGCGCTCGATCAGATCGTCCAGCGCTTCGGCACCGCCATGGTGGCCGAGGTAACGGGTCGATCGCGACGCATCATCCGCAAGACCGGCTCGGACGGCATCGACCGTCTGGTCGTCGAAAACCGCGCAGCTTCCGCCAATCTCGGCGAGACGCAGGCCTTCATGGACGACGCCAAGCGTATCCTCGTGTTCTCCGATGCCGGTGGCACCGGCCGCAGCTACCACGCCGAACTTTCGGCCAAGAACCGGCGGCTGCGGGTACACTACCTGCTGGAAGCCGGATGGAAGGCGGACGCCGCCATTCAGGGGCTGGGAAGAACCAACCGCACTAACCAGGCGCAACCGCCGCTGTTCCGCCCGATCGCCACCAATGTGAAGGCCGAGAAGCGCTTTCTCAGCACCATCGCCCGCCGGCTCGATACGTTGGGCGCCATCACCAAGGGACAACGCCAGACCGGCGGCCAGGGCCTGTTCCGGCCAGAGGACAATCTGGAAAGTGCCTACGCGCGCGACGCGCTCCGCCAGCTCTATTTTCTGCTGGTAGCGGGCAAGGTTGAAGGCTGCACGTTGCAGACATTCGAGGACGCGACGGGCCTGAAGCTGACGGACGCCAACGGCATCCGTGACGAGCTGCCGCCGATCACGACGTTCCTCAACCGGCTGCTGGCACTGACCATCGATCTGCAGAACATCCTGTTCACCGCATTCGAGCAATTGCTCACGGCCCGCATCGAAGGTGCTGTGGCCAGCGGCACCTACGATATCGGGCTGGAAACCCTGACCGCCGAGAGCTTCATCGTCACGGGCCGGCGGACGATCTATACCCATCCGGGCACATCCGCGGAAACCCGGTTGCTGACTATCACGCAGCGCGAGCGTAATCGCCCGGTCACGCTCGACCAGGCGCTGGAAAGGCTTTCCGACAAACGCGCCGCGCTGCTCGTGAATACACAATCGGGCCGCGCCGCCGTGCAGGTTCCGGCGCCCAGTGTGATGCTCGACGATGGCGAGGTTGAACGCTGTGTGCGGCTGATCCGGCCAATGGAACATCCTCCTTTCCCGCTGGCGATGATGCCGCAGACCCAGTGGCGCGAGGCCGACCGCGAACCTTCGCCCGCGCCTGGGAGGCAGAACTCGCCCAGGTGCCGGAATTCACCGACAGCGAGATCCACATCGTTGCGGGATTGCTGCTGCCGATCTGGAAGCGGCTGCCGAATGAATCCTCGCGGGTCTATCGGCTCCAGACCGACGCTGGCGAGCGCATCATCGGCCGCCGCGTCTCACCGGTCTTGGTCGCGACCGCACTCGATGCCGACAAGCCGTCTCTATCGGCCGACAACGCCTTCGCCGCGCTAATGGACGGCAAAACAATCCTCGATCTCTCCGAGGGACTTCAGCTTCGCCGTGTCCGCGTCATGGGCGCCAACCGCATCGAGCTGACCGGCTTCACCGACCAGATGCGTGATCGGCTCCGCGCCTACGGCCTGTTCCATGAGATTATCTCCTGGAAGCTGCGCATGTTTGTGTCGACCGACGCCACCGGCACCGCCATTCTGTCGAAATTGCTGGAGCGCTATCCGCTGGAGCGGATCGCCGACCGGGCGGCGGCGTAACCATGGGCCATCAAGCCGCCGATCTGGCGCACCGTCTCGCGCGCGATGCCGAGGCGGTGTGTCGTCACTACCTCTCCAACGGCCGACGGGAAGGCCGTTATTGGCTGGTCGGCGATGTCCGCAACACGCCGGGGCGCTCCCTCTTCGTCCGGCTGCGAGGACCGGAATCGGGCAAGGGCGCCGCTGGCAAATGGACCGACGCAGCGACCGGCGAGCATGGCGATCTGCTCGACGTCATCCGCAAAAGCTGCGGCCTCGCCGACTTCTCCGACGTCGCCGATGAAGCACGGCGCTTTTTCAGCCTGCCAAGACCGGAACCGGCGCCAGACCATGTTCGACCGTCCTCGTCAGCGCCGGCAGGATCGCCGGAATCGGCAAAACGACTCTTCGCAATGTCTCAGCCAATTTCGGGCACAATCGCAGAAACGTATTTACGCCGACGCGGCATTACGGCTTTGCACGGAACCGCAAATCTCCGCTTCCATCCACGCTGCTACTACTGGCCCGACCCGGACTCTCCGACCGAGACCTGGCCGGCGATCATCGCCGCCGTCACCGACCTCGGCGGCACGATCACCGGCGCGCACCGCACATGGCTCGACCCGTCGGGGCGGGACAAGGCGCCGATCGACACGCCGAGGCGGGCGATGGGCCACCTCCTGGGCAATGCCGTCCGGTTCGGTGTGGCGCACGATGTCATGGCGGCTGGCGAGGGCATCGAGACCATGCTGTCGCTCCGATGCGTGGTGCCCACCATGCCGATGGTGGCCGCGCTCTCGGCCGCGCATCTGGCCGCCATCCTGTTCCCCAGGACACTGCGCCGCCTATACATCGCCCGTGACAACGATCCGGCAGGCGATGGCGCAGTGGCAAACCTGATCGACCGCAGCCGCGAAGCCGGGATCGAGGCGATCACGCTGTCACCCCGCCTGGGCGACTTCAACGAAGATCTCCGCGCGGCCGGCATCGATGCTCTGCGGGCAGCCATCCGGGTGCAGATCGTCCCGGAAGACGTCGTCCGCTTCATGGCGTTGGAGGCAGCCGCCACGGCGTCGGCGAAGGTGCCCGGAGGCGCTGCCGTCCTATCGCATCCGGTCACGGGGTAGCGCCCGCCAATCGTCGGAGAGGACCGCGCCCACGGCCTTCTGAGAGGGCGATCGGGCGGCAAGCGACCCGGACAAGCAATGGCGGATGGCCGGCTATTTTCCGCCGGCGGCCCAAGAGGGGGCCGCCTTTGCATCGCGAAGCAAAATAGCCGGCATCCGCCATCCTCCGCTCCGCTTCGGCCCTCCGCTTCGCTGCGGGTGCGGGTCCGGTCCGCCCGCCGCCTTCGTCGCCATGAAGGCCGCGATGGGCGCGGTCGATCCGACGAAGGGCAGCATCCCATGACGACCGAATACGACGACACCAGCTTCGAGCCGCCGCACACCTCATCCCCGACCGACCACGTCCTCACCGAACTCCAGCTCTACGGCTACCGCCCGTTCCAGGACGAACCCGACCCGAGGCCGATGCCCGACGCGCAGATCGTCGCCGGCGCGGTGGCCGACATCTTCGACGCCCTGGTGGTGGCGCTGGATGACACCCGCCTCGAGCCCGACCTCGAAGACCTGCTGTGGTCGACGGTCAACATCTTCCACCGCGCCATCGGCCGTATCGAACGCGAACTAGACGACAATGAGCAGGCGCAGAAACGCAGCCAGCGGGAACAGGATGGCTCGGAAATCCGCTCGGTCGAGATGGAACGCCTGACATCGGAAGGGCAGACGCTGATCGAACGCCGCGACAGCATGGAATTCTTCCGCGACCAGGCTGCCGACCAGTTTGAGCGCCACACACGCTCCGCCTGGAGGCCGCGCGCAGGATCGATGGTGAACCACCGCACACTGACCTCGGCCATGATTGACAGCCGCGACTTCCTCGCCGCCAGGCGCCGGGCGGAGACCGAGGTGCTGGTGCCCGCCGGCCCGAAGATTGCCGTCACGGGCGGCCTCGACTTCAACGACCACCGCCTGATCTGGAACAGGCTCGATCGGGTCCACGCCAAGCACCCCGACATGGTGCTGCTGCACGGCGGATCACCGAAGGGTGCCGAACGCATTGCCGCCAAATGGGCCGACCACCGCAAGGTGCCGCAGATCGCTTTCAAGCCCGACTGGACCAGGCACGCCAAGGCAGCACCGTTCAAACGCAACGACGCAATGCTGGAGGTTCTGCCGATCGGGGTCATGGTGTTCCCCGGCACGGGTATCCAGGACAACCTCGCCGACAAAGCGAAGAAGTTCGGCGTCCCGGTGTGGAGATTCGGCGGCAGCGGCGCGTGAGCACGGACTGCCGCCAATCGCGGCGACCGCTTGAAGGGGCTGCCCAAAAGGTCAACCGAAGCAATCCCGATTGGCCGCGAATGGCGGAAACGAGAAGATGTAGTTCTGGAGCGAGTAGGACCAAAAATTGCCGTTAGCACAGCCTAAATCTGCGACCGCTACCGCCCTTTTCGGACCACCAAGTGGGCACACTACCGCGCCGCTGCACATTTGCGCGCACTGCGTCCGGGTCGTGGCAGCGGTTGACCAGCACTGACGCACCGTGCGGGACCTTCGGCGACAGCAACTCGGCGGCACAGCCGTCGGTCGCGTCGCCGCGGGTCAAAGCGAAGGTTTCTGGATGCGCTTCCGGCGAGCTCGTAGACATTGGTCGTGCGGTCGGCCCGTCGGTCCGCCGCCCCGCTGCTGTGCGGTCGGCCCAGCGGTGCGCCATCATCGCGGCCCAGTGGATAAGCCATTCGGCGGGCGCTCGCTCGACCAACGCGAGTATGGGCTGATGCAACTGTCCGATGCCTACCTGTTCAGCTTGGAGCACGACTGCTCCTAAGGCTAAATAGGTCCATCGGGCGCCGCAGGGTGTCGCGGGCTAAAGGATACCCATGACCAAAGGCAAGCCGTGGATCGTCGCGGAGGACCTCACCTTCGGCTACGCCGAGAACGTCGTGTTCGAGCATCTGTCATTCCAGGTGACCTCGAGGATGGTTGCATTGCAAGGTCCGTCCGGTAGCGGCAAGACCACACTGCTAAAGCTGATCAATGGTGATCTGGCGCCGGCGTCCGGCGCGGTCGAATACGAGGGGCGGTCAGCGATTCTGATACTCCAGGACGATTCTCTCTTGCCGTGGTTAACCGGCACGGCCAACATCGGGATCAGCCGGACTTTCCGCGCCAGCCGGATCAACGATCCCGCCATCCTGGCGTCAATGTCCGAATTTGCCGGCAAGCGCGCGCACCAGATGTCGTTCGGCCAGCGCCGCTATCTTGAGATCGTCCGCGCCCTCGGCAGCGAATCCGACATCCTCCTCCTCGACGAACCACTCAACTTCCTCGACGTCGGCCGCCGTGCTGTGGTGATCAAGGAATTGCTGCGGCAGGCTGAGAATCGGCGGATCATCATGTCGACGCACTATATCGAGGAATTCGACGGCGCGCCGGTAGGTCGGCTGCAACTCGTTGGCTTGCCCCCGTTCCGCGAGGTATCAGTGCTGTGAGGCAATTCACGCCACGCGCCCAAGCCATCGCGCAGGCTTGTCTGCGCTTGTTCGGGATTGTCCTAATGCCGGCAGCCTGGATCCTGGTTAAGTACGGCTTCGCCGTGCCGGACAAATTTCTTCCCTCGCCCCTCGACGTCCTGGATGCGGCGGGCGACCTCGATCCCTCCCTTGTGCAGCACTTCGCCGCCACGGCGATACGGCTGGCCGTGGGAGTGACTTCCGGGATAATCATCGGCATCCCGCTTGGCGCCGCGCTCTACGCGAGCCGGTCTCTGCGGGAGGTTCTGCTGCCATCGCTGATTTCCATGCAGAACGTGCCTCCTTTGGCGGTCGTTCCCTTTTTCATCCTGTGGTTCGGCTTCAGCGAAGTCGGAAAGTTCCTGATCGTCTTCCTGGCCGTGGCCGTCAATTTGGCGATGTATGGCGTGCGCGCGCTCGCCGGCTTGGAGCCGCGCTACCGCACCATGGTGAAGTCCTACCAGCTCGCCCCGCTCCGTGCCCTGTGGATCCTCTTGATCCCCTACATCCTGTCGATCTGTCTGCCCACGGTGCGCTACGTCCTATCGGTGTCCGTGGGCCTTGTCTTGTTCTCCGAGTTGCTGGGGGCTCAGTTGGGTCTCGGCTACCTGATCCAGACCGCAAGAAGCACATTCTCGATGTCGTTGGTTTTTCTCATGGCGCTGGTCTCGACTGCGCTCTACGTGCTTTTCGATACAACCCTAGTCGCGCTCTGGCGGCGCGCCTTCCCATGGAGCGTTACATGAAGCGTGGCGGGATAGCGATCGGCTTGGTCGTCGTTTTGTGCGCCATCATCGGCGGGGCATACCTCATGATCTCCGGCGGGAGCGTCCCCGGTGTGGGGCAAGAAAATTCAATCCGCGTTGCGATCTCGCCATACCAGGATATTGGTATGGTCGTGAACCTCAAGCCTATGAACCTCGAGAAGAAGTACGGAGTAACTGTCGACCTGCAAACCTTGGCTTGGGAGGACATCGTCCCAGCCATGGCCAGCTACGGCAGCACTGTCGACTTAGGCTACGCGAGCTTGATCGGCTACTTGACCAAGCAAGCGAACCTGAACAGCGGCAGTGACGGCGACGTGGTCTTCATCTACCCCGCCTATGTCTTCAAGGGGGGCGGCTTCATCTCGTTCAAGCCCGACATCCCCGTCATCGATGCAGCAACGATCCACGATCCCGCAATCATGAAGGCGTTCTTCGCCCACCGCATTGGCGCCGAAAAGAACAGTCTTTTTGACATGATGCTGTTTCGCGTGGCGGTCGGTGCTAGCATCGACCCAAAGTCGTTGCATATTGTTGATTCTTCTCTTGACAATTCACTGCTCGCTGCCCGCAATGGAGATCTTGACATTGCGTCTGCCGGCCTGACGCAGTTGACCGAGGCGCGCCGCACGGGTGGCCGTCTGGTGCTCTCTATGGAGACCGCCAACTTCGCCGACATCACTGGGTTTGTCACCACCCGTCGGAAGCTCCGTGAGAAGCACTCCGAGATTGAGGCCTTTATCCACATGTGGTTCGACACCGTTGACTACGTGTTGGCCGATCCGCTTAAGAACTCCGCCTACACTCGTTCTTACCTCGATCAGCACGGCGCAACCCACTACACGCCCGAGGAATACGCCGCAGCCGTAGGCAACGAATTCTTCCCGCGCTCCATCGCCGAGATGGACAGGACGTTGCTTTCTCAGAACGGCTCATTCAACATGAAAGGCATTGTAGCCGCCGCTTCGAGTTTCCTTGTTGCAAACGGCATTGTGAGGCGTAACCCAGATCCTCCCGTTCCTCTTGATCTTAAGCCGTAGGCCGCCCGGGGTGCGACGAGAGACCGGGATTTGTCAGTGAGCGCGCTTGTAGGCGATGCGCACCACAGACTTGAGCTCGCAGTCGAACGCTTGGCAGCGAGCTTGAGCGGTATGGACATTGATGTATTCGTCCCGCTTTATGCTAACACCTTTCCGCTTGCCACGGTCGCCGAGCGAGCAGCGCGAAAATCGGCCAAGGTGGAGAAACCCACAATTGCGATTCAGGACTTTGACTGGAACTGGGCCAAGCCGCAAGAGTCGACTTGGTCCACGCCGCGCAAGCCCCCGCCGTTCCTCTCCAGCCGCCCCTATCAGCTGTTCTTTGCAACTGAGTCGGAGTTTCGGCAGATCCATGAAGCTGGCATCTCATTCCTTGCAGTTCCCGTCTCTGTCTTTCACCCGCGATTCATATTCCTGGGTTTGCCGCCAAGGGTAAAATCCACGAACGAGCACATCATCACACTCAAGAACCTAATTTCTGAAGCCTGCAAGAGTCGCAACGGTTCCCAATTGCAGAAAGCGGATCTGCCCTTCCAGCTCACATGGGTTAGCGATATTCCCAGTCAGGCTAAGTTGCTCGCTGGCAAAGTGGCGCAGGACCTCGGCAAGTGCGGGGGCAATCTTGATGATGAAAGTCTCGTAAAGTTCTACGGGAGCCGCTCGCTTGCCGAAACACTTGGCATAAACTCAAAGGCCGTCGATGGACATCGGCCAGTTAAGGCTTTTATTTGGGGCGGGCCCCTGGCTTCGGTGGCTCAAAAGGATGCCGCGGAACAAGGCAAGAGGCGGAGATGGCTGCGTCTGCGCGACCCCAGGCGGGCTAGCGTGTGCATCGAGTTGCCAAGCCTTCTGAACGCCTTCACAGAAGAGGAAATTCGGCGGGAACATGCGCTTTACTGTTGCGTAGGTTTTAAGGAGAACAGGCACCTCCGAGATTATTATATAAGAGACCTTCAACTCGACCATAAGGTGCCTCCCTGGCAACTCAGTGGGCATAAGTACGACGCGGTCTCGCGAGACCCTCAGATTCCGACACTCGTGCAAAATGTCGAGAGCCTGTTCGACAGCATCTTCGCTGCTGCTAGGGCTGCGGAACCCGGGGCCCCAGTTAAAACTGGCACACGGAGAGTGCGTCCTGCAAAAATGTTTGAGACCTTCCAGTCAGATTATGATAAATTCTGTCGAACTCGCAATCCGGTGGCTCAGCTTTTTACTTCTGAAGATTACGTGAAATGTCTCTGCGACCATCACGACTCCGATGCTTTCGCAGCACTATTTCCGGATCGGGCGCCGACTGCTAGATATTAGGTGACCTGCAACTTTTCTACTGGAGTTCGATACTTATTTGCTGACAGCTTTACAATAGGCTGGCGCTTAGGAAGCGCCACTCTTATGCGATCGATCGCCCTAGTTTGTCCACGCTCAGGATTAATCGAGTCAAACTGGGGGCCTAACGTTACCACGGGCCGATATTCTCCAATTCCTTCGTGGACCAGTTCGGTTTTGCTCTCAGCCCTTACTATTCCGCCGATCGTCTTGCATTGTCCGTTACGAACATCGCCAATGCTTTGGACTCGAAGCAAGCGGCACTCGCATTCTGCCGCGTAGGAAGTGGTCTTAAAGAGATATGCTACCGTGTTGAGTAGACCCGACATTGCCTTGATGATGTGGCGTTGGAGATTCTCTTGCAATTCGCGCCGTTTGTACAGCTCGGCCAGCTTCGCCATTGCAGGCATAAGGTGCTTGAGAGCGTCTTCCACCGCCAGTTTGCCATACGTCACTCGGTAAAGTTTATCCTGTCCGTTATAATGGTCCGACAAACCTTCCTCGGCATCGAACTCAAACTGCGACTTGTGTACTCCAAATGAGACGCCTTTGGCATTACCGTAAAACCGCCACAGATTAAGGTTGTCGTCCTCGAGGCAGAGAGATGCTACGAACACAAGCGGGTCGGACTCGCTCAAACCCGACTCGGCCCGCATGTTTTGACGATGGCCTGCAAGCGAGTTGAGCAACACCTCCGGCAGCTCGTCTTGCCTTTTAAGCACGTCAAAAAAATGAGCGCCTTCATTCGGATCGTTCAGCAGCTCCGTCGGCGAGAGAAGGAGCTTAGGAGGCGTGGTTTCAACCAAAGGGAACAATATATCAAATGTATCGATACTGGTGTAATGGAAGACATGTCCCTTCTTTTGCATGTCCGCCTCCCTTAAGCGATGGGCACGGCGAACGGCAATGGTGGCGATCGCGAGATCGATCAGCGCGTCGTGAACCTCCGAAAAGCCACTCTGGCTATCGTCGCCGGTAGGCTTGCAAAGTCGAAGTAGCGGGGGGAGGGGGGCTTCCGTTCCCGAGTTCGTGGTTCCCGGCATCGGGGTGGTTGCTTACACTTGCATTGAGACGGCGATCGGCTTCGAGAGGACCTCATTGAGCGCCCTACGGTCGAGCGGTCGCGTGGCGTTTCGGTAGTCGCTCGTGTGCATGGCCTGCCGGGGCGTCATGACCCTTGCGTCGTATGTGATCCGAACCATGCCGTAGCTGGCAGGGTCTGCCTTGAACAACACGGCCCGCCCGTCCAGCGCGTCCTCGACGCGGGACGCAAACTCAGCGCGATCGCGTATCTCGGGGAGCCAATCGAGGTCGAGGACCACCCAGCAGTCCGCCAGGTCGCAGTCAGGTCCTTGTAGTGCCGCCAGGAAGGCGCCCGGTGTAATTGTCAGGTCGCGCGGTTGGACACCCTCATGGCGCGTCGCAGAGAACGGAGAGAGGATAACTTGGCCGCCCTCAGCGAGCTCGCGCCCGAATGTGGCGAGCTCCGCCAACTGGGCGATATTGTCCGTATGGAGGGTGTGCAGCACGTTCACCTGGCGCACTCCAAGCTCATGGAGCCGCGCCACTCCCCGCTCGAGCTTGGCCACGGGTGCGCCGCGTATGGACTGGTAGGTCGATCGCACGCCGTCAATGCTGACATCCACCCAGTCCAGCAGCTGTGCTGTCTTGGGATGCAGGAGGTGCGCGTTCAGGCCGTTCGTGACGAGGCCGACCTTCTTACCGCTCGCCTTCACCGCTTTGACGATCACGGCGACTTCGGCCGCCGAGCGCAGGTTCTTGAGCGGCTCCATCCCGACGATAGCCACCGCCTCGGCGCACGACGCGGCGATCGCGTCGACGACATACGGAGCCACATAGGCGTCCTCCCCGGCATACTGAAGATAGCAGTGGGGGCACCTCAAGTTACAGGAGTTGTTCATGGTCAGTGTCACGACTGAAATGTCGGGCCGCAGCTCCTTACAAAAGAGAGCGGCCGAACCCGCAAACGCACCCATCTGTAACCTCTCAATACGCTACGGCGGACGAAGACCTACACCGAGCCCAGCCGTCGCTCAAGTTCGGTGACTTCTACATAATTCGTGAATTAGGTTGATCGAGTATGATTTTGTGCAACACAGTAGCATGGGGGCCGCGATTGCTGATAGTGGGGTAGTTGTCCTCAGCCCGGGTAGGCTGCACCGTATCCGCCGGCGTCGACGTGATCTCCAATCTAGCACAGCGTCCAGCCTCAAGCGCTCGCTGCCCTGGCTTAGTTCGGCGTCCGTCAGGCCGTTGTGCCCCACTGGAAGGCCTGTGCCTAACCGGCTTCGCGGTGGCCGCCGAGTTGCTTCGGGAGAAGACGCTTGTGCGCAAACTCACCGAATCCGCCCGCTCGAACAAAGTCCTTCAAGCGGCTAACATCCGAGCGGCGCCGCCACGGCCGGAGCCCCGGCCCAACGATTGCGCGCGCCCTATCGCGGTTAAGCAGCCAGCCAATATACTTAGCTATCCGCGAGTTTTTGAAACTCGTTTTCATACACTCGAAACAGAGGCATGTCGGATCCGGAAATTAAAAGTCTCGGACTTTCGGCCGTTTGCCGAGACAAAAGATAAGGCGTAACAAGCATTTCGTTGTCAATTCGTATCATTGTGATTGTTAGCGCCTTATTCTTAACTCTTTGAAGCTTGATCTTCGGGGCTTGATTTGTGATCTGCGTTGCAAGGCTTTTGGCGGTTCGCCTAATATGTTCTTCAAACCTATCCTGAAAAATGGCCATGACCACCGGGTTCTCGTCGTCTGGAAGTATCACCTCAACCTCGAGCCCTTCTGACGCTCTCTGGCTCAAGGCTGAAAGAGCATCATCGCTTGAATACAAAAAGTCTAAAGCAGCCCCACAAATCTGAATTTTTTGCTTTGCGCGAAGTACGGAATCAATAAATTTATTATAGTCGTACTTGAGTTTGTCTTGACCTTCCGCAATATCAACGAGACCACAGCCTTGACCCGACGCCGCCAACTTTGACATCGCTGTAACTTCGATGCGGACCGAACCGACATCTTCTCGTATTGTTCTACTCGCGTCTCTTAGTTGCGATAACAGGTTGTTCATAGCCTGTTCAGTCGGCGCCCCACCAACTATGATCCACACGACCTCGATCACCGCGATGCCAATTACGACCACCCCAACATCTTTGAGGGCCTCGACCGCCAGATGAGTTCGCTCGTTTGCCGGGCCGACAGTATCAGTGCTCCCGACCAAAACGAACAACACTACTACAATTATAAGCATTCCGATGATCCCAGCAGTCACGAGCTTATGGGCCATGTCTTGGGCTCTTTGTGCCATCGGTGCCTCGGTGAATCTCCTGCTCCACCTTACTCGGTGAACAAACGCGTCGATATCGGTTGACGCACTGACCCTCGGCTTGCCTCTGTCCGGCAAAACCCCGCTCCCGTCGGCGCTGATTCTTGGTCCGGCCCTGGGCCTGTCGCCATCAACCCGTAAAGGGTCCACTACGCGCGCGTGCGGCCTCTCCGGCTTCGCCTGCGCGGTGATTGCGGCCCTGGGCCAGACACATCGGGCGCCTGTCGCGCGGGGATGGTCCCCGCCTCCAAGACAGGAGCCGGAACGATGTCGCAAGCCCTTTCGATCGCTCACGCCCGTGGCTGGAACCTCGCCACCACTTTGATGGTCTGCATCACCGTCTTTCATTCCGGCCACGGCGAATACGGCGTCATGCTGTCGGCTGAGTATGACGGCGACCCCGCAACGATTATCCATGAATTCGATCCCTTTCAACCCTGAAAGGGCGTCGATCAAATCCTACGGCGGCGGAAATCCACCATCGATTTTCCGCTGCCGCCCTCCATCACCTTCGGCTATATTCGATCCCGCGCCGCGGTGGTGGTGGAAGGCGCAACCCTTGGCCTCTTTGTCATGGAGTTATCCACCATGCTCATCATCGGACTCGTTCTCAGCGTATTCGGCATCGGCTTCTTCTGCTGGCTGCTGTTCATACTCGCCGTTTACGCGCTCCCGTTCGTTGCCGGCCTGACGGCAGGCTTGGCCGCCTATCACAGCGGCGCTGGCATAGCCGGGGCAATCATCGTCGCCATCATCGCGGGCGGCGTCACCCTGACGATCGGGCAGATCGCCTTTGCCACGATCCGATCCCCCCTGATCCGCGGGGCGATCGGGCTGCTTTATGCGGTCCCGGCGACGATCGCCGGCTACAACGGCACGCTGGGGTTCGCCCAGATGGGCATTCCGTCCGAAGCCTGGCGCGTGGCCTTCGCAATGGTCGGGGCGGTCGCTGTCGGCGGCACAGCCTGGGCACGGATGGCGCTGTTCGTCCCACCCGAGGAGGGGCGGCACATTGCAGGAGGTCCGGCTACCCATCGGCTGGCGGGTGCTGCCAGACAGGGGTGATCGTCAGCCTCGTCGGCGATCAGGCTGGAATCGGCGGGTGACCAGGACGGCAGCCTGACGCGGCAGTGAAGCGGCCCTCAGGCGGCTTCGAGAGGTCGGCTCCAATCTCACCCGTCCGCAGGATCGATGAACTGGGGCGTCGCAAGCGCCGTGGTTCGGGTGGGTTGCAGCCTGTCCGATCTGCACGCCACTGCTTCTTCCTCCCCACCTGGAACGCCGGGCCTCTTGTGCACGGCAATCAACGCCGGCCACGTTTTCTCCTGAGCGAGCTGTTCGGCGCGCGGCCACACGGCCTCTCAATGGCTTGATCTGGCCGAAGGACGGCTTCGCCTCGATCGCCTGAGCCGCAACGGCGGCGGCGCGACTTTCTTCCCCTGGCCTCCGGCCATTCCTCGCGGAAACCAAGAAACTCGCGCCACCGCCATCCTCCGCTGCGCTCCGGCCAGCAAGCTGGTGCGTCGTCGATCGCCTCCGGCCTTCAGATCGCCATCGAGGCCGCGGTGGTCGCGGGCTCGAAACAGCCAAGGAGAAGTGACATGGCCAACATCGGTTGTTTCAAGAAGTCCGGCAGCGAGTTCCAGGGCGAGATCGTGACCCTGAGCGTGCAGACCAAGAACGTCCGCATCGTCCCGGAAGCCAACCGGGCCAACGACAACGCCCCCAGCCATCGGGTCTTCGTGGGCCGGGCGGAGATCGGGGCCGCTTGGTCGAAGCGCTCCAACGAGGGCCGCGACTACCTGTCGGTCAAGCTGGACGATCCTTCGTTCAACGCGCCGATCTACGCCAACCTGTTCGACGACGAGGACGGCGACGGCTTCACCCTCATCTGGTCCCGCGCCCGCCGACCGAACGGAGACAGCACTCATTCACTCCTGCTCCTCATTATCGGTTTGACACCGCCCATCCTTCCAAGTCCAAATCCGACCCGATATAGGTCGGGCATGTTCACCCGCTGATCTCGCATTCGCTCGAAAATCCCAAGTTCCTCCAAGTCCGCGCGGAGGCCGGACCAACCTTCGGTCAAGCGCGCTGGTGGCGGCAAGATACTGCCCGTATCAAACCCTGCTAAAGTATCTTTCAAGAAACCTTGGCTCTCCCACAAATTTTCTATGCGCTGAAACTCACACGGTACCGTAAGGCCATCCAACGGCTTCATGAGATCCTTAACCCACGGGTAATCTTCAGCTAATTCATTGACCCGAATTGCTGAGGCACTTTGCACACCACGCTTAATGCTCTCGTAATGGAGCGGCTGGTGGTAGTCATGGTATCGTGCTATTGAATCCTCTGCAGCGCGACGGATTGCAGCAAGGAAAGACCGAGGGGAACTGCGCCCCCTTCCATCGGCCAAGTGGCCTACGATCCAACTGTAAGGAAAGCCGCGCCTACGGTCTTTACCCATCCATTCCCCAGCGAGGGATTCAAATAGTTTCCTTTGCAGTTCAGGCTGGCGCTTGACTGTATCTGGCAATTGCCACGCACCGCTACTATCCTGCTTGAGGCTATCAGGACAATTTCTGGCGTAATGGTCGCGAAGCATAGCTCCAACTGAATTGGGGCCGTTACAAAGATATTGCCATAGCAAACCATGCAGGTCGTTGAAACCCCAACTTAACTCAACCTGACTTGCAAGTATTTTTGACGCATCAGGAAAATTAAATACGGTCTCCCTGGCTTGGTCCTCGCGGAGAAAAACTTTTGCAGCAAGGCGGCGAAAAGGCTTTAGTGCCAGAACAATCCTGAGCAAATCGCGAACAATTCTATCCACCATTACCCAATCGCGACCGACCCGATCGAGTGCGTCAAAGACAATAAGCCCATTCTCATTTCTTGCCGAAAAGCGCCGATCGCCAGCCTCCAAAAGCCTTGCATAGGGCTCCGGATTATCCCTTACCCACCCAACTGTCTGAGACCACGTATCGCTCGGAATAGCGTCGCCAATCAGTCCACTTAGCCAGCGCGAGATGATCGCTCGCCAGATATCGTAGGGTTGAACGCCATTGACCAAAAGTGACTGCCAAAGGTCCTGCTCAGGGTATGCGGAGGTCTGATGCCTCTCGCCATAGCCAGCACGAACGACAAGCCGCGCCGGTAATATGGGTGTCGCACTCCCTAGGATGCCCCGGACGGCTTCATCGCTCAGTGCAGCAGCCCAAAAGCTCTTTCCGACACCACGCCCTCCAACCACCAAATTATTCTCGAGTCGGAGAGCCTTGATGTGAGACGGTGGCACATAAACGTAACGAGCATCGGCCGCATGACCGTGTGCAGATGTATCCTCAGGCAGGGAGTCAAAAATAGCTTGCCTGATTGATTGGGCTGATGCCGTTACGCTCATGGCACTTCCTTGTCGGCTGCAATCATCCGAGATATCCCCGTTATCAAATCGCCAAAGACGGCTTTAATGAGGTCCCCCTCGAATTCCAACAGCCTTCCATGCAAGTTTGTCATTGCAGAAAGTCCACTATCCCACCTGACAAGCAATGGAAAGTGCGGTGCAGAATCGTCGTCTTTATCGAAGTTCCAAAGGCTTCCAGATGAAGCTTGGTCAGCTGGAATTTCATCATAAAGCTCATTGGTAAAAAGGTCCCACCCGTGTTCAATGAGCGTCGAAATGTAATCGTCGGACCGAGCATCTGGGATCATGGCCGCGACAAGCTGGAGCCTGTCGCGGATATTCTCGATGCTCGAGACCTGCCGCCAATGCCTAAACAGTAGCTTGAATCCATCCCAAGTCTGATCGCCGTCGATGGCGAAGAGAAGTATGGTTCCAGCACCGAGATCGGTTACACAGGCAGCGGCAACATCATCAATTCCGGCTCTTGCATCGAGCAATACGATATCGGGCATCCATCGCGCCTCCAGTTCCAATAGAAGACGAGCAAGTCGTTGCGTCCATACCTCCTGCGACCCATCCGACCGCAGCTTTGGCATCCAAGCTCGACCGAGTTTGTTGATGTATTCGCCGGGCTCACGCCCATACGCTGGCACCACAAAGATCTCGCCATTCCGGGAGAATAGGCTTTGCCCGCAGATATCGGTGGCGATTTCATCTGCGTTGTCGACCAGATCTTCTACAAGCCAATCGACGATGCCGTATAGGGGCCGACGCTCCAGTGGCAACAGCGAGCTTGACAAGCCAGGTGAGGCTAAATCGAGGTCAAGTATAAGTACCCTCATTCCTTGCTCGGCTAAGCTGTAGGCCGTTGCCGCCAGAGCAGTGGATCGACCAACTCCGCCCTTTATTGCAAAAAAAGTTACCCGTGGCGGAGTTGTCTGCCGAGCAGATACCACACCCCAGTCTCTGCCCGTAATTAGTCGGTCGACAACCCATGTATTTGCTTCGCAATCAAGCTTGAATTTTAATTCTCTTTCGAAGAGAGAGGGAAAGTCAGGCTCAAAAATTATTGCCTTCGAGACCGGAAACGCGTGTCTGCCAAGCCTTCTCTCAAGATCAGCGGCAATCGCACGAAGTGCGTTGACCGCTCCAATATCGGGTTCGAGCTTACTGTCGACGATTAAACGAACTTTACCATTTAGATCGCGGTTCAATAATATCGGGATCTGCCTGGCGAGATCAGGTGATACTCCTTCAAAAGCAGCTCTTAATTCGACGAGAATGTCATCAAAGACTGTCATTAGAAAATTCCGTCTGCTGTCGCCCGTCGCAACAAATCACGAACTTGCTGGGCGGCTGTGCGGTGGGCTCCAACAATTGGGGCGCCAATATCCGCAGAGTGCAAATAGCGCTGCCTCACCATCCAGTTATCGAATGGTTCTCCAACGGGCAGAGGGTACTGCTGGCCGCTGTAGGACTGTCGGTAGGTTTCATAGCGTTGCCAGACTTTATCGACGTGGACTCGGTCATTGTATTCTGCGGGATCTCCATCCGGGTTAACTGGCATTCCGAAAACTACCATCATTGCTTTGAGAGCGCATTCGGCAGAAATGCCATATAGCTGATCAGCGTTCGGGAGGCGAGTTGCACTGAACAATGTCTCGGCATCATCCCAGTGCCTATCGTGGGCATCCCGAAAGTCGACGGGCATAAATACTGCACTCCAATAGATTGCGTCACGATCACCGATAGGGCGGGTGTCAATAGCGATGGTCAGTCTGTACGGTACACGGATGCAAGCGGCCGCGCCACCCCGTCGCTGAGCCTGCCGCGATGCCACCGCGTCACCGCGCCACCGCACACGATCCGAGCGCGAACAGCTTGAGCTGTTCCGCGCCTTGCCCGGCGATCTGGCGCCCCGCGACGCGCAGGACCTGATGGCCTACCCCTTCTTCAGCCTCGCCAAGACCCACCGGACGGCGCCGATCGACTACCGGATGAACGAGATCGCCATCCGGGTGGAGGCGGTGCCCGAGCACGGCATGGCGACCATCTGGGACGCCGACGTGCTGATCTGGGCTGCCAGCCAGATCGTCGAGGCGCGGGACGCCGGGGTGCGCACATCCCGCCTCATGGCGGCGACGCCACGCGAGATCCTCACGTTCACAGGGCGTGGCACCAGCGCCCGCGACTACCACCGCCTGAAGCCGCGCTGGACCGCTTGCAGTCCACCACGGTCGCGACATCGCTACGCCAGACCAGCGAGCGGCGGATGCACCGTTTCTCCTGGATCAACGAATGGACGGAGCACGCCGACGCGCACGGTCAGACCGACGGAATCGACCTGATCATGCCGGACTGGTTCTACCGGGCCGTTCTGGACGACGCGCTCGTGCTGACCATCGACCGCGCGTATTTCGACCTCACGGGCGGGCTGGAGCGCTGGCTCTACCGCATCGTTCGCAAGCATGGCGGCCAGCAGCGCGGCGGCTGGCGTTTCGATTTCCGACACCTGCATGCCAAATCAGCCAGCCTCTCCCCGTTCCGGCGCTTCGCCTTCGAACTGCGCGAGATTGTCCGTCGCCAACCGCTGCCAGGCTACCGGCTTGCCGTCGAACGCGAGACCGGCGGACGCGAGGTTTTAGGCTTTGCGCGCGTGGACTTATCCACAGGCACCTGTGGACAAGCTGTGGAACAGCGCGTGCTATCAGGAACGGTTGGGCACGTGCTATCGGGAACACCGGGTGCGTGCTATCAGGAACAAAAACCGCCGTTTTCATCAATTGAGTCAACGACTTCTGGCGTCCCTAACTTAGAGTCTAACCCAAGAGAATCTAACTCTTCTGAGGTTGGCCCCGGCGCCGATCGGTGGATAACCGCGAAGAGGGCGCGATGATCGTCGCGCTCCTCAACCAGAAGGGCGGCGTCGGCAAAACGACTCTCGCCCTGCATCTCGCCGGCGAATGGAGCCGGGAAGGGAAAAGAGTCACCCTCATCGACGCCGATCCCCAAGGGTCGGCGCTCGACTGGTCCGAGCAGCGCGCCAGGGACGGCTTCCCGCGGCTGTTCGGCGTCATCGGCTTGGCGCGCGACACTCTGCATCGCGAGGCGCCGGAGCTGGCCCGCGACGCCGATCACGTCGTCATCGACGGGCCGCCGAGGGTGGCAGGCCTGCTGCGCTCAGCGCTGCTGGCCGCAGAGCTAGTGCTGATCCCGGCCCAGCCATCGCCCTTCGACGGATGGGCGTCCGGCGAGATGCTGAAGCTGATTGAGGAAGCCCGCATCTTCCGCCCACTTCTTGTCGCTCGGTTCGTGCTGAACCGCTGCGCCGCCCGCACGATCATCGCCCGCGAGACCGCCGAGACGCTGGCCGAA
This sequence comes from uncultured Acetobacteraceae bacterium, assembly GCA_937873095.1. Lineage (GTDB taxonomy): Bacteria > Pseudomonadota > Alphaproteobacteria > Acetobacterales > Acetobacteraceae > BOG-908. The sequence goes on along the minus strand of CALMVI010000096.1, from coordinate 23,193 downwards.
CATGAGCCGCCGGTGCTAGCCGCCCGCATCGGCCAGCGCGTGGCCTTCGCCGACGCCGCGCAATCTGGCCGCCTGGTCGCCGAACTGGATGACGCCAGCCCGGCAGCGCGCGAGATCACCGGCTCTCGCTGGCGAAGTTGCGGGGCTGGCGTCATGAGCGAGCGTTCGGCAAAGCGCGGATTCGCTTCGCGCCCGGGCGATGCGGATTCCTGGGTTCGCACGCCGGAACCGCCGCCAGCAAGCCGACTGCCGGAGGATTTCAGCGCGCGGCTGACCATCGATGTGACGCCGGCTTTGCGCGGCCGCATCAAGGTCACTGCGTTCCGGCGCGGCATGACGGTCGCCGACATGCTGCGCGCCTTGCTCGATCGCGAGTTCCCCGATGATGGCGGGGCAGCGCCATGACCGCGCCCGTATCCGATACGCTCACCCACGTCGAGCTGGTCTGGTTCGAGAAGCGGATCGAGCGATGGATTCGGTTCGGCCGTGACGTCGCCGAACTAATTCTCGATCGCCGGCGGCGCATCCTGAGCTTCGCGCCGGGCAGCATCTTCGCGTACGTGCGGTGGGCAGCCAACGACTTCGGCACCGTTGTGTCGCGCATCGATATTCTGCGCGCGGTGATGCCCGGCGAGGCGTTCTCGACGGTGCCCTATGTGCGGCCTGGCGGCGACATTTACCTGCGTCAGTCCGGCTGGCCGAAGGTCGAGCGCGTGCTGCAAGCGATCGATGCGCTCGAACAAATCGGCATTGATGCCGCCGATGCCTGTCCCGATCACTGGCGCCACGTCCACAACCGCCTCGCCGCTGGCGAGACGCCGCGACCTTACAGCCGGGATCGCCATCACGCCTGGCTCCAGCGGCGGAGGATCGACGCATGATACGCTTTGGCTGGGTCATGAGGACATACGCTGCGGTGATGGTGATAGGCGTCACCGCGCTGTTCCATCCGGCGCCGAGGCTGATCTGGAATGCCAGCGCCAGCGTGCCGATCGGCCTCTATGCAGTGCATCCGGCAGGTACGTTGCGAACTGGCGAATTGCTCGTGGTGACGCCGCCGGAGCCGCTGGCGACGTTCCTCGATGCGCGGCGCTACCTGCCCAAGGGCGTCCCGCTGCTGAAGCATATTGCAGCGCTCCCCGGGCAGACCGTTTGCCGTATGGGCGACACGATCAGCATCGACGGGATCACCGTCGTGCAGCGCTCGACCGGGATCACCTGGGCCGCTCACTGCCCGTTTGGCAGGGCTGCCGGGTGATCGCGGCCGGTGAGTTTTTCTGATGAACCGTCAGTCCGCCCCATCACTCGACGGACGGTATTTCGGCCCGTTGCCCATCATGACGATCGTCGGCCGGGCCGATCCAATCTGGATCGAGGAGGCCCAGTGAACATGACGCCCGCGTGCCCGCGCTTCACCAAAATTCAGCAATCAATCCGGCATTCCTCTTTCTCCTTTCCGGCCATGCTTGATCTCGCTGATCGTCCGGTTGCCAACTCCCATGCCCGCAAATTCTGCCGCGCGATCTGCATCGGCGCCGCAGTAGCCCTGCTGGCTGGACGCATCGTTCACGCTGAACTCGCGAGCACCAGCGCCGCACAGGTCGCACCTGATCCCGTCGCGGCCCCTGTCGCCGAGGCCGCGCAACGATCCGGCATTCCCGCCTCGTGGATACGCGCCGTGATGCAGGCGGAGAGCGGTGGCGATGTGCGGGCGGTGTCGCCCAAAGGCGCGATGGGCCTGATGCAAATCATGCCGGAGACGTGGGCTACTCTGCGGCTCCGTTACGGCCTCGGCACCGATCCGTTCGATCCGCACGACAACATCATCGCCGGCGCTGCGTATCTGCGGGAGCTGCATGACCGCTACGGATCGCCCGGCTTTCTGGCGGCCTACAATGCGGGCCCAGCACGCTACGAGGACCATCTCGCGACAGGCCAACCGCTTCCGGTGGAGACGCGCGCCTACGTCGCACTGCTGGCGCCGCTGATCGGCACCGACGCGATCGACGAGACCGCGATGGTGGCAGTCGCGGCCCGTTCCTGGACCGAGGCGCCGCTGTTTACCGTGCGCGCGGACGACCACACACGGCCGGATCAGTCTGCCGCGGAACAGCACGCCGATCACCATGCGACCGACACCGGCGCGGAGGATTTGACGGCACTCGCCCCGCAATCGGAGGGCCTGTTTGTGCAGACATCCCGCCGGAATCCGCAGCCATGACCGGGATCGCGCTCCATCGTCGGGTGGCGGGCTTTGGGACAGGTTTGGGGGTCAGAGAGGCGGTGCAGGGAAACACGACCAACGGACGGCAAGGGAAAAGGCTGGCCCTCTGGGCGGCGCAAGTGGTTGGTTGGATGAGAGATTTTATGCACTCGATCACCGCCCCCTGCTGGCGCTCCAGGCATTTTCGTCAAGGATTTCAACGCTCCGACCGCCGTCGGTGCTCATTCCAGCCGGCGTCACGGCCATGAGCACCAGCGACGACAACATTCAGGTTCGCCCAGGCCGCATCCGCCACCGCAACCGGGGCGCCAAGCGTCCGCAGACCTTCGTCGGCGAGGTCATGCGGGCCGCGAAGAAGGCCGGCCATGTCGGCTCCAGCTTCCGTTCCAGCCAGGGCCGCACCCGCTCGCGGTTCGGACGCGGCCGACGGGCCGCGGTCTCGATCCGGCTCCGCTCGAACGCCCGGCGCGTGGTGATGAAGGCGCGCGTCGTCCGCCACCAGGGCACGCGCTTCCGCTCGGCACCGCTGCCCAAGCACATGGCCTATCTGAAGCGCGACGGCGTGACCCGCGACGGCGCCGATGCGCGGATGTTCGACGCCACCTCGGACGCGGCCGATGAACAGGCCTTCGCGGAGCGCACGGCGGATGACCGGCACCATTTCCGGTTCATCATCTCGCCAGAGGATGCGGCTGAGCTGGGAGACCTGCGCAGCTTCACCCGCGAGCTAATGCAGGATGCAGAACGCGATCTCGGCACCAGGCTTGATTGGGTGGCGGTCGATCACTGGAACACCGACAACCCACACGTCCACGTCCTGATCCGTGGCCGGGCAGACGATGGCCAGGACCTGGTCATCAGCCGCGACTATATCAGCCGGGGTTTTCGAGACCGGGCCGCCGAGCGCGTCACCTTCGAACTCGGTCCCCGCAGCGAACACGAAATCCGCACTGCCCTGGGAAAAAAAGGAGGTTGATGCCGAACGCTGGACCAGCCTCGACCGCGCGCTGCGTGATGTCGCGGACGATGGTGGCGGCGTCGCCGACTTGCGGCCAGGCGGGGAGGACGACCCTGAGATGCGGCGTCTGATGCTCGGCCGCGCCGCGAAACTCGAACGGCTTGGCCTGGCCGAGCAGGTTGGCCCAGCACAATGGACACTAAAGCCCGGCATTGAGCCGGCCCTGCGCGACCTCGGCATCCGCGGCGACATCATCAAGACCATGCACCGGGCGATGAGCGGGGCGAACAGGGAGCCCGACGTTGCCGGCTTCGCGATCCACGGCGACGCGCCGGCCGATCCGGTGTTGGGCCGCCTCGTCCAGCGTGGGCTGGATGAAGAGCTGAAGGGCTCGGCCTACGCGATCGTAGAGGGCGTCGATGGGCGCACCCATCATCTTCGCTTCTCCGATCTCGAACTGACCGGCGACGCGCGGCCCGGCGCCATTGTCGAGACGCGGGCGTATGAGGATGCCAATGGACGGCAACGGATGTCCCTCGCAACACGATCCGACCTGACGATCGAGGCGCAAATCTCTGCCCCAGGCGCTACCTGGATCGACCGCCAGCTTCTCGCGAAAGACCCTGCGCTCAGCGGCGGCGGCTTCGGCGCCGAAGTCCGCGAGGCAATGGACCGGCGGATCGATCACCTTGCCCGAAACGGCATGGCCGAGCGGCAGGGCCAGCGCGTCGTGTTCGCCCGCGATCTCATCAACACGCTTCGTCGTCAGGAGCTCGAAGGCGTCGCTTCCAAGCTATCGGCGGAAACAGGCCGCGCGCATCGGCCGTCCGCCGAGGGCGAGCACGTCTCTGGTATCTACCGCCAGCGCGTCACCCTGTCCTCCGGCCGGTTCGCCATGATCGATGACGGCATGGGCTTCCAGCTCGTGCCCTGGCGACCGGCGCTGGAACAGCAGCTCGGTAAGCAGGTGGCTGGCGTCATGTCACCGGGCGGCGGCGTCGATTGGAATTTCGGCCGAAAACGTGGCTTAGCGCTGTGATTAAGCGAATAGCGTCAGGGCGGTCGTTCATCGCTCGTGTCGAGCGCTCCAGACCTATCGCAGCTTCTTTTTGCTGAATACAATACCGGTCATCTGCATGTTTTTGGGACCAAAGCATGTTCGGCCAAAGCCGCCTCATCCAGGGCCTGCTCTGTGAAACCAACCAGGCGGTCGCCGCCCAAGTGACGCTATGGGACCGCAGCACGGTCTGGCACGCCGGGATTGAGCAGGCCGCCAAGACGAAGCTTGCGACAGCCGCCAGCGACTACCTGAACGAAAAGGTTGTGGCGCCGGTACAGCGCGCCAGGAAGACGATGACCGAGCTGGTGCCGGAGTGGATACGCGACCACGACCGTGGACAAGCCGAGCCGCAAGGCAATCCAATCGACGGCCATGTCTCGAAGTTCTGCCGCCTGCTCCAGCACACCGGGCTGCGGCTCGACACGGACCCGAGTGCGGCAAAACTGCACGATCTGGGTCTCCAAATCGAGCGCCATGCCATCCAGACCCTGGCGGCGGTGGACGATCGTTCGCTTGGTAAGCGTCTGCTCGGCGCGAAACGCCAGGGCTTTACCGGGACCAGTATCGACGACCTGGTCCGATACGTGATCTCGAAGACCTTCGACCAACTCGACGAGGAGTTCAGGAACAAGACGCCAGCCGAGCAGGAGGAGGTCGCAGGGCGCATCGCCGCAGCACTGCGCGACCTGCCGCCCGAGGAGCAGAAGCGAATCTGCCGGGCCGCCCGGCTGCCGGATCTGACTGCTGAGACGCTGCGGCAGACCGGACGCTTTGCAAAGCTGGGTGTCGGCCTTTCGGCGACTGTTGGCCTGGCTGGGTTCACCGCGTACACGACACTCACCTCGGTTGTCGCCGCGGTGACTGGGTTGGTCGGTATTCACCTCTCCTTCGGCTTTTTCATGATGCTCACCTCGAGCCTGGCCGGGCTGACCAACCCACTGCTCCTGGTTCCGCTTCTCGCCGGTGGTGGCGGCTGGATGACGAGCAGGGCCAACCATAAAATCCGCGGCGTCCTCTACCCAACTTTCGTCGCCACCTCGGTGATGTCGCTGGCCGCTTCCGACGAGCAGTCCACGCGCATCGACGCCTTCGTCGCCCGGATCCACGAACTGGTCGCCGAGATCGGCACCGGCGCTGGCCCGCATACCGCCTTTCTGGTCGGCCGCTTCCCGGGTCTGGGCAGCCCCGCTCTGTCCGCGCGCTTGGCTAGTCATGTTACCGCCTGACGCGCTCGGCGCGCTCGACCGCCTCCCAGCAAAGGAGGCGCTGCGGCGACCGCTCAAACCCGATCAGCCGCCGGAGCGACGAGTGGCGGGCTTGCTCTCCGGCAAGAACAATCAGACCGAAGTGACGACTGTTGGCGATGCGCTCTTCCAGTGGGCACGCGTAGAGCCCGAGGCCTTTGCCGATGCTGACGTTGGCAACCTGCATTGGACTTCGGAACTGGTCGGCGCCGTTGGCCGTCCGCCCAAGCGGTTCAGCATGCTTCGCGAGGCTCGGTTGGCCGCGACGTCACTCGCATTCGATTCCGTGAACGACGTGCGGCTCGATCCAGATACTGGCTTCACGGGTGCGGTTCGCACCTACGTCCAGCAGCAGCTCATCGCCCACCTGTTCTCTGCCCAAGGTTGCGAGGCAGCACTCGCCGGCACTGAGTCGGATCCGCGTCAGTTCGTCCTGAACGGGGTTCCGGCAGCCGTGCATGATCCTGACGGCCCCCCGCCAACGAAACTCGACCGCCTCACGTTCTTCACCCACACGGCAACGCATCTGGCCTATGGGCTGGAGAACAATCCGTTGGCTTTCCCTTTGGATTTAGATCCCACGATCTTGAACAGCATTCTTCCCGGTGCGGGAGACATGGATGTTGCTTTCGATCACTTCGCCGAAATCTGCTGCTATGTGAACGTTGCCGCGCAGGCGACGCGCATCCTGTGGCAGCGCGATACCGCGTCCATCATTGAGATCGCCAGCCTGGCAAGCAGCGGCATCGCCGGACATGTCGGCCACATCGCGGGCAAGGCCGCCGCGATTGCGGCCCTTGGGCTTACGGGATCGTGGATGATCGTCCTGGCGCCGGTCGCAGCGGGCTTCACGGGGCGCGTGGTTGCGAAGAACCTGGCGCGACGCCTGCGGTATAACTGGTTGTGCCGCCGCGAGGTGGATACCCTGAATAACGCGGTGCGGCGGCACTGCCTAGCCAGTCGAGACGTAATCAACACGAATATCCGGACGGCCGATATTGGCATGCGTCGTTTTCGCGAGCTGCGCGCGAATGCGGCCGAGCCGATCCAGGACTGCATCGAGGACTGGCTCGAGCGCGGGAAGCATGTCCAGGATTACCGTCAGGTACACGCGGACCGCTTCCACCGCGCGGCCAGCGACCCATCCATCCTAGATCCGCACGCCGGCGACCCGATTGCTGCCGCTCAGGAAAGCCTTCTGCTCGGTGGCCGCGCCGGACTGCTTCCAGCGAACGTCACGCCGACGGCCAATGATGTCGTTACGGCGCTCCAGGCGCTCAATCGCAAAATGCGCATGGCCATTGTTTAGAGCGGCTGCGCCAAAAGGGGAGTCGGTACTTTACGGGCCATCTGATTGTTCCGCATCACACAATGGGCGATCTTCTGCCTCTTTTGGAAGCATCGCCTACTTGCGTGGCCCAGAAACGAATGCGTAACAATACTTGCCGGGCCAATAACCAGACCGATTTGTAGCCTGCGCTACTCCACAGGCCCTGCGGGAGACTTTTGAACTTGATAGCCCCGCGCATGCCGAGGCTGATCCTTCGTCGCCATGAATGCGACCAAGATCCTCTGGGGCCAGGTGCTCCTCGTCAGCGCCACCGTTCTCGCCTTCGTCTGGGCGGCGACGGAGTGGACCGCGTGGAAGCTCGGGTTTTAGTCGGGGCTTGGCCACCCATGGTTCGAGGTTTTCGGCTGGCCGGTTTACCATCCGCCGGCCTTTTTCTGGTGGTGGTTCGCCTACGACGCCTATGCGCGCGACATTTTTGTCGAGGGCGCCTACATCGCCGCTGCCGGCGGCATTGCGGCCGTCGTTGTGGCCGTCACCATTTTTCGGTGTGGCGCGCCCGCGAGGCAAAGCGTGTCACGACCTATGGCTCAGCCCGCTGGGCCGACACGCGGGAGGTGCGAGATGCCGGGCTGCTTGGACACGACGGCGTGCTGCTTGGCCGGTGGCGCGACGAGTATCTCCGGCATGACGGTCCGGAGCATGTACTGTGCTTCGCGCCGACCCGGAGCGGCAAGGGCGTCGGCCTCGTCGTCCCGACGCTGCTGACCTGGCCAGGCTCGGCCATCGTCCATGACATCAAAGGCGAGAACTGGACGCTGACGGCCGGCTGGCGGGCGCGGTTCGGCCGGGTGCTGATCTTCGATCCGACCAATGCGCAGAGCGCAGCCTACAACCCGCTGCTGGAGGTGCGCCGCGGTGAATGGGAAGTGAGGGACGTTCAGAACATCGCCGACGTGCTGGTCGATCCCGAAGGCGCGCTGGAGAAGCGGAACCACTGGGAGAAGACCAGCCATTCGCTGCTCGTCGGAACGATCCTGCACGTGCTCTACGCCGAGCCGGACAAGACGCTCGCCGGCGTCGCCAATTTTCTGTCAGACCCAAAGCGGCCGACCGAGACGACGCTGCGGGCGATGATGACCACGCCGCATCTGGGCGAGGCCGGCGTGCATCCGGTCGTTGCCAGCGCGGCGCGCGAGTTGCTGAACAAAAGCGAGAACGAGCGCTCCGGCGTGCTATCCACCGCCATGTCGTTCCTCGGCCTCTACCGCGATCCCGTGGTGGCGGCCGTGACGCGCCGGTGCGACTGGCGCATCCGCGACCTCGTGGAAGCCGCGCAGCCGGCGACCCTCTACCTCGTCGTGCCGCCGTCGGACATCAGCCGGACAAAGCCGCTGGTCAGGCTGATCCTGAACCAGATCGGCCGGCGCCTGACCGAGGATCTGAATGCAAAGGCCAAGCGGCATCGCCTGTTACTGATGCTCGACGAATTCCCGGCGCTGGGACGGCTCGATTTCTTCGAGAGCGCCTTGGCCTTCATGGCCGGTTACGGCCTGAAGGCGTTCCTGATCGCGCAATCGCTGAACCAGATCGAGAAGGCCTATGGCCAGAACAACTCGATCCTCGACAACTGCCATGTGCGCGTCAGCTTCGCCAGCAATGACGAGCGCACCGCCAAGCGCGTGTCCGACGCGCTCGGCACGGCAACGGAAATCCGCGATGCGAAAAACTATGCCGGCCATCGGCTCAGCCCGTGGCTCGGCCACCTGATGGTATCGCGCCAGGAAACCGCCCGGCCGCTGCTGACGCCCGGCGAGGTCATGCAGCTTCCGCATGATCACGAGCTGGTGCTGGTTGCGCGCGACCGCCCGTCAAGTGTCGCTCGATCCAGCCGACGACATGGGGCTGTGACCGCCATGCGCACCAAGCACACGTTCCGCCTGCCGCCCGATCTCGCCGGCAAACTCGCCGACTACGCGGCCCGCAAGCGCGTGCCCCAGGCATTGATCGTCGAGGCCGCGCTCGCGTCGCATCTGTCGCCGGACGGCGCCGACCGCCTGGAGGCGGCGCTGGCCCGCCGGCTTGACCGCATGACCCGGCACTTGGAGCGGATCGAGCGCCACGTCGATATCTCCAACGAGGCGCTGGCGGTATTCGTGCGCTTCTGGCTTACCAGCACGCCTGCGCTCCCTGACGCCGCATTGGCTGCCGCCCAGACCAAGGGCCGCGAGCGATATGAAGGATTCGTCGAGGCGCTCGGCCGGCGCCTGGCCCGCGGACGAAGGCTGGGTGACGAGATCAGCCGAGACATCGACCCAGAAACACCTACGAACGGCCAAACCCAGCGAGCGGCCGTAAGGAGACTGGCAGGTCTGGAGCGAGTGAGGACGGAAATCTGCCGTTCGTTTGGCGGACGGTGATTGGCCGCTGTCGACCCAATCACGTCATCAGCATATGGTGTCCTGCTGTCCCGGAAGCGGACGTCTGAATGTGGGCTCAGCCGTGGGCATTGCTCCCACCCTGGTCGTTCCGGAGGCCAGTATAGAGATTCTTGTCCGCGCGGTTTGCTCAGGCCAAACGTTCACGCCGAATGTGGCAGCTTCACTCATCTATATCATCGAAGATGCTCCGATTGAGGTTGTGGTTCGCACTCGGTGAGTCAACTCCAATATTTTGGGCGCTCGATCTACTCTCTTCCATTGGGTTCATATCAATCCACTCTCGAACATGACTACGTTCTCGTTCAACAAGTTTCCGGATGCGCCGACTTTGGAAATATATTTGTTCAATGGCGGAAAGAACCTGTTCAAATCGCCTCATGTGCCATGTCGGGTCGTCGTCAAGCTCACGATCTGCTTGGTGAGCAAGCCGCACTTGTTCAATCTTCGGCAGAAGATCGGTGCGGATTGCCTCATGGAGACGGCGTAGCTCTTTATCACTCAACATTGAACGCAGATCCGAATCAATCAGCACACGACCATCGTCACCTTCACGAGCATATTTACTTACGGCCTCTACCAAAGACTTCCGCGCGAATTCCGGCAAGAGCCGAACTTGAACAAACGAACAGCGAGGTCGACCTCAGGGGAAAATTCCAGATACAATGGTGGTTTAACTAAGGAATCTATCAACTTCACGTCGACAGAGAGATACGCCTCCAGAAACTGTCTGCTGCAACGCCCAGCCAAGAACCCTAACAGCTCTCGCCGCGCCCCCCCAACCGCCATCCATTCAGTCTTATAAGAGGAACTTGTTTTGTACTCCGCTAGGCGCTCAATTATGGCCGGAAATAGGGTGGTAGGCAGAACAACGGCACCTTCTATCTCAACATCGCCGCAAGTTACTTGCCGTGTTAATTGTTCGATACCGCTGCCGCGTATGTAGATTTCGAGCAACTCCGGGCTCTCTCGGAGCATAGCGGAACAAGCATCGCCGATGGTTGGGTGCTTGAAAGTCCAAAAAGACTCCCCTTTCAAGGTGGCATGGACAACTAGACTGCCGCGCAATGCTTCGAGTGCTGCCGTGCACGCGCCTAGGTCGCCACCTAATCGCCGCAGAGCCTCATCTTCGGCGGCCGTTAATGATATCGGACTCGGCAAGCGCCCATTGGACATAAAGACCAATGCCAAGGCCGCCTTACTTCCCGCATCGAGTCCCTTGCAGAGGTCAATGAGGAATTGCTCGCGCTTGTCGACAAAGTTCGCCAAGCTCCATTCCGACAGGTGCAGATTTTTGGTAAAGAAGGGATCCGCTAGCCGTCTAGCCGTCTCAGGAATGTATCTACTGTGATCCGCCACAGATGCCAGATATGGCTTCACATCAGTGCGAAACTCAGGGGGCTGTCTTCCCAGCTTCAAATGATTGTAGAGAATCTGTTGCCGCTCATCGACCGTGAGGTCGTGGACATCAATAAGAACTTGGCTCTCTTTAAACAGAGGAAATCAAGTCCTGCCGCGCGCGATTATAGATATAGTCTCGTGACGTCATCACTACGCGGTTGCCTTGACGGAGTATCGTCTTTACCTCGTTAAGAACGTGGTTCCATTCAGAAACGAGCCCGCTTTCGTATTGCGTTACGCCAAACGCATCGTCGATCCAGAAGAGTTGGGAACTCTCATGCGGGTTCCAATGATCCACAACGGACTTCGGCGTCGTCAATTTAACCACAGATGCGTCCCACTGGTCAGCGGATGACATCGCAAGCAGCGAGGCTATAGTAGTCTTTCCGGACGCAGGCTCGCCAACGAGGAGCACGAAATGATGCGTGTCCAGTGCTCTGGCCGCGTTCCGATAGGATTCCGTCAAACAACCTTGGCAAGATCTTCTCGCATCGATTCGAGGACTGCTGTGGCTTGTGCATATGCTCGCTCGTCAAGGATCTGGCTTAGGTCTCCGAGACCATAAACTCGTGGGACCATAATCCTCAGATGTTTGCTGTCGCGAATCTGGTCTTCTATCCAGGTCGATCCAAACACCCGCACCTCACTAACGCCGACGCTTTTGAAATTCTCCGCAATTCTTAGTTCCGTTTCACCGGATACTCCAGCGTTTGTCATTAAGATGTAGACGTCGCACTCACCTCTGATAACCAATCGGCGAGCCTTTTTGAATTCCTCTTCAATATCTGAAATTGTGAGAGCGTATCCTACGCGACCAGTGAATTTACACTGAATGACAAATCGACCAGAGAGAGACTCGCCGCTCTGTTGGCTCCAGACGCCTGAAAAAGCTCCATCTCGGCTGCCATCGTTCGAGTCTAGAAAGGACTGGACGGTTTGACCGAGAACCTCGCGCGTCACGGACAGGCACAGTTGTTGGAAGCTATGCCAACCTAACGTGTGAAGTCGAAACATCGAAATGGCAGATCCTATCTGGCGGACTCAGCTCACATTATGTGGTCTGCATCAGGAGCAGGGGGTGGCCGTCCGGGATAGTTGGACGTCGGACAAGTGGATTTCTTCGCTTCCTTGCGAATCTGCCCGCTCACCTGGCGTCACGGTCAAAATCCTCCCGAGCTCTACATTAGCCGAATGAGCCAGAGCCTTTGCGAATCACGGCTATGCGTTCATCTAAGCTGGTCCAGCTCTAGCCTGCAACGGCTGCCGCGGTTAGCAGCAGGCAGCCACCGGCCGTTGTCGGCGATGTCAGGTCTTTTTGCTAATCCGGGCGGGAGCACGAGTCGGGTGTCGGCCAATCGCGGTCACCGGGCGGACGCCCGCTTGTCTTTCCAATCGCGGTAAACCGGACCAGCCGAAAGCCACTCAACCCAGTCATTTGCCGCTCCACCGGCGAACGACTGCCCTGGAGGAATGATGCCGCTTGCTCGAACGGCGATGATTGGCGCTTTGCAGCCACAGCGCGGTTCCGCGTGGCCAATCCCCCATCCACGCGTGATGCACAAGAAACTAACCGCAGCCGCGACGTCAGTTCCTTGCGTATGTCTTTCTATCCCAGGCCCCCACCCCCCCATCACGCTTGTTGCCTTCGCCCATTTCCGCCTCTTTCTAATCAACCCCGTTGATCCATCCGCCTCCGCGTGAGGCGATTTCGCGGGGTACCTTGTGTCGGCAGTTTCGTTTCGATCCGAAGCCTTCGCCCGTGGCGCGCGCATGCTGCGCACGGCGCTTGGGCCGTCGATTGCGGCATATCTGGAAGACCCCAGCATCGTCGAGGTGATGCTAAACCCCGACGGCCGGCTTTGGATCGACCGGCTTTCGGGCGGCCTGGAGGACACGGGCTGCCGGGTGACGCCGGCCGACGCGGAGCGGATCGTGCGTTTGGTCGCCCACCATGTCGGTGTCGCGGTCCACGCCGGATCGCCGCGTGTTTCCGCCGAGTTGCCGGAAAGCGGGGAGCGGTTCGAGGGGCTGGTGCCGCCGGTGGTGGCGGCTCCGTGCTTCGCCATTCGCCGCCCGGCCGTCGCCGTGTTCACACTCGGCGATTACGTCGATGCCGGCATCATGACCGGCTGCCAGGCCGAGTTGCTGCGGATTGCGGTGGCCACACGGAAGAACATCCTCGTCGCCGGCGGGACCTCGACCGGCAAGACCACGCTCGTCAACGCGCTGCTAGCGGAAGTCGCCAAGACCGGCGACCGCGTGGTGCTGATCGAGGACACGCGCGAGCTGCAATGCGCCGCGCCCAACCTCGTTTCGCTGCGCACGAAGGAAGGCGCGGCCTCGCTCTCCGATCTCGTCCGCTCCTCGCTACGGCTACGGCCGGACCGCATTCCGATCGGCGAGGTGCGCGGCGCCGAGGCGCTCGATCTCCTCAAAGCCTGGGGCACCGGCCATCCCGGCGGCGTCGGCACGCTGCACGCGGGCTCGGCCATCGGCGCGCTGCGCCGGCTGGAGCAGCTCATCCAGGAAGCCGTCGTCACCGTGCCCCGCGCCCTGATCGCCGAAACGATCGACGTGATCGCCGTGCTGTCCGGGCGCGGCGCTGCCCGCCGCCTCGCCGAACTCGCCGCCGTCGGGGACCTCGGTCCGGACGGCGATTACGTCCTCACCCCAGCAGGAGAGCCCTGATGCTCAATCGTCTTCATGATCGTTTGGCGACGGCATCCGCCTTCGCCTTCTTCGTTCTGGCAACCGCGCCGGCCTATGCCGCCGGCTCCAACATGCCGTGGGAACAGCCGCTGACGCAGATCCTGGATTCGATCCAGGGGCCGGTCGCCAAGGTTGTCTCCGTCATCGTCATCATCACCACCGGACTGACGCTGGCCTTCGGCGAAACATCGGGTGGCTTCCGCCGGCTGATCCAGATCGTCTTCGGCCTCAGCATCGCCTTTGCGGCATCAAGCTTCTTCCTGACGTTCTTCCAATTCGGCGGCGGGGCGTTGATTTGATGGACCAAGCCGAAGCGATCCCCGGGTTCTACGCGCCGGTCCATCGCGCGCTCACCGAGCCGATCCTGCTCGGCGGCGCGCCGCGCGCCGTGGCGATCCTGAACGGTACGCTCGCCGCCGCCGTGGGCTTAGGATTGCGGCTTTGGATCGTCGGCGCCGCCATCTGGCTGATCGGCCATCTAGCCGCCGTCTGGGCCGCCAAGCGCGACCCCGCCTTTGTCGATATCGTGCGCCGGCACCTGCGCTACCCGCAGCATTTGGTGGCGTGAGGTAGCGCCATGATGAACCTCGCCGAATACCGGCACCGCAGCCAGAGCCTGTCCGACTTCCTGCCCTGGGCGGCGCTGGTCGAGAAGGGCGTCATCCTCAACAAGGACGGCTCGTTCCAGCGCACGGCGCGGTTCCGCGGGCCAGACCTGGACTCCGCGACGCCGGCGGAACTGGTCGCCATCACCGGGCGCCTCAACAACGCCCTACGCCGCCTCGGCTCGGGCTGGGCGATCTTCATCGAGGCGCAGCGACTTCCGGCCAACCGCTACGCGGAAAGCGACTTCCCGGACGCCGCCTCGCGTCTGGTCGATGCCGAACGCCGGGCGCAGTTCGAAGAAGAAGGAGCCCATTTCGAAAGCCGGTATTTTCTGACGCTCGTTTGGCTGCCGCCGGCGGAGGACGCCGCCCGCGCCGAGGCTTGGCTCTATGAAGGCCGCGCCCGCGACGGCGCCGATTGGCGCGCGGCGCTCGCCGGCTTTGTCGATCGCACGGACCGGGTGCTGGCGCTGATCGAGGGCTTCATGCCGGAGGCCGAGTGGCTCGATGATCCCGAGACGCTGACCTATCTGCATTCCTGCATTTCGACCCGCCGGCAGCGCGTCCGCGTTCCCGAAACCCCGATGCACCTGGACGCCATCCTGGTGGACGAGGAGCTAACCGGCGGCCTCGAACCGCGGCTCGGCAGCGCGCATCTGCGCACGCTCACTATCATGGGCTTCCCGTCGCGCACCTGGCCGGGCCTGCTCGACGATCTGAACCGGCTGGCGTTTCCCTATCGCTGGTCCACCCGCGCCATCTGCATGGACAAGACCGACGCCACCAAGGTGCTCGGCCGCATCCGTCGGCAATGGTTCGCCAAGCGCAAATCGATCATGGCGATCCTGAAGGAGGTCATGACCAACGAGGCGTCCGTCCTGATGGACAGCGACGCCGCCACCAAGGCGCTGGACGCCGATCAGGCGCTCCAGGAACTCGGTTCCGATCTGGTCGGCCAGGCCTATGTCACGGCCACCATTACCGTCTGGGATGCCGATCCTCGCGTCGCGGAGGAACGCCTGCGCTTGGTCGAGAAGACCATCCAGGGCCGCGACTTCACCTGCATGCGCGAGACGGTGAACGCCATCGAGGCATGGCTCGGATCGTTGCCTGGCCACGTCTACGCCAATGTCCGCCAGCCGCCGGTCTCGACGCTCAATCTCGCGCACATGATGCCGTTCTCGGCTGTCTGGGCCGGACCGGAACGGGATGAGCATTTTGGCGGCCCGCCGCTGTTCTTCGCGCGAACCGAAGGCTCCACCCCGTTCCGGTTCTCGCTGCATGTTGGCGATGTCGGCCACACGCTGATCGTAGGCCCGACCGGCGCCGGCAAGAGTGTGTTGCTGGCGCTGATGGCGCTCCAGTTCCGCCGCTATACTGGCGCGCAAATCTTCGCCTTCGATTTCGGCGGCTCTATCGGCGCCGCCGCTTTGTCGATGGGCGGGGATTGGCACGACCTCGGCGGCGCGTTGGCCGACGACATCACCGAGCCCGTCGCCCTCCAACCGCTGTCACGGATCGACGACGCCGGCGATCGCGCCTGGGCCGCAGATTGGGTCGCGGCCCTGCTGGCGCGTGAGTCGGTCACGGTAACCCCGGAACTGAAGGAGCATTTATGGTCCGCCCTGACATCGCTCGCGTCTGCACCGGTTGCGGAACGGACCATCACCGGCCTCTCTGTCCTGCTGCAGTCCAACGCGCTGAAGCAGGCCTTGCAGCCCTACACGCTGAACGGGCCTTGAGGGCGGCTGCTAGATGCCGAGACCGAGCGTCTCGGCGAGGCGGATGTGCAGGCGTTCGAGACCGAAGGCCTGATCGGCGCTGGCGCCGCGCCCGCCGTGCTGTCCTACCTGTTCCACCGCATCGAGGATCGCTTCGACGGCCGACCCACGCTGCTGATCATCGACGAGGGCTGGCTCGCACTCGACGACAAAGGGTTCGCCGGTCAATTGCGCGAATGGCTGAAGACGTTGCGGAAGAAGAATGCGAGCGTCATCTTCGCGACTCAGTCGCTGGCGGATATCGACGGCAGCGCTATCGCGCCTGCGATTATCGAAAGCTGTCCGACGCGGCTGTTCCTGCCGAATGAGCGCGCGCTCGAACCGCAGATCGCGACCATCTATCGCCGCTTCGGTCTGAACGATCGGCAGATCGAGATCCTCAGCCGCTCGGCGCCGAAGCGCGACTATTACTGCCAGTCGCGGCGCGGCAATCGGCTGTTCAAGCTGGGCCTCTCCGAGGTGGCGCTCGCCTTCACCGCCGCCTCCTCGAAGACCGACCAGGCCGCCATCGGCGCAATCATTGCCGAGGTCGGCAAGTCTGGGTTCGCCGCTGCATGGCTGCGCTCCAAAGGGCTGCATTGGGCGGCCGACATGCTCAACCAAAATTCGGAGGTGCCATTATGAGCGGCTATGGTTTTCGCGCCGTGCTCGCGGCTGGCGTTGCCATGATCACGTTCGCCACGGCGAATGTCCCGGCGCGGGCGCAATGGATCGTCTATGATCCGACCAATTTTCCCAGAATGTGCTGACGGCTGCACGTGAGTTGCAGCAGGTGAACCAGAATATCCAGAGCCTGGAAAACCAGGCCACCATGCTGATCAACCAGGCCAAAAACCTGGCGAGCCTGCCGTATTCGTCGCTCGCCCAGCTCGAAGCGTCGATCCAGCGCACCGAACAACTGCTCATGCAGGCGCAGAATATCGCTTATAGTGTCACGACAATCGACCAGGCTTTCACTCAGGTCTATCCGCAGAGCTATTCGGGATCGACATCCAGCACGCAAATGCTCGCCGATGCGCAAACGCGCTGGCAGAACGCGCGCGCTGGCTATCAGGATTCGATGCACGTCCAGGCGGGCGTGGTGCAGAACCTCCAGAACGCGCAGACGCAGATCAGCACGCTGATATCCTCCAGCCAGTCGGCAAGCGGCGCGCTCCAGGCCGCGCAGTCCGGCAACCAGATCATGGGCCTCGCGGCGCAGCAGCTCGCCGATCTCACGGGCGTCATCGCTGCGATGGCGCGGGCGCAAAGCCTCGACAATGCCGGCCGGCTGGAAAGCGAGGCGCAGGGCCAGCAGCAGATGCAGAACTTCCTGAATTATGGCGCCGGCTATCAGCCTGGCAACGCGCAGATGTTCCATTGATGCGCGGCCGGCTGTTCAATATCCCGGCCATCGGCCGTGCGGCGGGATGCGTGCTGGTTGCCGCCACGATCATCGCAGCGGCTGTGCAGTTTCATCGCCAGGGCGCGCCACGGCCTTTGCCAACATCTTCGGCGTCATCTCGTCCCGATCCATTGGCGGCAGCTATGGCGCATTGCCAGACGCTCGGCATGGCGGCGGAGAACGATGCCGCCTGCCAGGCGGCTTGGGCCGAAAACCGCCGCCGCTTCTTCAACGAAACGCCGGCGCAGGAGGGTCGGTAGTCGCGATGGGCGGCACTGGCGTCATCGACGAGTTCCTCGGGACCTTCACGCAATATATCGATTCGGGCTTCGGCCTCGTGCAGGGCGACGTGCGCTGGCTCGCCGGCGTTCTGATTGGCATCGACATCACGCTCGCCGGGCTGTTTTGGGCGTTGGCGCCCGACGAGGATGTGCTCGCCCGGCTGATCAAGAAGACCCTCTATATCGGCGTCTTCGCCTTCATCATCGGCAACTACAACAACCTTGCCGGCGTCATCTATAATTCTTTCGCTGGGCTTGGCATCGAGGCGGGCGGCGGCACGATGAACGCGGCGCAGCTTCTGCAACCCGGCAAGCTCGCCCAGGTCGGCAACGACGCCGGCAAGCCCATCCTGACCTCGATCTCCGGAATGATGGGGTTCACCAGCGTCTTCGCGAATTTGGTGCAGATCATCATCCTGCTCGTCGCCTGGATGATCGTCGTCATCAGCTTCTTCATCATGGCGATCCAGCTCTTCGTCAGCCTGATTGAATTCAAGCTGACCACGCTCGCCGGTTTCGTGCTGGTGCCGTTCGGCCTGTTCGGGCGCACCGCCTTCCTCGCAGAGAAGGTGCTCGGCAACGTTGTTTCGTCCGGTGTGAAAATTCTGGTGCTGGCCGTGATCGTAGGCATCGGTTCGACGATCTTTGGCCAGTTCACGAACGGCTTCAACAATCCGCCGACCATCTCCGACGCGCTGACGCTGATCCTCGCCTCGCTGGCGCTGCTGGGCCTGTCGATATACGGCCCGGGCATCGCCAACGGCCTGATCGCCGGCGGCCCGCAGCTTGGCGCGGGCGCCGCTGTCGGCACCGGTCTTGCCGTGGCTGGCTTTGGCGCTGCGGGCGCAGGGGTTCTGGCCGGTGGCGTCGGCGCTATTGGTGCCGCCGGCGGTGCCGTGGCTGGCGCCGCGCGCGGCGGCGCGTCGATCGCGGGTGCGGCCACCACGGCTTACCGCGCCGGTGGCATGTCCGGCGTCGCGGAGGCCGCCGGCTCCGCCGCGATGAGTCCGCTGCGGCGTGCCGCCGCCAGCATGCGCGAAAGCTTCGCCGCTGGCGGGCGGGCCTTGACGGGACAAGGGTCGGGAGCTGGCGCTCCCAGTGGTTCCAGTCAGGCCGAAGCCTTCAACCCGCCCGCCTGGGCGCGCCGGATGCAGCGCAATCAATCCATCAGCCGCGGCGCCAACGCCGCCCATCAGGCGATCCGCTCCGGCGACCATCCGTCGAGTGGCAGCGGCATCGACCTGTCCGAAGGGGAGTGATCCATGTTCCGAAGGCCCATCGTCCGCTACGGCAGGACGCCCGAACCCGAGACGCCCTACCAGCGCGCCGGCCAGGTCTGGGACGACCGCATCGGCTCCGCTCGCGTCCAGGCGAAGAACTGGCGCTTCGCCTTCTTCGGCGCCCTTGCCCTCAGCGGCGCGCTTGCCGGCGGCCTGGTCTGGCAGTCGGCGCGCGGGACCATCACGCCCTGGGTAGTGCAGGTCGACAAACTCGGCCAGGCCCAGGCGGTCTCGCCGGCGACCGCCGACTTTCAGCCGACCGATCCACAGATCGCCTGGCATCTGGCCCGCTTCGTCCAGGAGGTGCGCAGCATCCGGCCGATCCCGTGGTGCTGCGGCAGGACTGGCTCGATGCTTACAACTACGTCACCGACAAGGGCGCGCTGGCGCTGAACGATTACGCGCGCACGAGCGATCCCTTCTCCAAGGTCGGCAAGACCCAGGTTGCGGTCGAGGTCTCCAGCGTCATCCGCGCCTCCGCCGACAGCTTCCGCGTCGCCTGGACCGAGCGGCGCTACGTCGATGACGCGCTGGCAGCCACCGAGCGCTGGAGCGCGATCCTCACCATCGTGGTGCAGCCGCCGACCGACGCCGATCGGCTGAAGAAGAACCCGCTCGGCGTCTACGTCCATGCCCTCAACTGGTCAAAGGAACTCGGCTGATGCGCACAGCGCCCCTCGCAATCCTTCTGCTTGCCGGCACGTCGCTCGGCGCCTGTTCCACCTGGAAGCCGCCGGAGATCAAATACGACGACACGCCGAAACAGGCGGTGCTGACGCCCGATCCGCCGAAGCCGGTGGAGATCGTCCAGTTGCCGCAGCCTCTGCCGCTGCCTGGTCAGCTCAAGCCGATCCCCGGCGCGAGGACCGCGCCGCCGGAGGCGGTCGATCCGCGCGTCCGCGTGGATCAGGCCAATGGTGCCGCTCGCGTGCAGCCAACACGGGCCGGCTACATCGATGCCGTGCAAGTCTATCCGTTCTCTGACGGTGCCCTCTATCAGCTCTACGCCGCGCCTGGCGAAATCACCGACATCGCCCTCGAAGCCGGCGAGCAGCTCGTCGGCACCGGCCCGGTTGCCGCTGGCGACACGGTGCGCTGGATCATTGGCGACACCGAGAGCGGGTCGGGCGCCACCAAGCGGGTGCATATCCTGGTCAAGCCCACCCGGCCGGATCTCGTCACCAACCTGGTGATCAACACCGATCGCCGGACCTACCACCTCGAACTCCGCTCGGCTGAGAAGACCTATATGGCGTCGGTCTCCTGGGCCTACCCGCAGGATCAGCTCATCGCGCTGCGCCGGCAGAACGCCGCCGCCGATCAGGCGGCGCCGATCGCGTCCGGCGTCGATATCGGTGCGCTCAATTTCCGGTATCGGATCGAGGGGGACGATCCAGCCTGGCGGCCGCTGCGCGCCTTCGATGACGGGCGCCAGGTCTTCATCGAATTCCCGTCCGGCATCGGCCAGGGCGAGATGCCGCCGCTCTGGGTCATCGGCGCGGAGGGCGGCGCCGAACTGGTGAACTACCGGGTGCGCGGCAACCACATGATCGTCGACCGGCTGTTCGCGGCGGCCGAGCTGCGGCTCGGCGGCGAACATCAGCAGAAGGTCCGCATCGTTCGCACTGACGGGAGGCCGCAATCGTGACCGAGGGCGCGAACGATGCGAGCGGCGACCGGCGGCCGGCGGTCGAGATGCGCCTTCGCCCGAGCCGCGCGCCGGTCACCCGTCTGTCGCGCAAGGTGCTGCTAGGCCTGGGCACCGTGGCTGCCGTCGGCATCGGTGGCGCTCTGTTCTTCGCTCTGCGGCCCCAGCATCAGACCGGCGGGTCCGAACTCTACAACACCAGCAACCGCACGACGCCGGACGGGCTGGCCAACCTCCCTCGCGACTACACCGGCTTGCCGCACAATGCACCGCAGCTCGGACCGCCGCTGCCCGGCGACCTGGGGCGACCCATGGTGAATGCCGGCACGGCCGCGCCAGGGATGCCGCAGCCCGCTACGGGGCCAAGCCCTGAGCAGCAGCGTATCGCGCAGGAGCAGGAGGCCGCGCGCACGAGCCATCTGTTCGCGACGACCAACGCCGGGCAAACCGTTTCCGCCGTCGTTCCGGCGGCGGCGGCACTGCCTGGCGCCGTGCCCAACGCTGCGGGATCGCCGGGCCTGACCTCCCAGGACCATAAGCTCGCCTTCCTGAACGGCAACGTCGATCGGCGGACGGTCAGCCCCGATCGCGTCGAGGCGCCGGCCAGCACCAATATCCTCCAGGCCGGCGCGGTGATCGCGGCGTCGCTGCTGACGGGGCTGCGTTCCGATCTGCCCGGCCAGGTCACCGCGCAAGTCACCGAGAACGTCTATGACAGTCCGACCGGTCGCATTCTGCTGATCCCGCAGGGCGCCCGGCTTGTCGGCCAATACGACGCCCAGGTGGCCTTCGGCCAATCCCGGGCGCTGCTGGTCTGGAACCGCCTGATCATGCCGAACGGACGGTCGATCGTTCTTGAGCGCCAGCCCGGCGCCGACCCGGAGGGCTATGCCGGCCTGGAGGACCAGGTCGATAACCACTGGGGCATGCTGTTCAAGGCGGCGATCCTCTCGACCCTGCTCAGCGTCGGCTCCGAGGCCGGCACCAGCGATAACGAGAACTCCCTCGTCCAGGCCATCCGCCAGGGCGCCTCGCAGAGCTTCAGCCAGGTTGGCGAGCAGGTGGTCGGCCGATCACTGAACGTGCAGCCGACCATCACCATTCGGCCGGGCTTTCCGGTGCGAGTGCTGGTGACCCACGACCTCGTTCTCGAACCCTACCAGAGCTGAGGACTGACTATGGCCAAGTTGAAGCTCGGCGCCATCGACGATGACAAGCCGGTCAAACTCACCGTCGAACTGCCGGCGGCCATACACCGCGATCTCGTCGCCTACGGCCAGGTGCTGGCGCGCGAGACCGGTCAGGGCGCACCCGACCCGGCAAAGCTGATCGCCCCTATGATTGCCCGCTTCATGGCGACGGATCGCGCCTTCGCGAAGCTCCGGCGACCCGCGCCGGCGTCAGACAAGGCGCCGTGAACGGGTCTCGTCGCGGAGGTAGGCGACAAAGCGGCCGACGGCCGCATCCTCCAGCTCGGGTCGCCAGACCAGGTCGATCTGCAAGCACGCGTTCGTCTCCGCGATCGGCCGGAACACCACGCCCGGCACGCTAACCGTGGCCTGGCTCACGGTCGCCAACGTCACGCCGAATCCCGCGGCGACGAGCGCGAAAACGCTCTGCTTGCTCGCGGCGTGCGCTGAGAACCGGACGCTCTGGCCCAGCAGCGACGCGTAGAGTTCCCGCGTCGCTTGGCTCTCGTCCCATTCTTGAATCAGGAGATCCTCGTCCCGGAGATCGGCCCACTCGACGGACTTGCGTACGGCCAGGGCGTGGTCGTGCGGCACCGCCGCGACTAGGCGTTCGACATAGAGCGGCATGCTTGCCGCGCTGCCACAGGGCGTGAAGCTGGTGATCAGTCCGACATCCAGGCGGCGGAGCTCCAGGGCTTTGGCCATGGCCGGCTCGGTCATCTCGGCTATGGTGAGCGCGACATTGGGGTGCCGCTCCCGCCAGCCCGCCAGCAGGCTGACCAGTGGCTCACCGACGGGTGGCAGCCGCACGCCGAGCCGGATCGCGCCGATATTTCCTGAACCCGTCTCGCCGGCCGCCCGGACCACGGCGTCGAATTCAGCCAGGGTACGGTTCACATGACCCATCAGCGGCTGGCCGCCCGCCGTGAGATGCACGCCGCTCTTCGCCCGCTCGAACAGGGCAAATCCCAACTCGTCCTCAAGCCGGCCGATACGACGGCTGATCGTCGAGGTATCAAGGCCGAGCGACTTCGCAGCTCGGCCGAAATTGCCAGCGTTGGCAGCCGCGGCCAGATATCTCAGGTCGACGATGTCCATCATCAGCGCGCTCCCTGGGCCAGCAATCCAGCTACTGGGCGCCCGCCATTCGCAGAATTTCTGGCTAGAGCAGCTCGGAAACGGTGAGAGGATAAGCCTCGATCTGTGCCAAACATGTGACGACCCTTTCGTTTGGTCGCCCGGCTCAGTCAGTTGCAGTGCTCGCGTGCCCGCTGTCCCCCGTGGCTGGCCTCCTGCGCGAACCGCACCTGGTGCCGGTGCAACCCATTCGCCAAGTGGCATCGTCGCAGGGCGACGCCGTCCACTTTGGAGAAATCGGTATGGAGGGCTTTTCCGTCAAGAAACGCGCCATTGGTCGGCCAGACACTCTGCGGCCTCGTTCGAACAAGGACACGCCGGCTGCGTCCTCCAAGGGCGGCAATTCGCGATAGATTATCGCGCATTTCAGATGCGGGAACATTCTTGCTCCCCGGCGTCGAGTGTGGGATTTTCGCGCATCTGAGGTGCGGGATAATCCAATGGCGATCTACTTGGTCGGAGAGACGATAGACGCCAAACGAGCGTACCAGCGTGCCCAAAGCGGCGAGCTAGAGCGGCGGCGGGCAAATAGGAATCGGGCTTGCCGACGCGGGGTGCACTCTGA
>CALMVI010000095.1 GCA_937873095.1 uncultured Acetobacteraceae bacterium | reverse complement strand
GCCCTGAGCCGCGCGGATTTCGGCCTGCCCGCCGCCGCGGTGGTGGTGCTCGTCTCGTTCAGCCTGGCCTCCAGCTTCGAACGCAAGAACCCTCTCGCCTCCATCGCCGCCTTCCGCACCGCGTTCGGCGGCCGCACGGACCGCATCCTGCTGCTCAAGGTGGTTCACGCGGGGCACGCCCCGCAGGACCTCGCTTTGCTGCAGGCCGCCGTCGCAGATGCGCCCAACATCAGGCTGGAAACGCGGCTGCTTCCCGGCGCCGACAGCCACGCCCTCACGCAATGCTGCGACATCGTGCTCAGCCTGCACCGCAGCGAGGGCTTCGGGCTGGTCCCGGCCGAGGCGATGCTGCTGGCGCGGCCGGTCGTTGCCACCGATTATTCCGGCACCACCGACTTCCTGGACCGGTCCTGCGGCATGCCCGTCAGCTACAGATTGATCCCTGCCCGCGACCCCCGCGGCGTCTTCGAAGCGCCTGGAGCCGTCTGGGCGGAAGCCGACCAGGGGGAGGCGGCGCTGGCCCTGCAGCGCCTGGCGGACGACGCCGGCCTGCGCCAGTCGATCGGGCAGGCCGGCCAGGCTAGGGCACGGCAGAAACTCGGCAGCGCCCCGCTCGCCCAGGCCGTGCGGGCGCTCGGCATCGCGGCGCCCGGCGCGTGAGGGTGCTGGTCTGGCAGTGGGGCAGGTTCGGCGCCGGACCGCGCATCGCCGCCGATTTCGCCGCCGCGTTCAACGCGGTCCCCAGGACCGACGCCGTGCTGTCCCTGTCGGCCGCTGCCGAGATCCTGGCCGGTCCGCACCGTCCACGCTGCGAGCTGCCGGTGCCCACCTACACCACGCTGGCGGGGTACGCAGCCCGCGTGCTGCGTGCCCCGCTGATGGTGCCCTGGCTGGCGCGCCAGATCGCCGCGTTGCAGCCAGACGTCGCCTTCTGCGCCATGCCGGGGCCGCTGGACCTGGTGATGCACGCGGCCCTGCGCGCCCGGCGCATCCCCTACGCAGTGGTGGCCCACGACGCAGACCTTCATCCCGGCGACGGCTATCCGCTGCAGATGGGGCTGCAGCGCCGGCTGCTGCGCCGCGCGGACGCGATCGTGGTGCTGTCCGACCACGTGCGCGCGCGGCTCGATGCGCTGGGCATCACTCTGGGCAAGCCCGTGCTCCGCACCGCCCTGCCCGCCTCGGCGGCACAGCTCCCGCCCCCGCCGTTTGCGCATGGCGGCAAGCTGCGACTGCTCTGCTTCGGACGGCTGCTGCCCTACAAGGGGCTCGACCTGCTCGCCCAGTCCCTCATGCTGCTGCTCCCGCGACCCGACCTAGAAATACGCGTGGTCGGCAGCGGCCCCAAAACCCCGACGCTGGCCAGGCTGCGTGGCCTGCCCGGCGTCAGCGTGGAGAACCGCTGGGTGCCAGAGGGCGAAGTGGAGCAGCTGATCGCCTGGGCCGACGCGGTCGTGCTCACCCACCGCGAGGCGAGCCAGAGCGGTGTCGCCGCCATTGCGATGGCGGCCGAACGCTGGGTGATATCGACGCGCGTGGGCGGGCTGCGCGAACAGCTCGAGCCCTACGGCATGGCCCTGCTCTGCGACGTGGACGCCCAGGCGGTCGCGGGCAGGATCACCGAACTCCTGGCCGGCCCCCCGCCGCCGAGCCGCCGCCGCGCAGCAGACGACCACGGTCGCGAGCTGGCCGAACAGCTGATGCGGACCCTTCTGGCCGGGGCGTAACCACCGATACGTGGCTGCTGAGGACAGCAAAGCGGGGCTCTACCCCGCACCCCGCCAAACGCCGGGCGTTTGGATCCCATTGACTTGAATATTTGCGGGTCCGGGGGCGCCCGCCCCCGGCGGGGTTTGGGGCAGAGCCCCAAACTGAATCAATAGTTTACAGCCTCAACGCCCCTGGCCTTCGCCTTCGCTACTGCCGCAGGTCGCCGGCGCGCACGCCTGCTTCCGCGTTGCGCAGCAGCTGCAACACCGCCTCGTCACCCATCGTGCGCGACATCAGGCACAGCGCCCCGCCCAGCAGGGCGGAGGCGACGGAGACGGGGCTCAGGCCGCGCTCCAGCATGGTGTGGATGGCGCGGTCGACGCCCGCCCCGGCCTGGTTCAGCTCGGCCAAGGTGTCGTCGTCCACCGCCTGGGTCGCCGTCATCTGCATGCGATCATCTCCTGCCCCGCATGTGGGCTGCGGCGCGCCGGATTTAAGCGGCGGAGGCCGGCATGCGTCCGCGCTGCAGGCCCGCCTCCAGCTCCGCCTCCTCCCGCTCCGGCTCGGCCTGCTGCGCCTGCAGCTCCCACATCCGGGCGAACACCCCGCCGCGCGCCAGCAGCTCGCGGTGCGAGCCCCTCTCGGCCACCCGGCCGTCGACCAGCACCAGTATCTCGTCCGCATCGACGACGGTGGACAGGCGGTGCGCGATCACCAGCGTGGTGCGCCGCGCGGACACGGCGCGCAACGCCGCGTCGATGTCGCGCTCGGTGCGGCTGTCCAGCGCGCTGGTCGCCTCGTCCAGGATCAGGATGCGCGGGTCCTTCAGCACGGTGCGCGCGATCGCCACCCGCTGCTTCTCCCCACCAGACAGCTTCAGCCCGCGCTCGCCCACCCGCGTGTCGTAGCCGTCCGGCATGCGCAGCACGAAATCATGCACCTGCGCCACCCGCGCCGCATGCTCGATCTCCTCCTGCGTCGCGTCCGGGCGGCCATAGGCGATGTTGTAGCGGATCGTGTCGTTGAACAGCACGGTGTCCTGCGGCACCACGCCGATCGCCGCGCGCAGGCTCGCCTGCGTGTAGTCGCGCACGTCCCTGCCGTCGATCGACACCGACCCGCCGGTCACGTCGTAGAAGCGGAACAGCAGGCGCGAGATGGTGGACTTGCCCGCACCGGTCGGCCCCACGATCGCCACCTTGCCGCCCGCCGGCACCGAAAAGCTCACGCCCTTGAGTATCTCGCGCTGCGGCGTGTAGCCGAACTGCACGTCGGCGAAACTGACCGACCCCGCCTCGCCTTCTGCCAGATGCGCTTTCAACTGGATGGCGGCCGGACTGTCCTGCACCTCCTGGTCCACATCCAGCAGCCGGAACATCTGCTCCATGTCCACCAGGCCCTGCTTGATGCTGTTATAGGCGAAGCCCAGGAAGTTCAGCGGCGTATACAGCTGGATCAGGTACGTGTTGGCCAGCACGAACTTGCCCACGCTCATCTGCCCGGCCACGATGCCGCGCGCCGCCATCAGCATGATCGCCGAAGACCCCGCAGCGATGATCGCCGCCTGGCCCAGGTTCAGCATGTTCAGCGTCACCTGGCTCTTCACCGCCGCCCGCTCGTACCCCGCCAGCGCCGTGTCGAACCGGCTCGCCTCATGCTGTTCGTTGCCGAAATACTTCACCGTCTCGTAGTTCAGCAGGCTGTCCACCGCCTTGGACTGCGCTTCGGAATCGTTCTCGTTCATCCGCCGGCGGAACCGCACGCGCCAGCTCGCAAACGACAGGGTGAAGGTGATGTAGGCTGCAACCGCGCCGAACGTGACCAGCGCGAACCGCCAGTCGAAGATGCGCCACAACACCGCCGTCACCAGCACCAGCTCGATCACGGTGGGTACCAGGTTGAACACCGCCAGCCGCAGCACCGATTCGATCCCGGCGCTGCCCCGCTCGATGGCGCGCGACACGCCGCCGGTCTGCCGGTCCAGGTGAAAGCGCAGGGACAGGCGGTGCATGTGCCGGAACGTCTGCAGCGCCACTCGCCGCACCGTGCGCTGCTGCACGGCCGCGAACACCGCGTCTCTCAGCTCGCCGAAGCCGGACGAGGCGAGCCGCGCCAGCCCGTACCCAACGATCAGCCCCACCGGCACCGCCAGCACCCGTGCGGTGCCGCCATGCTGCGACAGCGCGTCCACCGCGCGCGCGTAGAACAGCGGCACGAAGACGGTGGCCACCTTGGCCAGGACCAGGAACAGCATCGCCACCACCACACGCAGCCGCGCGCCGGCATCGTCGGGCGGCCAGAGATAGGGGAGGAGGCTCCTGATCGTCTCGGCACTGGATCGGTTGCGGCCCGGCAGAGCCAGGCGGGAGGAGGCCATCACGCGCATGCATGCGATGTGGCACTGTGCGCCCGGGTTTCAAAGGATTGGGCGGCATGGGCGGGTTTCTGCGGCACATCGAGGCGGCGCGCGTCACCCTGCCCGGCGCCCACCTGCCGTTCCGGCTGGGCGCCGACCAGGTCGGCTGGCTCGCGCCGCATGCGGCCGACGCGCTGGCGGCGCACGGCTGCCTGGCGGCCGATGGCGCGGTGACCCTGCAGGATGCGGGGCAGCTACCCGCCCTGGCCCGCACCCTCGCCGATGCCGGCGCGTTCCCCTGGCGCGGCGAGGCGTTCGACGTGCGCGCCGTCCCCGGCGGCCCGGTCCTGACCACCGTGGACCGCGGCGCCCTGCCCTGGTTCGGCATCCAGGCCGAAGGCGTGCACGTGAACGGCCTGGTGCGTCGCGCGGACGGGCTGTACCTGTGGGTCGGCCGCCGCGCGCCCGACCGGCTGATGGACCCCGGCAAGCTCGACCACCTGGTCGCCGGCGGCATCCCCGCCGGCCTGACCGCGGCGCAGACCCTGGTCAAGGAGGGTGCGGAGGAAGCCGGCCTGGACGAGCCGACGATGTGCCAGGCGCGCCATGCGTGCGTCGTCGCCTACGCCATGGCCCGCCCGGAAGGCCTACGCCGCGACCGGCTGCACTGCTACGACCTTCTGCTGCCCGACCACGTGCGGCCGCGCCCGGCCGACGGCGAGGTGGCCGCCTTCGAGCTGTGGCCGATCCAGCGCGTGTTGGACACGGTGCGCGACACCGACGATTTCAAGTTCAACGTCAGCATCGTGCTGATCGACCTGTTCCGTCGCCTGTCGCTGCTCCCTGCGAACGAGACCGAGGCCGTGCGCCGCGCCTTCGCGTAACCGCGCCCTACCACTTGAAAATGATACGCTCCGCTTGGTCCTACCGCAATCGCCGTACCCGTTGAAGCACTGGCCCATACTTGGTTGAAGCCAGCATTCCCGTAGGTATCGATAAAAGACGAAAGTGGCCCTGAACCGCCGGGCTGATGCTCGAAAACATAATTTCCAGAAGCAGGATTTTGTTCCGACTTGAAGCAGTAGTTAGGAAAGGGACAGTCGAAGCCTGTCGTCGGGCCACTGTTTGTCATAGGCATGTTACGTGCGACGAAGCCTCTTTTCTCTGTCCCGTTTGAACTCGTACTTGCAATATAGCCAGCACCAATCGTTCCATTGCCAGTGCCGTTATCTGAAAGTCCGTAAACGAGGAAACCGACAGTCGCCGGACTATCATTTAGTGGATCCAAGTTGCTCCACGACGGTGTCATTGTCTTATCATTGATCATTGCGGCTTCCCACGTAATCGCGGTACCTGCAGTGTCGTTGTCGTTGATCTCCCAGTTGCTATAAACGTCCTCGACGAGTAGATTCTCGTCGATCAACAAGGTGGCTCCGGTCGGTGTCGGACTATACGGTCCGCCTCCGGCCGCGTTATCGAAACGATCGCTATAAATGTATGTTCCATTTGGATCCACTATAGGCAGGGGATTGCCATTGAGCTTAAGACCCAGAGGAAGCGTGTAGCCGGCGAATTTGTCACTGGTTTGAAGTCTCATCGACGGGACAATGGCCGCTACCTGCGAAGCCGTGAGTGGAGTAGAAAAGGTCACCTTCCAGACCTGCTGGCTCTGTCCGTTCAAGTTTGTGACATTTATTAGCGAATAGCCGGAAACCGGCTGCTTTGTAGCCACTGGAATAATACTCTCGTTTGTTATCTGAAATGCGCTTGTGTCTTGCCCCAGATAGGAGCCTGGGGCGACTTGGGACATCACATTCCAGATGCCGCCCATACCGCCCGCCTGATGCGGCTGACCAGACGAATCCAAAGGGTAGTTGGCGACAACCCCGAGGCATGTTGTGCTTAAGTTCCAGCCGCGAGTGTCACAATTAATGTTTGTATGACCGGTAGGCAAAGCTACACTTGCAGGAAGAGGATAAGTGTTCAAACCAAAGTACGTTCCGGATGAACTATTTGTCGGTATAGCGGACCTAACGGAAAGACCTGTTGCACTTTGATAAGTGAGCGATGTTTGAGCCGCGGAACCCACCGGAAGCAACAAGCAAAATAGCGTAAATTCATGACGAGTCATCTTATACTCCGACAGTATTAAGACAGACGAAAACGTACGATCAGACAACCGAGCATATCTCTGCCTGGGTCTGGTGAACGAAGCTACTTAACTTGAGGGCGGTCGTCTTCTCGAGCGTTTAATGAAAAGGTGTTCTGTCTGGTTGCCCAGTTATGTTGCATGTTGCTGTCGACCTGGGCAACGTTTAACGATCACGATCCCGGAACACACCCAGCCAGCCTCAGGAACGCACGCGCCTCGTCGTTCCAAGCAGCAGTCACCGGCGCATGCGCGTAGCCGGCGCGCAATCCTATCATCCGCAAACCGAAATGACGGCGGATCTCCTCAACCGCCTCGCCGATCCGTGGCAGGGCTGTCAGCCGTGCCATCTCTTGCTCCAGCCCGGGCATGCCGGTGATCGCGCGGTCGTCACGCCTCAAGCCACGTGCGAGGAAACCCCGCATGAAGCCCTCCGCCTCGGTCTCCAGCATGGGTCCGGGCGCCTCGCCTTTCTGAACGACGTAGTCGCCCCTGTTGCGCGCCATCTTCCAAACGAACTCCGGCGCCGATTTCAGGAGATAATGGTTGATCACGGCCGGACCGGTGTTGACGTGGTCGGCAAACTTCGGCGACGCGGAGTGGCCCTCCGGCGGGAAGCGCCAGGAATGCGGCTGGCCGCCCGCATGGTTCGTCGTCAACCGGCTGCGTTCGTCCGCATAGGGAACATGCGCCTCGGAATGCGCGATGCGGTTCGGGCGCGACATCGACTTGACGAGGCGAACGCCCTCGCCGCACTGCTCCTGCGAGAGCACGCGCGTGTTGCGCCGGGTCAACGGCACGTCGCGCGGGTCTCCCACGGCCTCCGGCGCCATGAACTGCCAGTTGATCGCCACCGTGTCGGCGCCGCACCGGTCGTGCCAGTCGCAAAACTCCGCCAGTCCAGCAAAACGCGAGCGGTCGAGCACCAGGAACTCGTCGATGTCGATGACCAGCACCCAGCGATGGGCGAGCAGGTCGGGCATGCAGCCGAGCGCATGGCCGTAGGCCTTGAACTGCGCCCTGCCCGAACCGCCGCTCAGTTCGCTGTCGACCCAGGTGATCACGCCCGCATCGGCCAGCGCAGCCAGCAGCACGTCCGACCCGTCCTGATTGTCATTGCTGTAGACGACAATCGTTTCGGCGCCGAGAAGCCGGTGATAGGCAACCCATTCGATCAGGTAGATGCCTTCGTTGCGCGCCGTGGACAGCACCGCCGGCCCTTTGTGCGGCCGCGTCGCGCGTCGCGCGCGCGCGTTGCAGGCGTGCGGAAACGAGGCGTAGTCGCCAGTGCTGCCTTGCGCCCCAAGGCAGTCCAGGTCTGGGCCGATCCGCAAGCGCCGCCGCGTCGCCGCAGGCTGTGCGCGCTGCCACTCGGCAAGCGCCGGCAGCGCCGTTTGCGCCCACGGGTCTTCGGGGTAGGCGTGCGCCAGTTCGGCACGCAACCCGTCGTCGGCGACGATGCGGGCGGCTATTTCGTCCAGCGCGCGGGTCGGCAGCACGGGCAGCGCCGCATCGAGCACGCCCGCCGCATGCCGATGCCCAGCAACCAGAAACCGGCGCAGCCGCTCGACATCCAACACCCCGTCGAGCAGGGTCAGCGCAGCCCCGATCCGCGCTGCAGCCGCCGGACGCACCAGCTCTGCGGCCATGGCGGACCACGGAAAACATTCCCAGGCATTGACCTCGTCGGTCATGAACGCCAGCGGCCGGTTGGCCGCGCCGTCCAGCGGCCTGCCTGTCACATACGTCCGGGTGGCAGGATCGACCAGGACAAGCCCGTCAGGCGCGGGCACCGCGTCCAGGACCAGGACCGGCGTCCGCCGCGCCCTCCCGGCCAGCGAGAAAGCCGCCCCGCGCTCGTCGTTCGCCGTCATCACCAGGGACGACCCGCGCAGGCAGGCGACGATGGGAACCGTATCGCCATGCACCGGACCGCCGCAGGAGACGAGCACTCCTGACGACGCCGCCAGCGTGTCCCCATGGACTGTCGTCAGCTGGATGAAATCGACCACCTCCTTGCCCGTCGAGGGTTTTCGCCCCTACTGGACGCCCAGCAGTTCCACGTCGAACATCAGCGTCGCGTTGGGCGGGATCACGCCGCCCGCGCCGCGTGCGCCGTAGCCCTGCTCGGGCGGGATGATCAGCGTGCGACGGCCGCCCACATGCATGGTGGCCACACCCACATCCCAGCCGGGAATCACCTGACCGGTGCCGAGGACGAAGCTGAACGGCGCGCCGCGGTCGCGCGAGCTGTCTAACTTGGCGCCCTTCTGCCCGTCGTACAGCCAGCCGGTGTAGTGCACCCGCACCGTCTGCCCCGGTTTCGGCTCAGGCCCGGTTCCCACCACCTCGTCGTGGTAGCCGACGCCCGACGACAGGGTAACGTACGTGTCCGCAGCGGACGCAGAACTGGCCATGAGAAAAACTCCGGTAAGTGCGATGGCAAGGCGGTTCATGGGGTCTCCGTAGGGTGGGATGCGCGTTGGCATCCCACCATCATGCGGCGGGTGATGGGACGGGGTGCGCGGGGCTTGGTGGGGTGCCAAAGCGCACCCACCCTACGAGGCGCTTCGGCATCCCACCGTCACGCGGCGGGTGATGGGACGTGGTGCGCGCGGTTTGGTGGGGTGCCCAAGCGCACCCCAACCTACGAGGCGCTCTGGCATCCCACCATCACGCGGCGGGTGATGGGGTGGGGTGCGCGCGGCTTGGCGGGGTGCCAAAGCGCACCCCACCCTACGAGGCGGGGACACGGTCTTCGCTGTTTACGCCGAGCTGCTTGAGCTTGCGGTGCAGCGCGCTGCGCTCCATGCCCACGAAGCCCGCGGTGCGCGAGATGTTGCCGCCGAAACGCAGCAGCTGCGCCTGCAGGTACTGCGTCTCGAACATGTCGCGCGCCTCGCGCAGCGGCAGCGCCATCACGTCGGCCGTGGCGTCGAAGTTCAGCAGCGCCGGCGCGCCCGAGCCGATCTCGGGCGGCAGCATCTCGGCGCGAATCGGCTCGGACGGGCCGCCGGGCGCCATGATCAGCAGCCAGTCCATCACGTTGCGCAACTGCCGCACGTTGCCCGGCCACTCATAGGCCTGCAGCGTCGTCAGCGCGTCGGCCGACAGCTCGCGCCCGGGCAGCCCCGCGTTCTCGGCGGCGCGAGCCAGGAAATGCCGCGCCAGGTCGGGGATGTCCTCGCGCCGCTCGCGCAGGCCCGGCAGCCGCAGCGGCACCACCGCCAAACGGTAATACAAATCCTCGCGGAACCGGCCTGCCCCGATCTCGGCCTGCAGGTCGCGGTTCGTTGTCGCCAGCACGCGGACGTCCACCTTCACCCGGCTCGACCCGCCGATGCGCTCGAACGTCTGGTCCTGCAGCGCGCGCACGATCTTGCCCTGGGTCTCCAGCGGCATGTCGCTCACCTCGTCCAGCAGCAGCGTGCCGCCATGCGCGCGCTCCAGCACGCCGGGCCGCCGCGGCGCCGCGCCCACGTCCTGCCCCGCCTCCACGCCGAACAGCTCCTCCTCGAACCGCCCAGGATTGAGCGTCGCGCAGTTCAGCGCCACGAACGGGCCGTCCGCGCGGCGGGAGCGGGCGTGGATCATCCGCGCCACCACCTCCTTGCCGCTGCCCGCCGCCCCCGTCACCAGCACGCGCGACCCGGTCGGCGCCACCCGCTCGATCTGGCTGCGCACCGCGTTGATCGCCGGGCTGGCGCCCGTCACAGTCGCCTCCTGCCCCGCCCGCAGCCGCAGCTCGGCGTTCTCGGCCGCCAGCTTGGACGCCTCCAGCGCGCGGCGGACGATCAGCAGCAGCCGGTCGGACTGGAACGGTTTTTCGATGAAGTCGTAGGCGCCGTGCTGGATCGCCGTCACCGCGGTCTCTATCGTGCCGTGGCCGGAAATCATCACCGCCGGCACCGTCGGCTCCTCGCGGTGCAGGGTCTTCAGGATGCCCAGGCCGTCCAGCCGCGACCCCTGCAGCCACACGTCCAGCAGCACCAGGGAGGGCCGTCGCGCGCGGAACGCGGCGATCGCCGCGTCTGCGTCGCCCGCCTGTCGGGTTTCGTATCCCTCGTCACGCAGCAGCCCGTCGATCAGCAGCCGGATGTCCGGCTCGTCGTCGACGATCAGGATTTCATGCGCCATCGGCACCTTTCGCGAGCACGGGCTCCGCCATGGGCGGCGTTGTCGGCAGCACCGCCTCCTCGGACGGAACCCTGGGCAGGACCAACGTCACCACGGCGCCGTTCGTGGCATCCACTGTGCCTGAACGGTCATCCAGTGTGACCGATCCGCCATGGTCCTCCATGATCTTCTTCACGATGGCAAGCCCCAATCCCGTGCCTTTCGGCTTGTGGGTGACGTAGGGCTCGGTCAGCCTGGCGCGGTCGGGCGGCAACCCCACCCCGTCATCGGCGACCGCGATGCGAACCTCGCGTTCGGTCTCGATCACCGAAAGCTGGATGTGGCCGGGCGTGCCGTCGGCGCGCGCGCGCATCGCCACCGCGTCGGCCGCGTTGACCAGCAGGTTGGTCAGCGCCTGGCCGAGCTGCCGCCGGTCGCAGGGTGCGACAGGGCCGCGTTCGGGGATGTCGGTGCTCCAGACGATTTCGGGGTGCGCGCTGCGCTGCAGGATCAGCGCCTCGCGCGCCACCCGGCCCACATCCTCTGGCCGGATCACCGGCAGCGGCATGCGGGCGAAGGCGGAGAACTCGTCCACCATGCGGCCGATATCGCCCACGTGCCGCACGATCGTGTCGGCGCATTGCACGAAGGTGTCGGGGTCGGACGTGATCTCGCGCGAGAAGCGGCGCTTCAGCCGCTCGGCGGAAAGCTGGATGGGGGTCAGCGGGTTCTTGATCTCGTGGGCGATGCGCCGCGCCACGTCCGCCCAGGCCGCCTTGCGCTGCGCCGATTGCAGCTCGGTGATATCGTCGAAGGTCACCACGAAGCCGTGCGCCCGCCCGCCCTTCAGCTCGGGGCTGATGCGCACCAGCAGGGTGCGGCGCTGCGCGCGCCCGATCTGTATCTCGCCGGTCACCGGGCCGGACGGCGGCGCCATGCCCTGCGACAGCAGCGGGCCGATCTCGGGGACGCGCTCGCACAGCTTCTGGCCGGTCAGGCCCAGCAGGTCGATGCCGAGCAGGGCGCTGGCCGCCCGGTTGGGCAGCTCGATGCGCCCCTGACCGTCCAGGCCGATGACGCCCGCCGAAACGCCCGCCAGCACCGTCTCGGTGAACCGCCGCCGCTCGTCGATCTGGCTGTAGGCGCTCATCAGCTCGCTGCGCTGCGCGTTCAGCTGGCTGGTCATCCGGTTGAACGCGCGCGACAGCCCGGCCAGCTCGTCGTCGCTCGGTATCTCCGGCACCCGCACCGCCAGGTCGCCGCCGCGCACCCGCTCGGCCGCCTGCATCAGCCACCCGACCGGCCGGGCGATCTGGTTGGCCATCACCAGGCCCAGCGAGATCGCGGCTGCCAGCACCAGCAGCGCCACCAGGGCGAAGATCAGCGCGAAGGTGACCTGCAGGCTGGCGCGGTTCTGGTCCAGCCGCTCGTACTGCGCCTCCGCATCCTCGGTGCTGTGCATGTGGGCCAGGATGTTGGGGTCGACCGGCCGCTCGATCATCATCATCAGCGGCGGGGTGGAGTTCAGCTGCACCAGCGCGCGCACCTCGGTGTCCGCCCCGTTGCCCAAGACCGGCACCTCGCCGCTGCGCGCCGCCTCCATCGCCCCCGGCGGCACCTTGCCCGGTCCGATGCCCGCCATCAGGCCGGCGCTGACCTGCACCTGACCGGTTTCGGGTACGAAAATCACCGCCTCGTCCAGGCCGCGCAGTGCGGTCTGCGTTTCCAGAACCTGGCGGAAGGCGTCGGGCTGGTCGAACATCGCGCGCCCCGCCCGCTCCAGGTCGGACTTCATCCCCAGCGCGTCGGTCTTGATGGTGTCACGGTGTTCCGACAGGTAGCCCTGGCTCGCCTGCAACCCCTCCTTCAGCGCGGTGCGGATGCGGTCGTTGAACCAGAACTGGATGCCGAGCGAGAACCAGGCGGTCGCGAACACCCCCACCGCAATGGTCGGAATGACGGCCACGACCGAGAACAGCAGCACCAGCCGCACATGCAGGCGCGAGCCGGCAGAGCCGCGCCGCCGCTCCACCCACACCCGCGTCAGCCGCCCCGCCAGCGAGGCCGCCAACAGCAGCAGCACCGACACGTTTGAGATCAGCAGGGCGGTGACCAGGTTCGGCCGGATCGCCAGCGGCGCCCCGCTCGACATCAGGAAGAAGCTGCCCACTCCCAGCCCTGCGGCGGCGGCCGCAAGGCTCAGCGTCACCATGCGGCCGAGCAGGATGTCGGCGATGTGGCGCGCGCGCGTTGGCGGCGGCTCGGTCAGGGCGTCCATCGGACCAATCTAGAGCAGATCCCGATCAGACGGAATCGTCTGATCGGGTGAAGATGCTCGCAAAACAAAGAGCTAGAGCCTGTGGAGTGAACGCAAGTGAACGGAACATGCTCTAGCGCCACGGCGCGGCCGTGTCAGTCGGCTGCACCGTTCCGCCTGCCCCTTGCCTGCCCGGCCGGCGGGATCAGCCCTGCCCGTGGTCTTCCACCAGCCAGCGGCGCAGCACCACGTGCCGCTCGTCATCGACCAGACACACCATGCAGTGTATCTCGTCGTCGGTCGCAAGATGGCCCAGCTCCGCGTCCGTCATCCCGCATTCGGGACAGGCGAAGCGGAAGCAGCGTATTTCGACATGGGTAATCGGCATTGTTCCCGCCTGCAGTCGGCACCAGGGGACGCTCTGCCGTCCCGCGGCGCCGAATCGAAGTCCTACCAGGTGAAGGCGTACACCGTGTTGTCCGCGCCGACATAGAGGTGATGGTTGGCGGCGATCAGCGTCTGGAAGTGGTGCAGCCCCTGCATGGAGGTTCCGGCGCCGCCGAACACGGTCGCCCCGGTGACCGCGTCGAAGCCGTACAGCTGGTTGACGTTCTGGCCTTCGGCCCCCGGCACCCAGACCAGCGGGTTGGACCCGCCGCCGCTGGTCGTGATGATCGGCGCGCCGGCGCCGTCGAAGGCCGAGCACCACAGGATCGAGATCGGGGCGGAGCCGCTGCCCGCCACGCTCAGCATGGTGATGTTGGTGCCCGAGCAGGACAGCCCGCTATAGCTGGTGAACGCCACCAGCGTCGCCCCATCCTCGTTATAGACCGCAGGCGCGGTGATGATGCCGCCGTTGGACACCGACATGACCGCAACCTGCCCGTTGATGCCGCCCATGTTGGCGCGGTTCACCAGGTAGGCGTTGCCGTCCTTGCCCATCGCGATCAGCAGCGGCACGTCCTCGCCGGAGCTCGAGCGGACCTGCAGCGGCAGCGCCTCCGTGCCGCCGAGATCGGCGTCCGCGTTGTCGAGCGACTGCCAGTTGGACGGCGTGTAGAAATCCCTGGTCGCCGTCGAGTGCGCCAGCCCTGGCTTGAGGCGCAGGATCGCCTCCCCGTCCATCCAGTCGTTGTCGGCGTTGAACGTGTTGCCGGTGGTGACGAAGATCGACGACCCGTCATCGGCGGCACCGCCCTGCGCCCAGATGCCGCCGCCGGAGCCGCGCGTCGCCCAGTAGCCGGTCACCGCAGGCGTGGAGGTCTGCAGCTGCACCACCGTGCCGTGATAGGTGCCGCAATCGCCCGAACGGGCGGCGTAATCGACGTAGATCGCGCCCTTGAACGACAGCACCGCGCTGCGCTCGCCCTGGGTCAGGCTGTCGAAGGTGATGCCCTGCCCGGCCAGGGCGGCCTGCACGTCGATCGGCCAGCCGGCGGCAACCTGGCCGGTGCTGGCCGACAGCCCGTACACCAGTTGGCGGGGACCGTTCGCCGTCTCGGTCAGCGCGTCGAAATAGACCGTGCCGGTGGACGGGTCGATCACCGGCGTGCCGGTCACGCCTTCGGGGTTGATGTTGCCGCAGGGCAGCTCGCTCGACGTGACCGAGGCTGTGAGCTGCGTCTGCCAGACGGTCGCGCCGGTGTTGGCGTTCAGTCCCAGGATCAGGTTGCCCTCGGTCGCCACGATCAGCAGCGGCGCCGCGGCGCCGGGCGGGTTCCAGTAGAGCGGCTGGGCGTACACGGCGCCGGAGAAGCTGGCGTGGAAGGCGGCGTCAGGATGCAGGCCCGCCGCAGACGACGCGGTCAGGCCGGGCGCGCCGTACAGCCCGTGGCGGTTGTCGCCGTTGTGGTAGGTCAGCACGCCCTGTTCGGCGGCGCACACCGGCGTCGCAGTCAGCAATCCAAGTGCGGCCATGACGATTTTCTGCATTGTCGCCTCCCATGTTGCCTGCGTCGCAGGTTGTGGACGCTCGGTCCTGCACAACCCATAGCCCGGGCCTGAGCCGGCGTCCAAAGGATTAGAGCAGCATCACCCAGGCTGGAATCAGTCTGGGTGATAAAGCTGCACGCCGAAGCAGGAGTTAGAGCGGGTCGGGCTGACATAGTCAGCCTGACCCGCTCTAACGAAGCTTCATCAGCGCGTCCGCCCGCAGGTCCGCCACGGTCGGGTAGCCGTCGACCGCCATGGTCAGATCCGCCTCCGCCAGCAGGCAGCGCAGCACGTGCACCGCACCTTCCTCGCCGCCAAGGGCGAGGCCGTAGGCGTAGGGCCGGCCGACGCCCACCGCTGCGGCGCCCAGGGCCAGCGCCTTGATCACGTCCACGCCGGTGCGCACGCCGGAATCGAACAGCACCGGCACCGCACCCGCCGCCTTCACCACGGCCGGCAGGAAGTCCAGCGCGGCGATGCCTCCATTGGCCTGCCGGCCGCCATGGTTGGAGCAGTATATGCCGTCCACCCCGCCATCGATCGCCCGCCTGGCGTCGTCCGGGTGGCAGATCCCCTTCATCAGCAGCGGCAGGTCGGTCATCGACCGCAGCCAGGGCAGGTCTGCCCAGGTCAGCGGGTTGCCGAACACCCTCGCCCAGTGCCGCGTCGCCGCAGGCACATCCTCCTCTGGCGGCTTGGCCAGCATGGCGCGGAACACCGGATCGGAAAAGTAGTTCTCCAGGCAAAGACCGCGAAGCTGCGGGAAGTTCGCGGTGGCGAGGTCGCGCGGCCGCCATCCCGTCAGCCAGGTGTCCAGCGTCACCACGATGCCCTTGAAGCCCGCCGCCTCGGCACGGTGCACCAGACTTTCGGCCAAGGCGCGGTCGTTCGGCGTATAGAGCTGGAAGAAGCCAGGCGTGTCGCCCAGCGCCGCGGCTACCGTTTCCATGGGGTCGACCATCAGGGTGGACGCCACCATGGGCACCCCGGTGCGGGCAGCCGCGCGCGCGGCCGCGACGTCGCCATGGCCGTCGGTCGGGCACAGCCCGATCACGCCGACCG
Organism: uncultured Acetobacteraceae bacterium; assembly: GCA_937873095.1. Classification (GTDB taxonomy): domain Bacteria; phylum Pseudomonadota; class Alphaproteobacteria; order Acetobacterales; family Acetobacteraceae; genus BOG-908. The sequence goes on along the minus strand of CALMVI010000095.1, from coordinate 3,513 downwards.
GGCTCATGAACAGCGGCGAGGCCAGCGTCATCCCGAACAACTCGACAGACAGGTCGCGCTTGGCCGCGCCCACGAACATCCTGGGGATCAGCCCCCAATCGTCGAACGCCGTCACGTTGACGTCCTGGGTGCGTTCGTTGCCGCACCCGCCGGCGACGTAGGAGACCAGGCTGGCCGGCATCGCCGCATGCGCGCGCGCCTCCAGCTCCTCGAAACGGATGGGGTAGGGCGGAACAACGCCCCTCAGCCCGCCGAAATAGATCTCGTTCTGGTAATCGCCGAAATGCGGCATCCTAAATCCTCGAACAGGCGGGACGCAGAGCGGGCCGCCGCGTCATTGCACCGCCATGCTGCGCTGCATCGCCGCCGCATCGGACCGGAAGGTCAGCGAAGCGAACAGCAGGCAGACGGCGGTCGCCAGCAACGCTGCCGGCACCAGATACATCGCGCCGTGCAGCCCTTCCGCCCTGAACGCCGGGTTCACGACGGCAGCGCCTGCCGCTTGCATCGCCCGGCGGGCGTAGTGGTCCGACAGCAGGCCCACGAATACCGGCCCGAACGCCCCGCCCAGCAGGTAGAGGCAGGCGAAATACACCGCCATGGCGGTCGCCCGCAGCCGCGGCTCGATCACGTCCTGGATCGCCGGGTAGACGCAGGTGTAATACTGGTATTGCAGCAGCCAGCCGGCGGCGAAGATCGCGGTGAACGCGCCGGTCGCGTTCCTGCCGAGCGACAGCGCGTACCAGGTCGCCAGCGCGGCGGCTGCCATGCTGGCCGCGCCGAACAGCAGGCGCCCCCTCTCGGACCGCCGATGAATCCGGTCGGCGGCCCAGCCCCCTGCCGTCAACCCGACCAGGCCGGCCACGCCGACGATCAGGCCGGTCACCGCGGCGGCGCGGGCCAGCGGCAAGCCGTCGTAGCGCTGCAGCAGCGGCACCAGGAAACTGTTGGCGGCGTAGGCCGAGAAGTTGGCGGCGATGCCGGACAGGATGATCCACTGCACCGTCCGGTTCCGCACCACCTGCCAGATCGGCCGGGCGACGCGGGCGGGCGGCGATGCCGCCCCGTCAGCCGCACCGCGACGCGGCTCCCGCACCAGCCAGAAGGCGGCGGCGAGCAGGAGACCAGGCGCGAAGGCCACGAAGAACGGCGTGCGCCAGCTGCCTGTCGCCCTGACGATGACGCCGACGGTGAAGAAGGCGAGCATCAGGCCGGCCGGCAGGCCCAGCATGTAGATGCCCATCGCGCGCGACCGGCCGCCGGGCGGGAACAGGTCGCCCACCATCGACATCGCAGCCGGCCCATAGCTCGCCTCGCCGATGCCGACGGCCATGCGGAGGACCAGGATGGACGCGAAGCTCCAGGCATAGCCGTTCAGGCCGGTGGCCAGGCTCCAGACCGCCAGCCCCGCCGCCATGATCAGCTTGCGCGAGCCTGTATCCGCCAGCCGGCCGAGCGGCACCCCCGCGATGGCGTAGACGATGGTGAAGGCGGCCGCGACCAGGCCGAGCTCAGCGTCGCTCAGCCCGAACTCCAGCCGCACCGGCTCGGCGATGATGGCCGGGATCGTGCGGTCGAAGAAGTTGAACGTGTTGGCCAGGAACAGCAAGGCCAGAACGCCCCAGGACCCGGCCGGCTGCCCGGCCGGCCGGGTGTCTGCGCCGGCCGTCATCGCGAGGCTCCGGCCGGTTGGCTCAACGACAAGACCGGCACGTCCGCGACCATCCGCTGCATCCAAGGCGCGGACCATTGGTTAACCCAGTGCCGCCGTCAATACGCAGGGATCGGGCGTTCAAACCCCAGCGGGGTCCAGGGGCAGCGCCGCCTAACCTCAGAGCTGCGGCGCGAACTCCCGCACCAGCTCCAGAATCCGTTCGGCATCCGACTGCCGCATCACCCGCCCGGCGAACCGCGCGCAGGCGTCGATCGACACCGCCCTGACCGCCTGTTTGACCCGCGGCACGGCGGACGCGTTCATGCTGAAGGACCGCAGCCCCAGGCCCAGCAGAAGCGGCGTCCAGGCCGGATTGGCGGCCATCTCGCCGCAGACGCTGACCGGCATGCGCATTCGCAGCGCCGCCTCGGTCGCGAACTGGATAAGGCGCAGGACCGCGGGGTGCAGCGGGTTGTACAGGCTTGCGACGTCGGTCGCCGCACGGTCCACCGCCAGGGTGTACATGGCCAGATCGTTGGTGCCGATGGCGAAGAAATCCGCCTCCAGCGCCAGGGCGTCGGCCGCCAGCGCCGCGCCCGGGGTCTCGATCATGATGCCGAAAGGCGGCAGCTTGTCCGGCAGCTTCTCGCCCCTGCGGCGCAGCCGGCGGGCCACGCGCTCGTAAACCTCGCGCGCCGCCCGCACCTCGGCGGCATTCGTCACCATCGGCAGCAGCACCCTGACCGCGCCGAAGCGGGCGACCCGCAGGATGGCCGCGAGCTGCGTCTCGAACAGCTCGGGCTGGCGCAGCAGCAGGCGCAGGCCGCGCACGCCGAGTGCCGGGTTGTGGTCCAGCGTGTCGGGCACCAGCCCGTGCGCCACCAGCGCGTCGATATCCTTCTCGCCGCCCCAGTCCAGCACGCGGATGGTCACGCCGTCGCCGTCCATCGCCTCGACCACCGTGCGGTACGCCTCGGCCTGCGCCGCCTCGTCGGGCAGGGTCTCGCGGTTCATGAACAGGAACTCGGTGCGGAACAGGCCGATGCCTGACGCACCCGACTGGGCGATCAGCGGCAGTTCGGCCAGCAGTTCCAGGTTGCCCTGCAGCTCCACCAGCTCGTGGTCCGTGGTCTCCGGACGCAGCCGCCGGAAGCGCGCCAGGCGCTGCCGCTCGCGCGCGTAGCCCGCCAGGTCCGTCTTCGCCGTGGCCAGCGCCGCCGGGTCCGGGTTGACGACGATCCTGCCCGCGCTGCCGTCCAGCACGGCCGTCATGCCGGTGCGGGCGGCCTCCAGGATGCCCTGCACGCCGAGCACCGCGGGCACTGCCAGCGCGCGCAGCATGATGGCGGTGTGCCCGTCCGCGCCTCCCTCCTCGGTCGCCAGCCCCGCGACGCGTGCGGGGTCGATCAGCGCGGCATCGGCCGGGCGCAGCGTTTCGGCGACCAGGATCGCGCCCTGCGGCACGCCGGCGAAGCTCCTGAAGCCGGTTTGGGTCAGGTTGCGCAGCAGCCGCCGGCCGGTCTCGCGTATCTCGTCGGCACGCCGCTGACGCGCGTCGCCCTCGTCCCGGCCGCCGTCCGGCGCGCCCACCGACAGCATCGCCTGGGCCAGCGCCTCGATCTCGTCCATCACCGCGGTTTCGGCGGTGACGAGTCCTTCGGTGATCCGGCGTCGCGCCTGCCGCAGCAGCCGCGAGGGCCCGAGCATCTGCAGGTAGGCGTCGATCAGCGGCGCGATCTCGTGCTGGCTGTCCTCCGGCAGCACCGTCAGCCTGGCGCGCAGCTTGCCCAGCTGCCTGCGCGACTTCTGCACCGCCGCCTCCAGCCTGGCCAGCTCCTGCCCCGTCGCATCGGGCCTGA
>CALMVI010000094.1 GCA_937873095.1 uncultured Acetobacteraceae bacterium | reverse complement strand
GACGCCCCTTGCGGAGCAAGACGGATATAGGGAATCCGGCTATTACAAGGGCGGAGGAGCCAAGCGACGTCCGCCGTTAATCGATCGGCCGGCGCAAGGATGGCGGAGATCGCTTCGCTCGTCCGCCCTACGCCGAGGTGCTGCCGATGCTGAGCAGCCAGCTGCAGACCGCGGCGACGGCGTTGATGGAAGGACGGCTGGACGAGGCGGACCGGCTGTTCCGACGCATCCTGCGCGCCCATTCCGAGCTGTTCGACGCGCTGCACGCCCTCGGCATCATCGCCTTTCAACAGGGTCACCCCCAGCGCGCGATGGGCTTTTATGAGCGCGCCCTGCGGCAGAACCCCGGCCTGTCGCAGCTGCACAACAACCGCGCCAACGCCCTGCTCGCGCTCGGGCGCACGGAAGAAGCCCTCGACGCCCGCAACGCGGCACTCGCCCTGAACCCGCACGACGCCATCCTGCATCTCAGCCGCGGCAACACGCTGATGCTGCTGGACCGTCATGCCGAGGCACGCGGTGATTTCGCGCGCGCTATCGCCCGCGACCCTTCGCTGCTGCTCGCCTGGCAGAACAAGGCGGCGACCGAAACCCGTCTCGGCCTCTACGCGGACGCGCTCGCCACCTGCGACCAGTTCATCGCCCGCCAGCCGCAGGCGCCCGATGGCGGGCCGGTCGCCCATGAACTCGTCATGGCCCATTGGAACGCCGCCGCCATCTGCCTTGCCATGGGCGACTACGAACGGGGGTGGCGGGAATACGAATGGCGCTGGATGGACCCGCCGTTCCGCAGCAAGCACCGCAGCATGCCCACCCCGCCCTGGCGCGGCGAACCCATCGCCGGCCGGACCATCCTGCTGCACGCCGAACAGGGGTACGGCGACACGCTGCAGTTCTGCCGCTACGCGCCCATGGTGCACGCAGGCGGCGCGCGCGTGGTCCTCTCGGCGCCGGCGCCTCTGCTGCCCCTGCTGCAGACGCTGGACGGCGTCGCGGCCCTGATCGACTCCGATGACGACCTGCCGCCGTTCGACGCCCATTGCCCGCTGATCTCGTTGCCGCTGGCCTTCGGCACGCGGGTCGAGACCATTCCCGCGCGCACGCCCTATCTGGCCGCCGATGCGGCGCGCGTGGCGGCCTGGCAGGGCATCATCGGGCCGCGCACGCGCCCGCGCATCGGCCTCGCCTGGTCCGGCTCCGAACCGTCGAACACCGCCATCAGCCGTTCGGCGCCCCTGTCCGCCCTCTCGGCCCTGATCCGTCCTGGCTACGAGTACGTCGCCGTGCAGAAGGACGTCCGGCCGGAGGACGCGGAGACCGCCGGCCGGCTGGGCATCCGCCTGCTGTCCGAGCACCTGGCCGATTTTGCCGACACGGCCGCGCTGATGACCCTGCTCGACCTCACGATCAGCATAGACACCGCTTGCGCCCACCTGGCCGGCGCGCTCGGCCGCCCTGTCTGGCTGCTGCTGCACCACGTCGCCGAGTGGCGCTGGCTGCGCCACCGCGACGACAGCCCCTGGTACCCGTCCGCCCGCCTGTTCCGGCAGCGCGCGCCGCTCGACTGGGCCGAACTCGCCGAGCGGGCAGGGATCTCGCTCGACGTTTACTTCGCCGCCCGAAGCCGGTGACGTCAGGCCAGCTGCTCGGCCCCGATTTCGGTGCGCTCGGCCAGCGCGCGTCCGGCGCGATGGCGGTCCACGATCTCCAGGACCAGGCGCGCCGCTGCCATCGCGCCGCCGCCGCCGGTGATCAGCGCATGGGCCCTCCCCACCATCGCGTCCCGCTCCTCGCCGTCGGTCAGGACCGTGGTGAACGCGCGGACGAACGCCCTGGTGTTCGCGCGCTGCGGCGCAATCACCACGGCGGCGTCCCCGCGCTCCAGCGCTTCGCAGAGCAGCGTCGCCTCGGTGATCGGCCCAGGCACCAGGACCAGGGGCGTGCGCAGCGCGGCGCCCTCGTGCATCGTGCTGGTGCCTTCGCCGATCACGGCGTCGGCGGCGCGGGTGTGCAACAGCGCTTCGGGCGGGGTCACCACGCCCTTCACCGTGACCCAGTCGGGCAGGGTCGCTGGCAGCCCGGCGATGCCGCGGAGTTCGGCGGGGTCGCTGACCGCCAGCAGCACCAGCCGCAGCCCCGGGTGGGACCGGCGTCGCAGTGCCTCGACCGCCTCGTAGGCGCCGGCGAGCACGCGGTGGCCGAAGGCGCGGCCGAACGGAAACCCCCGCGGCGCATACAGCACGAACGGCGCATCGGCGGGCAGGCCAAGCTGCGCGCGCGCCGCCTGACGGTCGGGGATGTCGTCCACATCCAGGAACGGGCCGGTCCGCAGCATGGTGTGGGCCATGTCGTCCAGCTCGCTCGGCAGCTCCATCAGCGGCGCGTAGGGCCAGATCACCGCGTCCATCTGCGCCATCATCGGCCAGTCCATGAACAGCTCGTCGCGCACCGGATGCATCGCCAGAGTCACCCAGCGCGTCTCCGGCACCGCCCGGCGCAGCGGCACCAGGTAGCGGGCGCAGTCGTCGACCACGATGTCGATGTCGTCCATGCAGGCACGGATCGCAGCGTCGCGGTTGCCGCGCGTCAGCAGCGGCAGGAAGCGCGGCCGGTAGCCCATGCGCCGCGTCGCGTCGATGTTGAACGGCCGCAGCCGCGCGATGTCGAGCAGGTATTCGACCTCCACCTGCGGGTCGAGTTTCTGCAGCGCGCGCGCCAGCGCCGCCGTCCGCGAGATATGCCCGATCCCGCCGGACACGGACGGGATCATCATCACCTTCGTGGGCGACCGTGTGGCCTTGGCGTCGAACAAGTCTGTCTTCCCTTCATCTGGACGGGGTTGCAGCCAGACATGGCTGCACCGGTATCCCAGGGACCGGCCGTGAACCACCGGCGGCCCGACTATCCAGGCAATGGGGCAAAACTAGGGCGGCTAGAGCAGATCCCGGTCAGACGTAATCGTCTGACCGGGTGAAGATGCTCGCCAAACAACGAGCTAGAGCCTGTGGAGTGAACGCAAGTGAACGGAACATGCTCTAGCGAGCCGATCGGTCAGAGCGGCGACGCCGGCAGGCTGCCGCCGGCTGGCGCTATTCGGCGGCCTGCCTGACCGGCGCGGCCACGGCGGCATCCGCCTGGAACGCCTGCAGGCCCGTCTGCCAGCGGCCCAGGATCAGCGCGTGGATGTCGTGGGTGCCCTCGTAGGTGTTCACCGCTTCCAGGTTCATCACGTGGCGGATGACGTGGTACTCGTCCGAGATGCCGTTGCCGCCATGCATGTCGCGCGACACGCGGGCGATCGCCAGCGCCTTGCCGCAATTGTTGCGCTTCATCAGGCTGACCATTTCGGGCAGGGACTGGTGTTCGTCCATCAGCCGGCCCAGCCGGAGCGAGCCCTGCAGGCCGAGCGCGATCTCGGTCTGCATGTCTGCCAGCTTGAGCTGGATGATCTGGTTGGCGGCCAGCGGCCGGCCGAACTGGCGGCGCTCCAGCGTGTAGCGCCGCGCCGCCTCCCAGCAGAACTCGGCCGCCCCCATCGCCCCCCAGGAAATGCCGTAGCGCGCGCTGTTGAGGCAGCTGAACGGCCCTTTCAGCCCGCGCACGCCCGGCAGCATGTTGCCGGCCGGCACGAACACCCCGTCCATCACGATCATGCCGGTGGCCGAGGCGCGCAGGGAGAACTTGCCCTCGATGCGCGGGAAGCTCAGCCCCTCCATGCCGCGCTCCAGGATGAAGCCGCGGATGACGCCGTCATCGGTCTTGGCCCACACCACCGCCACGTCGGCAATCGGCGCGTTGGTGATCCAGGTCTTCGAGCCCGACAGACGGTAGCCGCCATCGACCGCGCGGGCGCGAGTGATCATGCTGCCTGGGTCCGAGCCGTGGTCCGGCTCGGTCAGCCCGAAGCAGCCGACCAGGTCGCCGCGCGCCAGGCCGGGGAGGTAGGTCTCCTTCTGCGCCTCGCTGCCGAAGGTGAAGATCGGGTGCATGACCAGGCTGGACTGCACGCTCATCGCCGAGCGGTACGCCGAATCCACCCGCTCCACCTCGCGGGCGATGAGGCCGTAGCTGACGTAGTTGACGCCGGCGCAGCCGTAGCCGTCGATGGTCGGGCCGAGCAGGCCGAGCCCGCCCATCTCGCGGAAGATCTCCCGGTCGAAGGTCTCGTGCCGGTTGGCCTCCAGGATGCCGGGCATCAGCCGGCCCTGGCAGTAGTCGCGTGCGGCGTCGCGCACCGCGATCTCCTCGGCGGAAAGCTGGCCTTCAAGCGCCAGCGGGTCGAGCCAGGTCATGGCGTGTCTCCCATAAAATCTTCGGCTTCGGCGCGCAGCCGCCGGAAGCTGCGCACGCTGAACGGCAGCATCAGCACGTAGATAAGCCCGGCCGCCGCCAGCGCCAGCCAGGGGTCGGCCACCAGGAGCGCCGCGAAGAACCCGATGCCCAGCAGCAGCCCTAGCACATACTCGGCAGGAACCTTGAAGTTCTTGAAACTCCAGACCGGCAGGGTGGAGACCAGAAGCATCGAGCAGCCGACCAGGATCAGCGCCACGAAGACGGGGTGCTGGGCCGCGTTGGCCATCCTCACCCAGCCCTGTTCCACCGCCTCCAGCCACAGGAACAGCGGCAGCAGCACCACCCCGGCCCCGGCCGGCGCCGGAACGCCGGTGAAGAAACTCTGCGCGTAGGCGGGCTTGGGCGAGGTTTCCAGCGCCGCGTTGAACCGCGCCAGGCGCAGCGCCATGCAGACGGCGAACATCAGGCAGGGGATGAACGCGAACCGGTTGGCGCCGTGCAGCGACCAGATGTAGAGGATGAACGCCGGGGCGACCCCGAAGCTGCAGAAATCGGTCAGGCTGTCGAACTCCGCGCCGAAGCGAGACGTCGCGTGCAGCAGCCGTGCCAGCCGCCCGTCCAGCCCGTCGATCACGGCCGCGATGACCACGGCCAGTGCAGCGGCCTGCCATCGTGCGTCGAGCGCGTAGCGGATGGAGGTCAGCCCGGCGCACAGCCCGAGCAGGGTCAGGATGCTGGGCACCATGCGGTTGAACGATGGCCCCTTGTAGCGCGGCCGCCGCCTGATGCGCCTCGGGCGCAGCCTCCGTCCGGCAGCATGGGGTCCACCGTCCATGTCAGCAATCGCCCGTGCCTGCGCCGGCGAGGCTGGCGATCACGGTTTCGCCGCCCACCATGGTCTGCCCCACCTGCACCAGCGGCCGCACGCCAGGCGGCAGGTAGATGTCGGTACGGCTGCCGAAGCGTATGATCCCGAAACGCTCCCCCGCCTGCACCGCGTCCCCGGCGCGAACGTCGCACAGGATGCGGCGCGCGATCAGTCCGGCGATCTGCACCACGGCCATGCTGCGCCCGTCATCGAGCCTGATGCTCAGCGCGTTGCGCTCGTTGGCCTCGCTCGCCTTGTCGAGGCTGGCGTTGAGGTAGGCGCCTGGGCGGTAGGCGATGCGGCTGACCGTGCCGGTGGCGGGCGTGCGGTTGACGTGGACGTTGAGGACCGAGAGGAAGGTCGCCACCCGCCAGCGCGGCTCGGGCCCGAGATCCAGCTCGGCCGGCGGCACCGAACGCTGCACCGACACCACCCGGCCGTCGGCCGCCGCCACCACGAGGCCCGGCCGCGACGGCGCCACCCGGTCCGGGTCGCGGAAGAAATACAGGCAGAAGCCCGCGAAGATCAGCCCGGCCCAGAACAGGCCGTAGCCGACGAACAGCCCCGCAACCATGACGGCCACACCGCCGGCGATGAACGGGTGCCCAGCCCGGTGCGGCCGCGCCAGCACCAGCCGCAGCGTTTCTACGAGAGCCATGAAGCGTCCGTCATGAAGGCTGTGCCCGGCCCGGTCAAGCTGGAGCGACTTCGGTTCAGGTGAAATCACCCGGACCGACAGGCGCGCTCCGCCGACGGTGGGCGACGGCCGCCCACACCAGCAGCGGCGCTGCGCACGCGGCGTCCACCGGCAGGCTCCTGCCCCGGTCGGATGCGACCAGCGCGGCCATCGCCAACGACACGGTCAGCGCGGCCAGCAAAGGCATCGCTGCCGGCATGTCGAGCAGGACCAACGCCGCACAGGCGGGTGCGAGGGCGGCATGCGACCAGTGCGGTGCGGCGCCGGCCAGCCAGAGCGAGCCCGCCAGCGCCGCAGTACCCGCGGCGACACCCGGCCCGGCATCGCCGCCCACCAGCCGGCGCGCGGCCGCCCACCCGGCCGCCAGGCCTGCCATGACCGGCAGGCAGAAGGCGATGCCCGGCCAGTCCAGCGGCGCCCCGCGCAGCCACCAGGCCGCCAGTGCCGCGCACAGCGCCCGCCCCGGCCAGCCGCCCGCCAGGGCGCCTGCCAGCGCGACCGCGCCGAGCCCGGCCAGCCGCGCCACCGGCGACGGCGGCCAGCCCTGCATCGGCGCCAGAACCGCCCAGGCGAGGATCACCGGCAGCGCTCCCGCGGCCGGCGCAGGCCACCCGCGCAGCGACGCCCGGCGCGCCAGGCCCAGCCGCGCCGCCGCCGCCAAGGCCAGGCACACGGCCAGCGATCGCCAGGCCGGCCGCGCCGCCAGGTGGGCAGGCAGCAGCAGCAGGTGGTAGGCATGGGCCAGCAATGCGTGCATCGACCGCCCATGCGTGGCGCGACCGGCAGCGTCAACAGGCAGGCAGCGTGATCGTGCAACCCGGCTCAGCCATCGCCCGTCCGTCACGCCGCGCGATGACGGAGGGACCGGTCGGCGCCACCCTGCTTCGCCTCACCGTTCCGGTGGCGTGGGGCGTGCTGTCGCTTCTGGGCTACCGTCTGGCGGAGGCGTGGTTCGTGGGCCGGCTCGGCGCCCCCGCCCTGGCGGCGATCAGCTTCGCCTTTCCGGTCACCATGGTCGTGCTCAGCCTGTCGATCGGGCTCGGCGCGGGCACTTCCTCGGTCATCGCGCGCGCGCTCGGCGCCCGCACGGCCGGCGTGCCGCGGCTTGTGGCCGACGCGCTGATCCTGACGTTCCTGCTGGGCGCGGTCTGCGCCGCGTTCGGCATGCTGGGCGCGGGCTGGCTGGCCCGGCTGCTCGGCGCCGGGCCGGATCTGGTGCCGCTGATCGCCGCCTATCTGCGCGTCTGGTTCCCGACCGCGATCCTCATCCTGGTGTCGCAGGTGGGGCTGAGCGCCGCGCGCGCCGCCGGCGACGCCACCTTCCAGGGCGTGGCGCTCGGCCTGTCCTCGCTGCTGAACCTCGCCATTGCCCCGCTCACCATCCTGGGCGGCTTCGGCCATCAGGGGCTGGGGCTGATCGGCGCTCCGATCGCCAGCCTGCTCGCCTGGCTGCCGCTACTGGCCGCGACCATCTGGCGGCTGCGCCACCTAGACCTGCTGGCCTTCGACCGGCTCGAGCCGTCCGAGTTCCTGGCCTCGTCGCGCCGCATCCTGCGCGTCGGCGGACCGGCTGCGGCGACCAACACGGTCATTCCGCTGGCCGCCGGCATCGTCACCGCGCTGCTCGCCCCTTACGGGCACGAGGTGGTGGCAGGGTTCGGGCTGGGCGGGCGCGTCGAATCGGTGGCGATGGTGCCGTTCTTCGCGCTGTCGGCGGTGATGAACCCGTTCGCCGGCCAGAACGCAGGGGCGGGCCAGCTCGGCCGGGTGCGCGAGGCGATGCGCGTCACCGCATGGTTCTGCGGCTTGCTGGGCGTGGTGCTGGCGGCCGGGCTCTACGCCGGCCGCGCCTGGGTCGCCAGCCGCTTCACGGAGGACCCTGGCGTCATCCAGGCCGCGATGCTGTACCTGGCGCTGGTGCCGCTGAGCTACGGCCCTGCCGGGGTTATCGCTGTCGCCAACGCCGCGTTCAACGGGCTGAACCGTCCGATGTCGGCGGTGGCGGTGTCGGTTGCGCGCACGCTGGTGGTCAACGTGCCGGTGGCCTGGGCCGGCGGGCGGCTGTTCGGCGTCTGGGGCGTGTTCCTGGGCATCTGCGCCGCCAACCTGCTGGTGGGCGTGGGCAGCTTCATCTGGGTTTACGCCGCCATTGGAAGGCGCCTACCCACCCCCATGCATTGAAGTGTGGGTCTGGGGTTTCAAAACCAGCGGGGTCCAGGGGCAGAGGCCCCGGCCTTCCCCTCAGATATCCTTTCCCTGATCCTTGGCCGCATCCGGCTGCAATGGGCCCGCTTCGCCCTGCAGCCGGTCGGTGCCGCCATAGCCGGCGTGGCTCTCCTCCTGAGCCGCTCCCGCCGGCACGCCGTGCTTGGTGCCGGTCGCGTCGTCGGACAGGTCTGGGTTGCCGTTGGTCTTCTCGATCTCTGACATGCTGTGCGCCTCCGCTGCCATGCGTAAAGCTGCGGCCGCGGGTCAGGTTGCCTGCAGCACCGCCTGCGCCACACGCAGCGCCTGCGCCTCGGTCAGGTCGGGGTGGATGGGCAGCGCCAGGATGCGCGTGGCGAGGTCTTCCGAAACGGGCAGGGGGTTGCCGCGGTGGTGCGGGGCGTAGGCCGGCTGGTGGTGCAGCGGGCGCGGGTAATACACCGCGCTCGGCAGGTGTTCGCAACGCAGGCGCGCCTGCACCCGGTCGCGCGCGCCCTCGTCCGGCAGCAGGATCGCGTAGATGGCCCAGGCGCTGGCGCTGTCCGGCACGCGCCGCGGCACGCCGACACGCCCGGCGAGGGCCTGGTCGTAGACGGCGGCGATCCGGTCCCTGCGCGAGAGCTCGTCGTCGAACACCTCGAGCTTGGCCAGCAGCACCGCCGCCTGCAGCGTGTCCAGCCTGCCGTTCATGCCCGTCCGCAGCACCTCGTAGCGGGTTGTGCCCTCGCCATGCGTGCGCAGGCTGCGATACAGCGCCGCGCGCTCCCCACTCTGGGTCAGCAGCGCCCCGCCATCGCCGTAGCCGCCCAGCGGCTTGCTCGGGAAGAAGCTGATCGCGGTCGCATCCGCCTCGCGGCCGAGCTTGCGCCCCGCCAGCGACGCGCCGAAGCTCTGCGCGCAATCGTCCAGCAGGAACAAGGCCTTGGCCGCCGCCGCGTCGCGCAGCTCTGGCCATGGCGCCGGCTGCCCGAACAGGTCGACGCCGATGATAGCGCGCGGCTTCAGCACGCCCTCTGCCTCGACCGACGCGATGCGGGACCGCAAATCCTCGGGGTCGATCTGGAAGGTGTGGGGGTCCACGTCCACGAAGACCGGAGTGGCGCCCAGCACCAGCGGCACCTCGGCGGTGGCGGTGTAGGTGAAGGCGGGCAGGAACACCGCGTGGCCCCGCCCGATCCCCTCTGCCATCATGGCGATCTGCAGCGCGTCGGTGCCCGAGCTGACCGTGACGCAATGGGCGGCGCCGGCATACTCGGCCAGGCGCTGCTCCAGCTCGCGCACCTCCGGGCCGAGCACGAACTGGCAATGCGCCAGCACCGCCTCCAGCCGGGCCCGCAACGCAGGTTCGATGCGGCGCTGCTGCGCGTGCAGGTCCAGGAAGGCCACGGCGTCGGTCATTCGGCAGGCTCCAGCGCCGCGGCGTCGCGGGTCAGTTCGGGCACCAGCAGCGCCACCCGGTCCAGCGCGCGCATGTCGCCCGCCCGGCACAGCGCGCCGATCTCGTCGATCGCGGCGCCGACCGCTGCGGCGTCGGTGGTGCGGGGGGCGGCGATCAGCAGGCCGGGGTGGCCGGTCGGCACCGGCGGTTCGCGCCCGTGGAACAGCTCCTCGAACAGCTTCTCGCCAGGGCGCAGGCCGGTATAGACGATCTGCACGTCACGGTCCGGCCGCAGCCCGGCCAGCCGGATCATCTGCCGCGCCAGCTCGACGATGCGCACCGGGCGGCCCATGTCCAGGACGAAGATCCCGCCCTGTCCGCCACCCTGGCCGGCGCCTGGCAGGGTGGCCCGCTCGACGCCCACCACGCTGGCCTGCAGCACCAGGCTGACCGCCTCGCGCACCGTCATGAAGTAGCGCTGCATGTCCGGATGGGTGACGGTGAGGGGGCCGCCGCGCTCGAGCTGGCGGCGGAACAGCGGCACCACGCTGCCGGTGCTGCCCAGCACGTTGCCGAACCGGACCGTGATGCACCGCATGGCGGCGCCCTCGGCGCGGGTCATTCCGGCGCCGTCGGCGCGGGTCATCCCGGCGCCGCCCGCGCGCGCCGCGATGTCGAGCGCCTGGCAGTACATCTCGGCCACCCGCTTGCTGGCGCCCATCAGGCTGGTGGGGTTAACCGCCTTGTCGGTGCTGATCAGCACCATCGCGTCCGCGCCGGCGGCCCGCGCCGCGTCGGCCACGATGCGGGTGCCGCAGGCGTTGGTCAGCAGGCCCTCCAGGGGATTGGCCTCCACCATCGGCACGTGCTTCAGCGCGGCCGCGTGGAACACCAGCGCGGGACGCTGCTCGGCGAACACCGCGCGCATGCGGGTCTCGTCGCGTATGTCGGCGATCACCGCGCGTCGCTGCACCGCCGGCCACAGCTCGGAGAGTTCGAGGTCGACCTGCCACAGCGCGTATTCGCTCTGGTCCAGCAGCACCAGGCAGGCCGGGCCCCAGGCGGCCAGCTGGCGCGCGATCTCCGATCCTATGCTGCCGCCGGCCCCTGTCACCAGCACGCGCCTGCCCTCGATCATCCGCTCCAGGCCAGGCCGGTCGAGGCGCACCTGCGGCCGGTTCAGCAGATCCTCGATGGCGACCGGTCGCAGCTCGATCCGTTCGGCCGCCGTCAGTGCGGTCGGCCGCGGCGCCCGGCGGACGGGAATGCCCGCCGCTTCGGCCTGGCCGATCAGTGCCGCAAGCGGGGCGCCGAGGAAGTCGGGCTCGGTCACGATCAGCGCCGACGGCAGCCGGCGCTGCTCCCCCAGGCGCGCAAGCACCTCCGGCAGGTGCTCGACGGCGCCGAGGATCGGCAGGTTGTGCATGCGCCGCCCCGCCTGGTGGTCGGCCAGGGCCAGCAGCCCCACGATGCGCAGCCCGGTCGAACTGTCGGCCGACGCGGCCCGGATGAACCCGTCGGCGGCGTCGCCTGCGCCCACCAGGACCACCCGCTGCAGCTCGGCTTCGTCCGAAGCGCGGCGGGTGCGGCCGCGATACAGCCGGTAGCTCACCCGCGGCGCGCCGAGCAGCACCATCAGCGTCAGCGCGTGAACCGCGGGAAAGGTGATCGTCGGCAGCGAGAAGCCGGTCGCTTCGAGCAGCATCGCGAACAGCGCCGCGGACGCGATGCTGCCGCCCACCACTCCCACCAGGTCGGACAAGCCGGAAAACCGCCAATATTGCTGCGACAGGCGGAACGGCAGCCCGCCCAGCAGCAGCGTGATGCCGCCGCCGGCCAGGAACCATAGCGGGTGCAGCAGCCCGCCGCCGGGATCGGCGATCCAGCGCGCCAGAGGTGCGGCGGCAGCGGCCAGCGCGCCGTCGAGCGCCACGTTGACCAGGATGCGGTTGACGGATCGCTGCGACGGTTTCACGCGCCGCATATAGCGCGGATTGTATTCTGTCAGCTATCAGCCCGGTCACCGGTCGTCGGGGGTCGGTCGTCGGATTGGGGACGCATGCGGCTGCAGGCCCATCTTCTGTTCGCGGTCCTGGTGGCGCTGCTGTCGGCGGCCATCGTGCGGGCGATGATACGGTGGGGCACGCTGGACCATCCGGGCGCGCGCAGTTCGCACACCCGGCCGACGCCCAAGGGCGGCGGCGTCGGCATCGCCGCCGCTTTCGTGTTCGGCATGGCGGTGCTGTTCGCCACCGCGGGCCAGGCGAGGGTGCCTGACACGCCGTTCCTGGGGCTGATCCTGGCCGCGGTCGGCATCGCCGCGGTGTCCTACGCCGACGACCTGCGCAGCTGGTCGGCGGGCGTCAAGCTGGCGGCCCAGCTGGCCGCCGCCCTGGTCGCGATCGGCTGCGGCATACGGTTCCGGGTGCTGCACCTGCCCTGGTTCGGCGCCTGGGACACCGGCTGGCTCGGCGTCCCGCTGACGGCCGCCTGGATCGTGTTCGCCACCAACGCGGTCAACTTCATCGACGGCCTGAACGGCCTTGCCAGCGGCTCGGTCGCGATCGCCTGCCTGGTCCTGGCCGGCATCGGCTGGGTGCAGGGCGACTGGTTCGTTCACGTGGCGTCGCTGGTGCTGGCCGCTGGCATCGCGGGCTTCCTGCCGTACAACTACCCGCGCGCCAGGATCTTCATGGGGGATGTCGGCAGCCAGTTCTGCGGCTTCGTCCTGGCGGTCATCGGCGTGCTGTCGGCCGATTTCGGCGCGCAGACGCTGTCTGTCCTGATGGTGCCCATGCTGCTGGCCGGCATCCTGTTCGACGTCGTCTTCACGCTGGCGCGGCGGCTGGCGGCAGGCGACCCCCTGATGCAGGCGCATCGCAGCCACCTCTACCAGGTGGCGCACCGTGCCGGCCGGCCAGCCGCAGCGATTGCGGCGGTCTACTGGGCGATGGCGGCCTGGGGCGGGGTGTGCTGCCTGGCCTTCGACGCGGTGGCCGGCGCCTGGAAGCCCGCGGTGCCGTTCGCCGTGCTGCTGCCGCCGACGCTCTGGCTGGCGCTCGTCCTGGCCTGGGCCAGACGTGCGGGCATACGCGATTGGTAGGTGAACCCCACCCCTGCCGCAGGGGTGGGGGGATCGGTTCAGCCGTGGGCGCGGCTGCTGCGGCGTTCCTCGGCCGCGGTCGCCTTGCGCGACGTGCTGGTCGCCTCGTTCATGATCGAACGCAGGTCTCGCAGAAACGCAGCACCCTTCAGGGTGCGCTGCACCAGTACGCTCCTGCGGTCCATCGGGTCCACCTTGCGCCGCGCCAGGTCGAGCTCACCCAGCCGGTCGAGCGCACGCGTGATGGCGGGCTTGGACACGTTCAGGTCGGCGGCCAGGCCCCGCACGGTGTGCGCACCCTCCTGCAGGTAGCACGTGAGGAACACGCCGAGCTGCCGGGCGGACAGATCGGGCCCATCCCGCCGAACCAGCGCCACGATCGTGTCGCGAAGTATGCCGACCATCTGGTCGGACTGTTGAACTGCAGCCATTTTACTTTCCTTTCATCTCCAGAGCCGATTGAACGCCTCTGGACCACTTTCGCAACTCTTCAAAACGTCTCAGATCGTGTCCGTTCTAAGCGGATAACACGAAGAAAGTTCTAAAGTCGGGCGTGCAGAGCAGAACGTTGGGACGTCGTCGTTAAACCGCAACATAAACTATTGTTCAAATTTGTCCGGCAAAATGAATCGCTCCAGGCCGGCGAACGCCGCCCGCATCGCCTGGGCCTCTCCGCCGGCTGGCCGGCCGGGGCCAGTGGCATCGTTCCAGGCATAAACATCGAAATGGGCCCAGCGCGTGCCGGCAGGCACGAAACGTTGCAGAAAGAGTGCCGCCACGATTGCGCCCGCCTGTGCCTTGTCGGAGACGTTATTGAGGTCGGCCGCAGGGCTATCAAGCCAGGAATCGTAACCTTCCCAGAGAGGTAGCCGCCATACGGGATCGTGGGCCAGCAACCCGCCCGACAGCAGCATCTCCGCCAGTCCGTTATCGTTGCAGAACAGTGCCGGAAGGTCCGGGCCAAGGGCCGCCCGCGCCGCGCCGGTCAACGTCGCGAAATCCAGCAGCGCCGCGGGGCCGCCCTCGGCCGCTTCGCTCAGCAGGTCGCACAGCACCAGCCGGCCCTCGGCGTCGGTGTTGCCGACCTCGATCGTCGTGCCGCCGCGCGTTTTCAAAATGTCGAGAGGGCGCATGGACGCGCCGGACACCATGTTCTCGACGCAGCCGAGTCGCAGCTCCAGCCTGACCGGCCAGCGCGCGTCGATGATCATGCGCGCTAGCCCGAGTGCTACCGCAGCCCCACCCATGTCCTTCTTCATCCGCAGCATGCCGGAGGACGGCTTGAGGTCGTAGCCGCCGGTGTCGAAGCACACGCCCTTGCCGCACAGCGACACCAGCGGCGCGTCCGCCCCGGCGCCCTCGGCCGCCCAGCACGCGACCAGCACCGCCGGCGCGCGCGCCGAGCCCGACCCGACGGCTTGGACGACCGGGTAACGCCCGGCGAGTTCGGCGCCCGCGACGATCTCGACGCTGGCTCCTGCCGACTCGAGGATCTCGCGCGCCGTCTGCGCCAGCTCCTGCGGCCCGAGCAGGTTGGCCGGCATGTTGACCAGGTCGCGCGCGAGCCAAGTCGCCCGCGCCGCCGACACCGCCTGCGCCACGCCGGGAGCTTCCGGCAGGACCAGCCGCGCACGGGCGGGCTCCTGCCGTTTCAGCAGGTCGAAACGGTAGGCGCCCAGCGCGTAGCCGAGCACCGCCGCCGCAGGATCGTCGATCCCGCCCGCCAGCCGCCACGCCGTGCCGGGCGGCAACGCGCCGGGCAGCGCGCCGAACACGTGCGGGCTGCTGTCGGACCCGAGCCCCAGGAT